>NZ_JBFAON010000003.1:0-387268 GCF_040659795.1 Pseudonocardia sp. NPDC049635
TCCGCCCAGTCCTCCACGTTCAACACCTCCCTAGCGTCGGGAGGGGGTCAACATTCCCGGAACGCCTGGGGGTCAGAGTTCAGGATCCGGCGACAGGTGGCGTCTCACGGCTCAGCGACGGCTCAGACTGCCCGGAGACGGCCAGGAGCCCCCATTGGCCCCGCTCCCCACACGCCTCGGCTGCACCTTGAACGCCATCCCTCGGCCTCGGCGCACCTCGACCGCGCGGTCGTTCGTGGGCAGCTCCTCGACACCGATCGGCAGCCGATCGTGCGGAGCTGCCCGCGGGCGGGCATGCGGTAGCCCGTGGGGAGGTCGACGGGATGGCACGGCCCACCATCCTGGAGGTCTGCCCGCCGGCGAGGGCGCCGCAGTAGGAGATGTACTGCCGCTGGGGAAACTCCGACCACCCGAAACACCGCCGATCCGGTCGCTGAGCTGCGGATTCGCTGGTGGTGGCCGGTCGTCATTGGGTGTCGCTGGCCGGGCTAATTAGTACCGGATCTGTACCCGCGGACCTTCGGGACGCAGGATCGGAAGGGTGGGCGAGCACAAGGAACGCATGCTCCGCAACGGCTGGTACCTCGACGCACCCGACCTCGTCGACGACCGACGTCGCTGCTGGCGCCTCCTCGACCGGTTCAACGCGACCGGCGCTGATGACGACGACGAACGTGCAACGCTCCTCCGCGACATCGTCGGACAAGTCGGTGACGGCGTCGTGGTGCTGCCCCGCTTCCTGTGCAGCTACGGCAGCCACATCACCCTCGGGGACCGCGTCTTCGTCAACCTCGACGCCCTTTTCATGGACGACGCCACGATCACGATCGGCGACGACGTCCGCATCGGGCCGCGCACCCAACTCCTGACAGCACAGCACCCCGTGGAGGACCACGACCGCCGTCGCCAGGGCTGGGAACGTCCACTTCCGATCGACATCGGCAGCAACACCTGGCTCGGAGCAGGGGTCATCGTCTGCCCCGGCGTGACCATCGGGCAGGCGCCGTGGTCGGGGCAGGGAGCGTCGTCACCCACGCCGTCCCTGATCGCGTCCTCGTCGCAGGCAACCCGGCCCGACCCATCCGCCAGATCTGAAAGATCGACAAGATCTTCTGGGAGACCAAGCAGGCTGCCTGATCACAGGCTCTGAAACGGCGCTGACCAGCGGGTACCTTCTCCCGTAGGTCAGCGTCGTTTCTCGTTGTCGGGTGGTCTCCGACGGACCCACGACGGCCCAGACGGCCCGGAGACGGCCCAGGAAACCCCTCGCCGACCCGCTCCCCCACATGCCCCGCTGCGGTTCGAGTGCCATCCCGTCGGCCTGGCGCAGCCCGACCGCACGGTCGTTCGTGGGCAGCCCCTCGACGCACACCGGCGCCTTACGATGCGGAGCTGCTGCCCACGGGCGGCCGTGCGGTAGCCCTCCGGGAGGTTGACGGGATGGCACGACCCCACCATCCCGGAGGTCTGCCGCCCGGCGAGGGCAGGTTCTTGTCGTGGTGAACCGGTAGTCTTCGAACGTACGTTTGACAAGGAGGTGCTGAGATGCGAGTTGGCAGAGGTTCGGACCGGACGCCGGGGCAACTCTTATTTCGAGCAAGACTCTTTGTCAGCGCCTACTCAGTTCTATTCTTTCTATTCGCGATTCGCTACGAGAATCCCTGGACTCAAGGAGTTTTCTACACCCTGGGGTGCATTGGGATACTCAGTGCACTTTCGATAGTTCTTCATTATTCAAGACAGGTGAACTCCTACACGTATAGAGTCCAATCAGTGGAAGATGCAGGCAACTTAGTGAGCGGCTTTCTGGCGAGCCACCTCCTGCCATTCCTTGCCCCCGGCGAGCCCACGATGCGCGACATAATATCGTATGGAGTCTTCTTCTTAGTCCTGCTCGTAGTATCTATCAATTCAGACCTTGCCCTGATCAACCCATTGATATACCTCCTAGGCAGGAGGGTGGTCCGGGTCACAGTAAATGGGCAGTCCCGTATACTCGTGTGCTCCACCCCTCCGAAGGCAGGAGACGACATCCGCGTTGTGCGCGCGACCGGAGGGCTCATCGAGAAGCACGAAGGAGACTCCAGACCATGGATGAGCCGACGGACTGGACACGGCTAGACCTTGCAGACGAGGTAACCCTAGTCCTCGGGTTCCGTCCACGCCCCGGTTCAAAGAACCTAACCGCCGGTCGAGTGGAGATCAAGAAGGATCTGGCGGACGCACTGCTACAGGCTTGCAGGCGATGGTTGCTTGAGCTGCAGACAAAGACCCGAGTTCCCTACGATTCGGATCTACATCTGGACCCAGGCGAGTACCTGAGAACCACCGTGTCTGAGCTCACTCAACGTTCGACGATCTCGAACGAGCTTGCCGACGAGGAGTCCGACCAAGGAACCGAGCTGTACTCGATCCTGTCAACTGCATTTGATTCAGACGACTGGTACACCGCGCCGGAACTGCGTCGAAACTTCCTTTTCTACGCTATCGTTGTGCGTCGAAAGAGTGGGGGAACTGTTGCATTCGTTAAGCAGTCCTCGCCCCAGAGGGTAGCTAAAGCTGGTGGCTGGATGACAATCTTCAGCGACACCCTCAGCGAAGTCGACCGCCCCGTTTTCGTTCTCGAGCCTGACGTCGATATCGTCGTAAGCGGCGAGGAGATTGCAGTCCTGCGACCGTTAGCTTTCGAGCGCTTATTCGCAGACTTGGAACTCTCTAAAGAGCTTATCCCTGAGCACGTTAACGTGATCACAAGCTCGATCAGCTGCGGAGATGACCTTGGGGACCAACTCGCTCTGATTACCAGTCGGAAAGTTCGAGCGCGACGCCTTCTCCGCGATATTTCGTCGTTTACTGCTGATCAATGGGCGGCCAGGACCAACGAGAAGATCCGCGAGGTGATCAGTCGGCGACAGCTAGAGCCCGATGACTTCTTCGACGAAACTGGACGACTGGCCGTTGAAGGAGAACAGGTTGTCACGCTTCTTGAAGTGCTGGCTTCGCGGTACTACACATCAGACTTTGATGAGGAAGAGATGCGGGCGGATAAGGTACGTCGCCGCCTGTAGCCACCAAATAGACCACGGTAGCCCCGGGACCGGCCGGAGGCCGCAGCCCGGGGCTACCCCCGTGAGGGAGCGGGAGCCCGGCGCCGCAGGCGCCACTTGATACCGAATGGAGACTATAAACACGGCGCGCCCTGGCGCCGTCCTTCGAGGTCAGGAGGCTACGAGCTGCACGCCGTCGTGGGCGCGTGATGCGGGGTGGTCGGTGAGGGCGTCGAGGACGCGGACAGCGTAGGCGGGGTCCATGTGAGCGCGGACCTCGTCGGGGGTGAGCCAGTCAACGCGGCGGGACTCGTCGGTCGTGATGGCCTCGCCTCCGGTGGGGCGGCAGCGGAAGACGAGGGCGACGATGCCACGGGGCAGGTTCTTGTAGGCGCCGGTCAGCCGCTCGACCTCGACGGCGATGCCGGTCTCCTCGGCGACTTCACGGCGGACGCCCTGTTCGAAGGTCTCCCCCAGCTCCAGGACGCCGCCGGGCGGTTCCCAGTGAGAATTGTCGCGGCGTTGAATGACCAGGATTCGACCGTCGCCGCGCACGACTATTCCGGCCACACTCACCGAGTGCTTGGGCGTGTCGGACATGTCGCCGCCTCCTGATACTTGCCACCATGCTTGCTCGGATATGCTAACGCCTCGTCTGGACGACTGGAGGAGTGGCGTGCAACTCGGTGAGATCGACCGGCAGGACGGCCGGCCACCGTACCGGCAGATCGCGGACCACCTGCGGTCTGCGATCGACCGCGGTGACCTGCGCGCCGGTGACCGGTTGCCGTCCGAGGCCGAGCTGACCCGCCACTACTCGGTGGCCCGGATGACAGCACGTCAGGCGATCCAGGAGCTACGCACCGAGGGCCGCGTGGTGGCCGAGCACGGGCGGGGGGTGTTCGTGCGCATGCCCGCCCCCGTTCGTCGCCTCGCCTCGGACCGGTTCGCACGTAAGCACCGCGACGCCGGACAGGCCGCTTTCCTGGCCGAGGCGGACAAAGCCGGCGTGCGGCCGACGGTTGACCAGATTGAGATCACCCGCGCCGCTCCCCCACCCGATGTACGCGAGCGACTGCGGCTGTCCGATGACGAGCGGGTCGCGGTCCGCTCCCGGCGCTACCTGGCCGATGACCGGCCGATCGAGGTGGCGACGTCGTTCCTGCCGCTGGCAGTCGCGGAGGGCACGGCGATCCTGGAGGCCAACACCGGTCCGGGCGGGATCTACGCGCGCCTGGAGGAGACCGGGCACATCCTCGACCACTTCATCGAAGAGGTCACCGCCCGGATGCCCACCGCCGACGAACGACGCCGCCTGGAACTTCCCGACGGCGTCCCGGTCCTGGTCGTCGTACGCACCGCCTACGACACCAGCGGAGTCCCCGTAGAGGTCTGCGACACCGTCAAAGCCGCCCCCGCCTACGTGCTGGAGTACGACATCCCCGCACGCTGACCAGCGACAACCCCGACCGACCAGACCCGCTCTTGCAGCTCGTCTAGACGTCCTCTACTCTCAACCTCACTCCCCTAGACGTCCAGTCATGAGGGGTGGAGAGGAGTCAGCGATGAGGGATCTTCCGGTGGTGCTCGATGGCTACAAGCTCACGGTGGTGGAGCCACCCGCACCCAAGACCCGTCAGGACGCGAACGGTGCGGAGGTGCCGGTGACCGATCGGGATGGGGTGATGCAGTTCGTGGTGTCGCTGTTCGCGAAGTTGCAGGTGGCGGCGGGGCAGCGGGCGCCGAAGGGTGAGGAGATCAAGGTGACCCTGACCGCCGATCCCGGGGAGGGGTTTCCGGAGGACGTGCGGGTGCAGTTGATCGATCCGAGGATCAACCCGTACTCGATCGAGTCGCCGGATGGTCGGACGGTGTCGGGGATCGCGTTCAAGGCGGCCGGGCTCAAGCACGCCCACCCCGCACCCGCGCCCGGGCGGCGGGGCAAGGACCACGACGGCGGCGAGCAGTGAGCCGCCCGGACTGGTTGCCGTCCTCGACGGTCACGGTCGACATTTACGTCTACGAGTCGACCACGTTCCCGGTGCACCTCTACCCGGGTGAGGACCGAGCCACGGTGGACCTCACCGGCTCCGGTGGGACCGTCACGCTGTTCCTTCCCCGGGCCGATCTGACCCGGCTCCGGGAGGTACTGGCCCAGGCCGAGCGCGACCTGACCGAACAGCACCAGAACCGCAACAGGGTCCGCGAGATCAGCGGCCCGGCCGCCTGACCCGGCGGCCCATTCAATTCCGCCGGACCTTTTTCCGGCACATCCGAGTAGTTCCGAGACGGGGACACGTGTGTCTCCGATCAGGGGTGATCACCGGTGGTGTGTGGCGAATGCAGTGGTAGCCGCGCCTGCGATGTGTGCGACGGCTACGGCGACTCGATCGACGGGATCGAGTGCCAGGCGTGTGGCGGTTCCGGGGTCTGCCCGGGCTGTTTCGGAGAAGGCGAAACCAGCGACCGGACAGATTCCGGGTCGCGGAATCGAATGGAGATGACGGCATGAACACGACCACGAACGCTCGGCAGCGCACCACCTCGGGAGTGGGGCGGTTGGTGCGCCGGTTGGACATCGAACGGCGTCGCTGGGCCCGCACCGAGGCACCGGTGATCCCGACCGAGCAGGCGTGGCGGGCCGGGGTCGCCGAAGGCCTGCGCCTGGCACAGCTCGCCATCCGCAAGGGCGTCTGACATGGCGTTCAGTCTCGGGGCCCGCGATCGGGTCACGACACTGCCGAAGGTCAACCGGCGCGCGCTGCGCAAGTACGGCGAGTTCTGGCGGGCCCTGCAGCTCGTCGGGGACGCCGAGGCGGAGAAGCTCACCGCCAAGACCCGCGACGCCGAACGCCGCGGTGAACGCAAGAACGCCAAAGGTGTCTCGGCCAAGGCCGGCGTGACCGCTCGGCACGCCTGGTCGCGCGCGAGCGGGGAGGAGATGAGCGCGGCGGCGAAGAAGGCCCACCGCTCCCTGCAGGTCATGTCGGCGTCGGCGAAGCGCTGGGAAGCCGAGCTGGTCTCCCGCGAATGGAGAAAATGACATGTCGAAAGCTGTGGATCGCGTGGTGGAGGACATCGACGCCGCCATGCGGGAACTCAAACGCTCACTGCACGGGATCCCGTACCGGACCGGTGGGTTCAAGAACACCCACGACAATCTCGCCCGCGATGTCGCGCACCTGACGGTGCAACTCGACTCGGCGCGCGGCGCGTTGCGCGAACAGAAATGACCCACTTCGGGTGGTGGGGGCGTCCGCTGCACGGATTCTTGGCGGAAACACACAGCGGACGCCCTCTGCTACCCGACAACTCTGGTGAGGACTGGTAGCAATGACCAAGCATAGTTCAGCAACCCGCATCAACGGCCCCGCCCGCACCCGTGGCGGGCGTGCCACCCGGCCTCCGGGGCGTGAGGTCCAGGCCCTGGCGTGGCTGGCCCGGCATCCCGGATTCGTCGCCCTCCCGCTCATCATCGTCGGGTTGGCGCTGGTGCTCGGGCCGCTCGTGACGGCCGCCGTGCTCGGCGCCCTGGTCGCCTCGGTCGCGGTGTGGGGGCGGTGCCATCCGGCGAGCTTCGACCGGTTCGCCGCTCCTGCTCTGCGGGCCGTGTGGCGGCGGTGGACGGTCTACCGCGGCCGACGGTGGACACAGCTCATGGCCGACTGCGGGCTCACTCGGGAGCATCGGCATACCGGGGACCAGCTCGTGCCCCGCGTGCTGCGGGTGCGGTCGTCGTCGTCCTCGATCGACACCGTCTACGTGCGGATGGTTCGCGGCCAGGACGTGGCGTTCTGGCAGGAGCGCTCCTCGGTGCTGTGGGAGGCGCTGATCGCGCACCGGGTCGCGATCACCCGCCACCGCCCGGGTGTCGTGGCGATCGTGATCGAGTGGGAGCTGCCCTTCACCCGCACCATCCCCGCTCCCGACATCCCCGAGCAGGTCGAGGATGTGGACCTGGGTGCGGTGGAGATCGGCGACAACGAACGCGGCGAACCCTTCACCGCACCCGTCATCGGCGGCCATCGCCTCGTGGCCGGCGCCTCCGGAGCAGGCAAGGGCTCCGTGCTCTGGTCGACCCTGCGTGGGGTCGGGCCGTGCATCCGCGACGGGATCGTCCGCGTGTGGATGGTCGACCTCAAGGGCGGGGTGGAGACCGAGCAGGGCGCGCCGCTGTTCCACCGCTACGCCACCACCATGCCTCAAGCGTTGGAGCTGTTGACCGAGTTCCGGGATGCGATGCGGGACCGGCAGGACGACATGCGCGACCAGAACATCCGCGCCTGCACCCCGAGCGTGGGGACGCCGGTGGAGCTGCTGGTGATCGACGAGATGGCCATGCTCACCGCCTACGGCGACCGGTCGAGCGTGCGCGACGCCCTGCGGCTGCTGGCGGAGGTGATGACCCAAGGGCGGGCGTCGCTGTTCACGGTCCACGGGCATCTGCAGGAACCGTCCAAGGACGTGGTGGACGTGCGGGAGCTGTTCACTCAGCGGATCTGCCTGGGCGTCACCGCCGCCTCACACGTCGACATGGTCCTCGGTGAAGGCGCCCGCGAGCGGGGAGCGCTGGCCGATGAGATCCCCGGGGATGCCCGGCATGCCGGGATCGGGTTCGTGATCGACAAGGGCTCCCGGCTCCCGGTCCGGTTCCGGGCCGCGTTCGTCTCCGACGCCGACATCGCCGAGCTGGTGCAGCGGTGCACACCTCCACCGGCAGCTGAGGTGGTCGACCTCCACGACGACACCGACAGCACCGAGGGCGATGACGTCGACGGCACCGATCGGGGGGCCGCCTGATGGGCTCCACCACCGGATGGGTGCTGCGCACCTGGGCCAAGTTCACCCTGCTCTTCGCGCTCATCGTCGGCGGCGCGTGGCTCTCCCTCGGCACCGACTCCGGGTGGTTCTGGGGCATCACCGCCGGTGTGCTGGTCGCCGAGTGGTACGTGATCCGCCAGCTCGCCCGCGAATGGTCCTGGGAGGCCCGCTCCACCTGGTGGTGGTCAGCATGACCGGCACCGTGCAGGGCGCGCTGTTCGGTGACCCGGTCGCCGTCGAGACACCCGAGCACGGCCCGGCGGCGACGCAGGACCCGCGGGAGGTCGCCCGGATCGTCGCCCTCGCCCAGGACCCGGGTCTGTTCGTGATCGAGCGCTCCGGGCTGGTGCTGCGGGCCGATCCTGCCCGCCCGGGATGCGCGGACGCGGTCTCCCGGCATGACGGGGACACCGTGGTCCAACTCCTCGACACCGGACACCTCCGGCTCGGCGGCAGCCACCACCTCCACCACGCACGCCAGGAAGGCCCAGCCCGCTCGGTACTGGTGCCGAAGCAGACCCGCGACATGGTCTCGCGCTGGGCCCACCTGCGACCGATCCCGGAACCCACACCCGCACCCGCACCGGCACCGGCACCGGCACCGGCTTCGGGATCGAGGAAGGCGGCGCAGCGCTCCACCGGGCTGATCGGCATCGACGTCGTCGCACCCGGCAAAGCCCTGGTCGTCCTCGGCGACACCGGCCACGGCGGCACCGTGCTGCGCGACAAGGGCCGCTACCGGGTCGAGAACGACCACGGCGCCCTCGTCGGCCACGCCTCCTCCTACCGGGCCGCGGCCCGGCTGCTGGCCCGCCACCACGGTTACACCCCCGGCCCGGTCGAGATCGACCACGAACACCGCCTCCACCCGCGCCGCTGAATACCGCTCCGACCCGGTCCCGCCGCTGTGAGACCAGCTCCCGGCGGGACCGGAGCCCCCATCTGCCACAGATCCCCGGGAGGGATGCCGTGAACACGGCTGCCACAACCCAGCACGACCAGCACGACACGGACCTGTCGCACCTGCTGCGCTCGGACGGCTTCCAGACCTGGCGCCGAGAGGTCACCGCCATCGGCGGCTGCGCCGCACCCATCCACCTGTCCGGGTCGTCGCGGATCTACGACCGCGCTACCGGCACCGTCCTCACCGAACGGGAAGGCGACATCCTCGCCCCCTGCGGCAACCGGCGCGCCAGCGTGTGTCCGGCGTGTTCGGACCGCTACGCGTCCGACGCCTACCACCTCCTGCGGTCCGGGATGGCCGGCGGCAAGGGCGTCCCCGACACAGCGGCTGCGCATCCGCGGCTGTTCGTCACCCTCACCGCGCCGTCGTTCGGGGCAGTGCACTCCCGCCGGGTCACCGCCCGCGGCCTGGTCGTGCCCTGCCGGTGCGGGGACAAGCACCACCGCGACGACCCCCGTGTCGGGACCGCCCTCGACCCGACCACGCACGACTACACCGGCGCCGTCCTGTGGCAGGCCCACGCGGGCAAGCTGTGGAACCGCTTCGCGATCCGGCTTCGCCGCATCCTCGCGCAGATGCTCGGCGTGAAGGTGCGCGAGTTCCGCGACCACGCCCGCCTGTCCTACGCCAAAGTCGCCGAATACCAACGCCGCGGCCTGGTCCACTTCCACGCCGTCGTCCGCCTCGACGGCCCCGACGGGCCCACCACCACGCCACCGGCTGGGATCACCGTCGAAGCGTTGAACGCCGCGATGCGTGAGGCGGCCCGGGACGTCTCGCTCGTGGTCGACCGCCCGGACGGGACACCTCTGCTGCTCGCCTGGGGCACCCAGGTCGACATCCGCCCGATCACCTCCACCACCGCAGCCGCGCTCGAGAACGACGACGGCGAGATCACCGACACCGCCCTGGCCGCCTACATCGCGAAGTACGCCACCAAAGGCACCGGCAAGAGCGAGGCCACCGACAGACCGATCCGCGACATCGCCCACCTGCGCCACCTCGACATCACCGGGCACCACCGGCGCCTGATCGAAACGGCGTGGGAGCTCGGCGGACGCGAGGAGTACGAAGAGCTGAACCTGCGCCGCTGGGCGCACATGCTCGGCTTCCGCGGCCACTTCCTCACCAAGTCCCGCGCGTACTCGACGACGTTCGGCGCGATCCGCGGCGACCGACGCAGCTACCGGCTCGGCGAGACCCTGGCGGCCCTGGACACCCCCACCGAGCCCGGGGCGGTGCTGGTGGTCAACGACTGGGCCGTCGTCCAGATCGGCCACCGCAACGACGCCGAACGAGAGATCGCACTCAGCATCGCCGAACGACGACGCGAGCAACGCCGCACCCGCAGCACCGAGCACGGGAGGACGTCATGAACGGGATCGAGAAGCTGTGGGGCGTCAAGGACGTCGCCGAATACCTCGGCATCCCCGTCCAGACGCTCTACCGCTGGCGCTGCCAGGGCTACGGACCCCGCGGCCGCCGGATGGGCAAGCACGTCCGCTACATCCCCGACGACGTCCGCGAGTGGGTCGCGTCGCTGCGGGACGAGGTGGCGTGATGGCCCGCCCGCCCCTGCCGATCGGCACGCACGGCCGCATACGGATCTACAAGCTGGGCCCGAAGCGGTACCGGGCCCGGACGCAGTTCCGCGACCACGACGGCGTCATCCGGCACGTGGAGCGGGTGGGGTCCAGTTCGGCCGGCGCGGAGCAGACGTTGCTTGCAGCGCTTCGTGACCGGGGCCGGGCGACGCGCAGCGGGGAGATCTCCGCGGACTCGACGGTCCGTGAGCTGGGCGAGCTATGGCTGTCGGAGATCGAGCGGGCGGTCTCGCTGGGCAAGCGGTCGCCGAACACGCTCGCGCTCTACCGGCTCCAGTTCGAACGACACGTACGTGACGGGCTCGGACGTCTCCGGGTGCGGGAGCTGAGCACCGGCCGTCTCGACCGGTTCGTGATCGAGGTGCACGACCGTCACGGGACCGCGGCGGCCAAGACCGTGCGCACGGTGCTGAGCGGCATGGTCGGGCTGGCGGTGCGCCACGACGCGATGGACCGCAACCCGGTGCGCGACGTCGGGCGGATCGAGAGCGACCGGTCGTCCACGCGGGCGCTCACACTACCCGAGGCGATCGAGCTACGCGCCAAGCTGCACGAGGACGAGAAGTGCCGCGATCTCGACCTGGTCGAGCTGACCGACTTCATGCTGGCGACCGGCCTGCGGATCGGAGAGGCCACCGCGGTCACCTGGGACGCGCTGGACCTGGACGCCGGAACCGTGGAGGTGCGGGGCACGGTCATCCGGATCAAAGGACAGGGCCTGTCGATCAAGTGGAAGCCGAAGAGCAAGAGCGGGTACCGGACACTGGAGCTGTCGAGCTGGGCGCTGACGATGCTCCGCGAGCGCCGGGCCGCCGTTCCCGAGGCTGATGGCCAGGACCCGGTGTTCCCCGCCGTCATGGGTGGGCTTCGCGATCCGTCGAACACCCAGGCGGACCTGCGGGACATCTTCGCCCGGGCGGGCTTCGGCTGGGTGACCTCGCACGTCTACCGCAAGACGGTCGCGACGCTGATGGACGACGCCGGCCTCTCGGCCCGTCAGGCCGCGGACCAGCTCGGCCACTCGAAGATCTCGATGACGCAGGACTTCTACTTCGGCCGCAAGGTGGCCGCGACCGGAGCCAAGGAGGTCCTGGAGGTCTTCGGAAACACGTCGACCCCCGGAACCCATTAGTGGGGGTTTCCTGGGGGCCGATCTTGAGTCGCTACCCGGATCACGTCACTGACCTGGGGAAATGCTCCTCCGATTGGACTCGAACCAATAACCGCCCGATTAACAGTCGGGTGCTCTGCCATTGAGCTACGGAGGACCGTTCACACCGCCCGGACGGTCGTCCCGGCGATGCACAGAACTCTACAACACGCTCCGGAACACCTCGGCAACCCCCCGTTCGGCGGCCGTTACCGCAGGTCGGCGCCGCATCCGGGTGCGGCACGACGGCTCCCGGGGGTCCGGGTACGGTCGCGGTCGGGAGGTGAGGGGAATGGTCAGGTTCCTCGTCGGAGTTGCTGTCGGGTACGTCCTCGGCACCCGAGCCGGGCGGGAGCGCTACGACCAGCTGGTGCGTACCTACCGCCGGGCCGTGGATCATCCTGCCGTCCAGGGCGCGGCCGGTGTCGCGCAGGCGGGCGTGGAAGGCGTCATCCAGAAGGCGCGCGGCGACCGCACCGACGGCGCCGCCTGAGCGAGGGAGCCTCGTGCGACCGGACGGCGCCGCTCACCGCTTGCGGGCGACCGCGAAGACCCGGCGGAACGGGAACCAGGTGTATCCCTCGGCGTCCGGCGGGTAGGCGCCGCGCAGGCGTGGCGCGAGTTCGTCGACGAACGCGGTGTAGCCGCCCTCGTCGAGGGCATCACGGACCGGCCGCAGCGCGGTTCCGGAGATCCAGCGCAGCACCGGATCCTCCCCGTCGAGCCGGTGCAGGTAGGTGGTCTCCCAGACGTCGACGTCGCCACCCGCCGCGGAGAGCAGCTCGGCGTAGCCGCCCGGGTGGAGCACCGTCTCGGTCCCACGCAGCGAGAGGCGGTTCCGCCAGCGCGGCAGCGCCGCCACCTCCCTGGTCAGGGCGTGTGACGGTGCGTCGAAGTTGCCGGGCACCTGCATCGCCAGCCACGCCCCCGGTGCCAGCGCCGTCGTCCAGCGCCGCAACACCTCGGGGTGCCCGGGCACCCATTGCAGAACCGCGTTGGTGATGATCGCGCCGGTGTCCGGCGGTGGGGTCCAGTCCCGCACGTCGGCCCGGGTCGCCACGATCCCGGCGGCACGGGCCGCGGCGACCATCTCCGGCGAGGAGTCGAACGCCTCGACCCGCGCCTCGGGCCAGCGTCCGGCGAGCAGGCCGGTGAGATGCCCGGGTCCGCATCCGGCGTCGACCACCCGGGGCAGCGCCGGGTCCAGCGGTCCGACCCGCGCGAGGAGGTCGCGGAACGGCCGGGAACGGTGGTCGTCGAAGGACCGGTAGAGCCCCGGGTCCCAGGACGGGTTCACGACGTGCCCGGCAGCCGCCGGGCGAGGCCCTCCGCGAGCCGGCGGGCCGCGACCGGGTTGGTGCCGGCGTCCGGACGGACCTGCAGGACGAGCCCGTCCCGCCCGGGCACCTTGCGCTGGAGCACCCAGGCCCCTCCCCCGGGCAGCTCGCGGCGGTTGCGCGTGCGGATGGACTGCGTGACCCGCTCGTGCACCGCCTGCGGCACCTTCCCCGGCTCGGTCAGCCGGTAGCGGATCGGGCGGGCGTCGGCCAGGAGCTCGACGGCGGGGCCGATCTCCTCCGCCACGGTCGGCGTCACCACCAGGGAGGTCTTGTCCCAGGCGGCCTTGGCGATCTCGTGCCACCCGATCCGTTCCCCGGACGGCGGCCACACTCCCCAGGACGTGACCACGAGCGTCCCCCCGCCGGAGACCTCCGCCGTCGCCACGACGGCCTCCTCGGCGGCGAGGTTGTCGGCGATCGCGTCCGGCACCGGATCGCGGCCGAACAGCCGACGCCACAAGCCGGTCACGACGCGACCCCGGCGGCCTGCTCGCGGAGCGCGATCCGGTACTGCTCCAGCGGCACGAGCACGCCGAACAGCTCGTTGTACTCCTCGAAGTCGGTGGTGGCGTTGGTCCGCTGCAGCTGCGACTTCAGGTCGGCGATCTCCCGCTCGACCAGGCCGAGCCGCACACCGGCCAGAACGCCGTTGACGTAACGCACCTCGTCGGTGTTCCGCTTCGGCAACTCGAGATCCTCCACCGCCATCTCGCTGACCAGCCGCTTCACGTCGTCGGTGGCCACCTGCGCGACGACGGCGTCGAGCCAGGCCGGGCCGTCCAACCCGGCCTGGACCCCGCCCGCAGCCATGATCGCCCGGTGCACGGCCGCGAACTGCGGGTGCGTGAAACCTGCCTCGGGCAGCTCGTCGAACCCGGGCCCGACGATGCCGGGGATCTGCAGTGCCGCCTTGAGCGCCTCCCGCTGCAGGTGCAGCTGGGCGTCACCGCGACGCGGTGCGGGGGGTGCCTCCCGGCGCCGCGAGCGGCCCTCCACCGGCGCTCCGGCGGTCTCCCGCACCCGCCGGACGACGACGGCGATGTCGTCCCAGCCGACCCAGCCGGCGAGCCGGCGGGCGTACTCGTCGCGCAGGTCCTCCCGTTTGATCCGGGCGACCAGCGGGACCGTGCGCTGCAGCGCGGCCACCCGGCCCTCGGCCGAGCCCAGGTCGTGCGTGCGGAGCTCGGTGCGGATCGCGAACTCGAACAGCGGCTCGCGCCGCGCGACGAGGTCCCTGACCGCGGCGTCACCGTGGTTGTTACGCAGGTCGCACGGGTCCTGACCGTCGGGCGCGACGGCCACGAACGTCTGCGCGGCGAAGCTCTGGTCACCTTCGAACGCCTTCATCGCGGCGCTCTGGCCGGCCGCGTCGCCGTCGAAGGTGTAGATGACCTCGCCGCGGTCGAACGAGTCGTCGCCGATCAGCCTGCGGATGACCGAGACGTGCTCGGACCCGAACGCCGTCCCGCAGGACGCGACGGCGGTCGGCACTCCGGCCAGGTGCATCGCCATCACGTCGGTGTACCCCTCGACGACGACGACCTGCCGCGACCTCGCGATCTCCCGTTTGGCCTGGTCCAGGCCGAACAGCACGTGCGTCTTGCGGTAGACGGGTGTCTCGGAGGTGTTGAGGTACTTGGCCTCGATGCCGTCGTCGTCGAACAACCGGCGCGCGCCGAAACCCACCACGTCGCCACCGAGGTCACGGATCGGCCAGAGCAGCCGCCGGTGGAACCGGTCGATCGCGCCGCGCCTGCCCTCCTTGGAGATCCCGGACTTGATCAGCTCGTCGAGCTGGAAACCCTGCCCGAGCAGGTGCTTGGTGACGGTGTCCCAACCGGCCGGGGCGTAACCGCAGCCGAACTTCTCGGCCGCGGCGTCGTCGAACCCGCGCTCGGCCAGGAACTGCACGGCGGGCCGGCCGGCCGGGGTGCGCAGCTGCTCGGCGTAGAACTCCGCCGCCTTCTTGTTGATCTCCAGCAGGCGACTGCGGGTGCCCCGGTCGCGCTGCACCGACGAACCGCCACCCTCGTAGGTGAGCCGGACGCCGCACCGGTCGGCGAGCCGCTCGACGGCCTCGGGGAAGCCGACCATCTCCATCTTCATGACGAAGTCGATGACGCTGCCGTGCTCACCGCAGCCGAAGCAGTGGAAGGTGCCGTGCGAGGGCCGGACGGTGAACGATGGCGACTTCTCGTCGTGGAACGGGCACAAGCCCTTCAGCGACCCCGCCCCGGCGCGGCGCAGCGCGACGTACTCCTCGACGATCTCCTCGATCCGCGTGCGGTTGCGGACCTCGGTGATGTCTGAGTCCCGGATCCGTCCCGCCACGGGGCCGATTCTAGGCGCGGCGGGTCAACGCCGTCCGACCGCGGCCCCCGCCGGCGCCGCCCCGGCGTTGTCCCCGGGCCGGTCGCGACGACCCCACCTGCCGGGGAGTCTGCCGATCCCGACGAACATCCCGACCAGTGCGATCGCCAGGCCGAGCACGGCCTGCAGGGTGAGCGGCTCGCCGAGCACCGGTACGGCGGTGAGCGCCGTCGTCGCGGGCACCAGGTTCAACAGCGACGACACGTAGACCGTCGACCGCCATCGCAACAGCAGGAACATCAGCACGAACGCGCCCGCCGAGTTGACCACCCCGAGCCAGCCGACGGCCAGCCAGCCGCCCGACGTCGGCGGCAGCCAGGCGACTCCGAGGAAGGGGAACACCGCCAGCGTGGCGACCAGCGACGTCGCCATCTGCACGACGACGCTGGTCACGACGGGGGTGCGGTCGTTGAACCGCTTCTGGTAGAGGGTCCCGGCGGCCAGCGCGAGCATGCCGAGCACCGGGAACACGACGTTGCCACCGAGACCGCCGCTCAGGTCGTCGGCCAGGACGACGTAGACGCCGGTGGCACCGATCAGCAGCCCGGCCACCGGGGCGACACCGAGCCGGGTCGCGAGCAGCAGCGGCGTGAGCAGCCCGACCAGCAGCGGCGCCATGCCGAGGATCAGGCTGGAGAGGCCGGCGGGCACCCCCGAGGCGAGCCCGGAGTAGACGAACGAGAACTGGCCGACCTGCAGCAGCAGAGCGGTGACCGCCAGGTGCAGCCAGGCTCGCCCGACCGGGAGCGAAGGCCGCAGCACCGTGGCAGCGGCGAGCATCACGGCCAGCGCGATCACGAAGCGCCACAGCAGGACCGCAGGAACCTCAAGGTGATTGGTCGCGATCTTGCCCGCGATGAACCCGGATGCCCAGAGCGGGACGAACAGCACACTCAGTACGGGCACCAGCCAGCGGGATCCGACCACGGACCCACCTCATCGTGCGCCCGCCGAGGTGGCAAGCACAAGCGATCCGGACCGCACCCGCACCGGCTGCCGGCCGCGAACCGCCCGCAGGGTTCAGGACGCCCCGACCCGCCGGTCGTCGCGCGAGCGGTCCCGGCGAGCAGCCGCCCACTCGTCGTACATGCTCAGCACGGCGGTCGCGAGCGGGATCAGCAGCAGCGCCCCCACGACCCACACGAGGTCGTCTCCACGGTCGATCCACTCGACCGTGGGCGCTGCACCGACGATCCACAGCACCCCGACCGCGGTGGCCAGGAGCAGCACCCCTGGCATCACCGCCCGCAACATCCTCTCCAACCTCCTCCTCTCACTTCCCCCACCAGTGCGCCAGGGCCGCCAGGGCTGCCAGGGCTGCCGGCGCCGTTCACAGCGTCGGTACCGGTCGCACCGTCGGCCAGGAGATCGCGCGGCGGGCGGCCGACCCGCCGGCCACGACGATCGCTACGTATTATCTACAGTTGTAGACGTAGATTTATGTCCTCGGCAACGTGACCATTGCTGCCGACCGGTACGAGAGGACACGCGCATGGGACTGGACCGACTCGACGATCCGGACTACCCGTCGATCGCGATGGGCGAGGCCGCCCACGTCCTCGACGTCGAACCGGCGTTCCTGCGGAGTCTCGACAGCGCGGGCATCGTGACCCCGCACCGCTCGGCCGGTGGCCACCGCCGCTACTCCCGTCGTCAGCTCGAGCACGCCGCCCGGCTGCGGGAACTGCTGGACGACGGCCACTCGCTGGAATCGGCGTCCTGCATCGACCAGCTCCGCTCCGACCTGTCGACGAGCGAGTCCCGACTGCTGGAGGCATACGCCGAGGTGGACCGACTCCGGCGCGAGATCGACGACCTCAGCCGTCACCCGAAAGTCTGACCGACACCCTTGACAACCAGAATTCTCTAGTGCACACTGCAGGTATTCGGAGGGAACGACCTCCGGACGACAGATACGACGAGATGAGACAGCTGGCCGGAGCGGCGGTTGTGCTGACCGGCCGCTGGGAAGGGGTGGTTCGACATGCTGATGCGGACTGATCCGTTCCGCGCACTGGACCGGCTGGCCGCGCAGGCCTTCGAGTCGGGCGGGACGTGGTCCCGGCCGGCCGCGATGCCGATGGACGCCTGGCGTCACGGCGACGAGTTCGTGGTCGAGTTCGATCTTCCCGGTATCGACCCCGACGCGGTGGAGCTGTCGGTCGAGCGCAACACGCTGACCGTCAAGGCCGAGCGCCGTCCGAGCCATGCCGGCACCACTGACGGGATCGAGTGGGTCGCCTCCGAGCGTGCCTACGGTGTCTACTCGCGCCAGCTGTTCCTTGGCGACAACCTCGACACCAACGCGATCCACGCCTCGTACGAGGCCGGCGTGCTGCGCATCCGGATCCCGGTCGCCGAGTCGGCGAAGCCGCGCTCGATCACGATCGAGTCCGGGCACTCAACCGACCGCACCCAGATCAACGCCTGATCCGGGTACAGCTCGCTCCGTCCGAGGACGGAGCGAGTGACCGGACCGCGAGGGAGGTGGTAGCGGTGACCGCCGATCCCGCACCGATGCTCACGGCGCTCCCGGCACCTGCCGACGCCGAGGGCATCGGCCCCCGGGTCGACGCGGTCTTCGAGGAGAAGTTCCTGGCGATCGTCGCCGCATCCGGTCCGTGGCCCGCGCTCGGCGCCCCGCTGCGCGCCACCGGGCGACAGGGTCGTCCGGTCACCGTCGGTGTCCGGCGCCCGGACCGGCAGCGGCACCGTCGCGGCCGGTCCGCCGAGCGACGGCGGCCGGTCGGCGGCAGGCGCCGGATCCGCCCCGACCAGCGTTCTCCTCCGTCGACCCGCGTCCCCTGACCACCACCGCCCGGGCGGGTCCCTCCGGTGACCCGCCCGGGCCCGATTCGTCGTACCGTCCTCGGAGTGCCGACCCGCGATCGGGCGGGCCTGGCACCAGGTGACCAACCTCCCGGCGTGTCCGGCACGGTTCCCACGTTCGCGATCGCGATCATCGTCGGGTGCGTGCTCGTGTGGATGTCGTCGCGGTCATGGCGGCGGTACTGGTGCTGGCCGGGTGTGGTGCCCCCGGATCGTTCGTCGACGTGTGGGCTGCCGGCCCCGGCTCGGCGACGGGCGATACCGAGATCGTGGAGTCCGGGTTCACCCCGGGGGAAGGCCCCGGCGTCGGTGAACCGGCCGACCCGGCAGCGGGGAACGCGGTCGCGGTTCTCGGGACCCTCGAGGTCAAAGGACGCGCGCCGAAGACCGGGTACGCCCGCACCGAGTTCGGCCGCCGCTGGGCCGACATCGACCGGGACGGTTGCGACCAGCGCAACCAGGTACTGGCCCGGGACATGGAGCGCGAGGTCTTCAAGGCGGGCACGCACGACTGCGTCGTGCTGACCGGCACCCTGCGCGACGCCTACACGGGACGGACGATCTCGTTCACCCGCGGCCAGGGCACCAGCGAACGGGTACAGATCGACCACGTCGTCGCGCTGTCGGACGCCTGGCAGAAGGGTGCCCAGCAACTCGACGCCACGACGCGCGAGCAGATCGGCAACGACCCGCTGAACCTGATCGCCGTCGACGGCCCGACGAACAGCCGCAAGGGCGACGGGGACGCCGCCACCTGGCTTCCGCCGGACACCGGCTACCGGTGCGCCTACGTCGCGCGGCAGGTCGCGGTGAAGGCCAAGTACGACCTGTGGGTCACCGCCGCCGAACGCGACGCGATCGCCCGGGTGCTGGGCAGCTGCCCGGACCGGTCGGTCCCGACCGACGACGACGCGCTGCTCCCGGCGATCAGCCTCCGCTAGCCGGCTGCGACGTCCGGCCCCGGTGGCGGCGCGGGGCGGGCACCGGTAGAAGCGGGGACGTGCAGCCGGACGACGACGTCTTCGTGCCCTACGGCACGACACACTGGACGGCGCTGGCGATCGGCGCGGTCGTCGCCGTGCTGCTCGTGCTCGCCGGGCGGCGGATGCGCGGCACCGCGGCCCAGATCGCGACCGGCCGCGTGTTCGCTCTGGTGATCGTCGCGTTCCAGGTGTCGATGCAGGTGCGGCGATTGCTCCCGGAGAACTGGGACGTCCATACGTCCCTGCCGCTGCAGCTCAGCGACCTGAGCTGGATGGCCGCGGCGTACGCGCTGTGGACGCACCGGTGGTGGGCGTGTGCGCTCACCTACTACTGGGGGCTGACGCTCACCCCGCAGGCCGTGCTCACCCCGGCGCTGGACGCGCCGGACTTCCCGCGCATCGAGTTCCTGGACTTCTGGGCGCTGCACCTGTTCGTGACCTGGGCCGCCCTCTACTTGACCTGGGGGGTCGGGATCCGGCCGACCTGGCGCGGCATGCGGGTGACGATCGCGGCGACCGTCGGCTGGGCGGTCGTGGCGTTCACCGTCAACTCGTCGCTGGGCACCAACTACGGCTTCCTCAACCACAAGCCGTCGAACCCGTCGCTGCTGGATCTGCTGGGTCCATGGCCGTGGTACCTGCTCGTCGAGTTCGCGCTCGTCGTGGCCGGTTGGTGGCTGATCACCCGGCCGTGGACGCGCACCCCCGAGCGCACCGAGAGCGGCGCCTGACCGCACGGCGGCCGACCGGGGTGGGGCCGTTCAACCGCCGCGCACCAGCGACCGGTGCCACGCCACCGCCTGCGGGTCGGTGAGCAGCGCGACCTGGTCGATCACCACGCGCAACCGGGCCCGGTCGTCCGGCGCGGCGACCCACTCCTCGGTGCGGACCGGGTCGAGACCGTCCGGGCCCCGCCCGGCGAGGGTCGCGACGAGCTCGTGCAGCAGCTCGCGCTGCCGCGCCTGCATCGCCAGCCGCTGCGGGTCGCTCATCACGTAACGGGTGGCGAGCTCCTTGAGCAGCACCACCTCGGCCTGTGCCTCGATCGGGACGACGAGATCGGCGCGGTGGCGGGCGAGCGGTGCGTCACCGTACGCGTCGAGGGTGGCGTCGGTCGCGGCGAGCGCGAACCGGCCGACGAGCTCGCTGGTCAGCCGCTTCATCGCGACCAGGTCGTCGCTCCCTGCGGTGCGCACGTCGAGGCCGTGCACCGCGCGGACCACCGGCAGCGCGTCCAGCTGCGCGGCGGCCTCGGCGCAGGCACCGGCGTCGGTCCCGAAGCGGCGTGCGGCGTCCGCGGCGAGCGCCTCGCGTTCGGACCGCGAGGAGAGGACGGCCAGGTCCATCCGGCCGGCCAGCACCGCGTCCTCGACGTCGTGCACCGAGTAGGCGACGTCGTCGGCCCAGTCCATGACCTGCGCCTCCATGCAGCGCACACCGGGCCGGGCCCCGATCCGTACCCATTCCAGGGCGGGGAGGTCGTCGGCGTAGGCGCCGAACTTGCGTTCGGCGCCGCGCCGGGGCCACGGGTACTTCGTCGCGGCGTCCAGGGTCGCCCTGGTCAGGTTGAGCCCGCCGGGGCCGCGCCCGTCGGTGGACCGCGCCTTCGGTTCCAGACGGGTCACGATCCGCAGGGTCTGGGCGTTGCCCTCGAACCCGCCGCAGCCGGCGCCGGCCTCGTCCAGTGCACGCTCACCGTTGTGCCCGAACGGCGGGTGGCCGATGTCGTGGGCCAGCCCGGCCGCGTCGACGATGTCGGGATCCAGGCCGAGTTCCTCGGCGATGCCACGGCCGATCTGGGCGACCTCCAGCGAGTGCGTCAGCCGGGTCCGCGGGATGCCGGTGACCTCGGCGCCCTCGCCGGGCCCGACGACCTGCGTCTTCCCGGCGAGCCGGCGCAGCGCGGCCGAGTGCAGCACCCGCGCCCGGTCCCGGGAGAACGGGCTGCGCCGCTCCACCCGGCCGCGCTCCCCCAGGCCGGACCCCTTGGGCGGCTCGGGATGCCGCCGCTCCGCGTCGGCCGGGGTGTATCCGGCCGAGGGCACGGCGCAGGACCGGGGGCCGATGTGGAGCCCCGACGGTACCGGGGGCACCGCAGGCGCTGTGGGCTCTGCCGGACCGGACACGACGTCAGCCCTGACCGGAGCTCGCGGTGTCGACCGAGGCGTGGGTGAGTGCGTAGAACAGCAGCGCCCCGGTCTCCCGGTAGATGTAGCGCAGCTGGGTCTCCCGGGTCTGCACGATCGGACCGCTGCGGGTCGGTGACGTCCAGGCCTCCAGCCCGGCGTCCCGCGCCATCGTGCGCGCCCGGAGGCTGTGCCACGGGTCGGAGACCAGCAACGCCGACGACCAGCCCTGCGCCCGGGCGTTCGCGGCGACCGCCTGCAGGCTGCCGAGGGTGTCGGCACCTTCCGGCACCGCCTCCACCGCGGACGCCGGGACCCCGCGGGCGAGCAGCCAGTCCCGGCTGGCCTCGGCCTCGGTGTGGCGGTCACCGGTGCGCCCACCGCCGACCGTGACGATCCGCGGGGCGACCCCGTCGGCGTAGAGCTGGGCGGCGTGCCGCAGCCGGGCCGCGAGCACCGCGCTCGGCTCGCCGTTGTACTGGGCCGCCCCGAGCACCACGACCGCGTCCACCGGGCGCTGGTCGTCCACCCGGGCGACCTGCCAGACCCGCAGCGCGGTCACCCCCACCACGGCGAGCAGCATCACCAGCCCACCGACGAGCAGCCGGCCGCCCCAGGTCATCCCGGACCGGACCGGGCCGCGGGCCGGGGGGTGCGCCTGCTCCGGTGCGACCGGGGCCGGGCCGCCGAGGCCGCGGCGGGACGAGGCCGCGCTCATCCGCCGATCCGCCCGGTCGAGGACGCCAGGGCCGACGCCGACCGTCCGGCCCGCAGCGCGATCACCTGCGCGACGATCGACACCGCGGTCTCGGCCGGTGTCCGGGCGCCCAGGTCGAGCCCGACCGGGCCGTGGATCGCGGCGAGCCCGTCCTCCCCGACGCCTGCTGCGGCCAGCCGTTCCCGGCGGGCGGACTGGGTGCGGCGGGACCCGAGCGCGCCGAGGAAGCCGCGGCCGTGCGCCAGGCCCTCGACCAGGATGACGTCGAACGCCGGTGAGTGGTCGAGCAGCACCAGCACGTCGGCGTCGGTGAAGGCGGCCACGGCCGACCGCGCCTCGTCCACCGTGGTGACGGTGCGCGCGGACCAGCCGAGCAACCCGGCCTGTGCGTGCAGCGCGGCACCGAGCGCTCCCTCGCCGACCACCAGTACCGAGGGCACCGGGACCCAGATGTCGATCAGCACCGGGGTGCCCGCGGCGTCGATCTGCGCGGTGGCCGTGGCACCGCGGCGCAGCAGCCCGCGGGCCGCCTCGGTGGCCGCCTCGGTGACTGCGCCGGTGCCCAGCGAGCCGTGCCCGGTGGTGAGGTCGGGCCCGGTCAGCACCAGCGCCGAGGTGCCGTCCACGGTGGACAGCAGGGCGGCGGGGCGGGCCTCCTCGAGCGCCTCGCCGAGTGCCGCGGCAGGACCGGCGGCCAGCGGATGCCCGACCAGCGTCGCGCCTCCGGCGCAGGCCAGCCCGGCTGCCACCGCGGAGGACTCGGCGACCTGCGCCTCCCGGACCGCCGTCGCGCCGGCGGCGGCCTCGACCGCGAGCGGTCGCGCGGCGTCGTCGAGCGCACCGAGATAGAGCCGGCCGCGCATCTCACCGTCCGGGGTGCCGGCCAGCAGCTGCCCGGCCTCCACCGAGCCGAAGCCGTGCCGGTCCAGGACCCGGACCACACCGATGCCCGCGGCCGGCCCCGCCGCCCAGCGGCGCAGGGCGGTACCGAGCGCACGACGCGGATCGACGGGGGGCTGGGACGAACCGGTGCTCACGAGCGCCAGGGTAGCGACGGGGACCGGCGAATTCCCGGGGGCGCGGCGGCCGGCCGGGCGCGTGCACCTCGCCCCAGCCCGGGGACCGGGGATCACGGATCGGCGACACGTGAGGTGCCCAACACGACGGATGCGTGCCGGAACCGTACTATTCCGTCACGCGTTCACGCGTGGACGACACATCCGATCGCGAGTCAGGAGTCATGGACCCCAGCGACAGTCCCGGCGCCGTCCGGCAGCAACCCGGACGGCGACCCCGCATCGCCCTCGTTCCCGCCCGTACCCACGGGCCCGACCGCCGGGCGGTGACGCTCCGGTGATCGGCACGATCCTCGGAATCCTGCTCGGCATCCTGGTGGTCCTCGTGATCACCGCGTTCACCGGCTACTTCGTGGCGCAGGAGTTCGGCTACATGGCCGTCGACCGCTCCCGGCTCAAGGCCAGGGCGGCAGCCGGCGACAGCGGAGCCGCACGAGCGCTCGACATCACCCGCCGCACCTCGTTCATGTTGTCGGGCGCCCAGCTCGGCATCACCGTCACCGGCCTGCTGGTCGGTTACGTCGCCGAGCCCCTGATCGGCAACGGCATCGCCGAACTGCTCGGCGTGGTGAACGTGCCGAGCGGCATCGGCCTCGCGATCGGCATCACGTTCGCGCTGCTGCTCTCGACGGTCATCCAGATGGTCTTCGGGGAGCTCTTCCCGAAGAACCTGGCGATCGCCCGCCCCGAGCCGGTCGCGCTCTGGCTGGCCTGGTCCACCAAGATCTATCTGGCCGTCTTCGGCTGGATCATCAAGCTGTTCGACGCCGCGTCGAACCTGCTGCTGCGGGCGCTGCGGATCGAGCCGGTGCACGACGTCGAGCACTCGGCCACCCCGCGTGACCTCGAGGCGATCATCGACGACTCGCGCGACTCGGGTGATCTCGCGCCGGACTTCGCGGTCCTGCTGGACCGGGTCGTCGACTTCACCGACCGGACGGCGCGGGCGGCGATGATCCCCCGCCCGCGGGTGTCCTGGGTGCGCGACGACGCGACCGTCGAGAGCCTGATCGGGCAGATGGCCGTGGAGCACTCCCGGTACCCGGTGCTGGGCACACCGCCGGACGCGGCCGACCCGGACAACGCCATGGAGCTGGTCGGCGTCGTCTGTCTCAAGGACGTCCTGGCCCTGTCCGAGCGGACCGACCTGGGCGGTCGCTCCGCCGGGGAGGTGCGGGTGTCGGAGCTGATGCGCGCGCCGGTTCTGGTGCCCTCCTCGCTGCCGCTGCCCCAGGTCATGACCCGGTTGCGCGAAGAGGGCGAGGAGATGGCCTGCGTGCTCGACGAGTACGGCGGCCTGGCCGGTGTCATCACCGTCGAGGACGTGGCCGAGGAGCTCGTCGGCGAGATCACCGACGAGCACGACCAGGACGGCACCGACCAGGCCCTGCAGGCCGAGGACGGTTGGGTGGTGCCGGGTGACCGGCACGTCGACGAGGTCGGCAGGCTCATCGACGCCGAGCTGCCCGAGGGCGACTACCAGACCGTCGGCGGCCTGGTGATGGCCGAGCTGCAGCGGTTGCCCGAGCCGGGCGACGAGATCGTGGTGGCCATCCCGGCGGAGGACCCGGACGAGCCGGACCGCCGCCTGCGGATCCGCGTCCAGGAGGTGAACCGGCGGGTCCCGTCCGCGGTGCACCTCGTGTGGGGCGAACCGGCCGGTTCCGACGACGAGCAGGAGGTGCGGGCATGAGCGTGACCTCGATCGTCGTGTCCATCGCCCTCGTGGGGCTGAGCGCGTTCTTCGTGGCCATCGAGTTCGCACTGGTCGCCGCGCGCAACTACCGGCTGGAGGAGGCCGCCCAGACCTCGGCGTCCGCGCGGGCCGCGCTGCGCAGCGCCAAGGACCTGTCGCTGCTGCTGGCCGGCTCGCAGCTGGGCATCACGCTGTGCACGCTGGGGCTCGGTGCGGTCGCGAAGCCGGCCGTCGACTACGCCCTGCGGCCGGTGCTGGAGGGCTGGGGGCTGGCGTCGGGCATCGCCGCGGTGACCTCGTTCGTCCTGTCGCTGATCGTGGTCACCTTCATCCACCTGGTGGTGGGTGAGATGGCCCCGAAGTCCTGGGCGATCTCGCACCCGGAGCGCTCGGCGATCCTGCTCGCCATCCCGATGCGCGGGTTCATGGTGCTGACCCGGCCGTTGCTGGTCGTGCTCAACGGTTTCGCCAACCGCTGCCTGCACGCGGTCGGCGTCGAGCCGGTCGACGAGATGGCTTCCGGCCGCAACGCCGACGACCTCCGTGAGCTGGTCGACCACTCGGCGAAGACCGGCGCGCTGGACAAGGAGCGGCGCGACCAGCTCGTCACCGCGCTCGAGTTGGAGCGGACCCCGCTGAGCGAGCTGGCACACGAGCCGTCCGGGGTCGATGCCGACGACGACGTCGCGACCGTGCAGGAAACCGCCCGGCGGACCGGGCACCTGCGGCTCATCGTGCGCGACGGCGACACACCGGTCGGGTACGTGCACGTCCGGGACACCCTGACCCGGGAGCCGAACACCCCGGCACGGGAGCTGATGCGTCCGGTGCTGACGCTGCCGGCGGACACCCGCTACAACACCGCGGTGAACACGATGCGCGAGCAGCGTGCACACCTGGCCCTGGTGGAGTCCGAGAGCGGACTGGTCGGCATCATCACGCTCTCCGACCTGGTGGAGCGGTTGCTGCCCGCCCCGGCCTAGGCACCCGCGCCAGGCGACACGGACCGGCCCCCGCCCGATTCCTCGGGCGGGGGCCGGTCCGTCGTGTGCGCCCTCAGCAGCCGAGCAGGCGGGTGGCCAGGTAGGTCTCGACCTGGTCCAGCGCGACCCGCTCCTGGGCCATGGTGTCGCGTTCCCGGATGGTGACGGCCTGGTCGGTGAGGGTGTCGAAGTCGACCGTGATGCAGAACGGCGTACCGATCTCGTCCTGCCGGCGGTACCGGCGACCGATGGCACCGGCGTCGTCGAAGTCGACGTTCCAGTTCCGCCGCAGGCTCGCGGCGAGGTCACGCGCCTTGGGCGACAGCTCCGCGTTGCGCGACAGCGGCAGCACCGCGGCCTTCACCGGGGCCAGCCTGCGGTCCAGCTTCAGCACGACCCGCTTGTCGACGCCGCCCTTGGCGTTCGGCGCCTCGTCCTCGGCGTAGGCCTCGATCAGGAACGCCATCATCGACCGCCCCACGCCGGCCGCGGGCTCGATGACGTACGGCCGGTACCGGGTGTCGCTGGCCTGGTCGTAGAACGACAGGTCCACGCCGGAGTGGTTGGAGTGCGTGGTCAGGTCGAAGTCGGTGCGGTTCGCGATGCCCTCGAGCTCGCCCCACTCCTGACCGGCGAAGTTGAACTTGTACTCGATGTCGACGGTGCGCTTCGAGTAGTGGGAGAGCTTCTCCTTCGGATGCTCGTAGTGCCGCAGGTTCGCCGGGTCGATACCCAGGTCGGTGTACCAGCGGGTGCGCTCGTCGATCCAGTACTGGTGCAGCTCCTCGTCGCTGCCCGGCTCGACGAAGTACTCCATCTCCATCTGCTCGAACTCGCGGGTGCGGAAGATGAAGTTGCCGGGCGTGATCTCGTTGCGGAAGCTCTTGCCGATCTGGCCGATGCCGAACGGCGGCTTCTTGCGCGAGGTCGTCTGTACGTTGAGGAAGTTCACGAAGATGCCCTGCGCGGTCTCCGGGCGCAGGTAGGCCATGCCCTCCTCGGACTCCACCGGCCCGAGGAAGGTCTTGAGCATCATGTTGAACTCGCGCGGAGCGGTGTACTGGCCACGGGTCCCGCAGTTCGGGCAGGGCACCTCGGAGAGGTCGTTCTGGTCGGCCTGCTCGGGGTCGCGCCCCTTGCGCTCGGCGAACTCCTCGGCCAGCTGGTCGGCGCGGTAGCGCTTGTGGCACGAGGTGCACTCGACCAGCGGGTCGGTGAAGGCGTTGACGTGGCCGGAGGCGACCCAGGTCTGGCGCGGCAGGATCACCGACGAGTCGAGGCCCACGACGTCGTCGCGGCCGGTGACCATCGTCTTCCACCACTGCCGCTTGATGTTGTCCTTGAGCTCCACGCCGAGCGGGCCGTAGTCCCACGCCGACCGGGTACCGCCGTAGATCTCACCGGAGGCGAAGACGAATCCGCGGCGCTTGGTCAGCGCGACGATGGTCTCGATCTTGGCGGAGGTCGGCTTGCTGGCCACTGGCGGTACTCCAGGTCCGGGATTCGGGAATGCCACCCGCGCAGTCGCAAGGTGGGTTCTACAGATTACCGACCCGGTGTGACCCGGGTCCGCCCGCCCGGGCTCAGCTGAGCAGCGACGGGTGCCGGGCGGCGGAACCACCGGCGGTCACCGTCAGCAGGGTCTCGTGCGTCGACTCCGTGGTGGTGTCGGCCTCGGCCAGCAACGGGTGCACGTGCTCGCGCACCGGGAACGGCCCGAGCGCCCGCCGGTAGGCGTCGACCGAATCGAAACGGACCGTCATCACCCACTGTTCCGGGGCCTCGATCGCCCGGCCCGCCTCCCCGCCCCGGCAGCCCGGCTGGGCGGCGAGTAGTTCCAGCGCACGGGCGGCACGGTCGGTGAATCCGGGGGCCTCGTCGGGCGACACGGTGAACCGGCAGACCAGGAGCACGACGCGACGATAACGAACACGCCTACCATGTCAGGTGCGGCCGGCTGCGCTCGATCAGCGCCGGAGGTGTGGCCGCAGCCTCCGGGGACGGGACGGAACCACGATGTCTGCCGCAGCGGAGACCACCCGGGCCCCGGAGTCGGGTGAGCACGCCGAGGAGCACCACCCCGCGCCCGCACCCGGCCCGGTCCGTGACCCGCGCACCCTGGCGGCGGCAGGGGACCTGCTGCGCGCGCTGGCCGCGCCGGTCCGGATCGCGATCGTCCTGCAGCTCCTGGAGCACGCGCGGTGCGTGCACGACCTGGTGGACGCGCTCGGCGTCACCCAGCCGTTGATCAGCCAGCACCTGCGGGTACTCAAGTCGGCCGGCGTGGTCGCAGGTGAACGCAAGGGGCGTGAGGTGCTCTACTCCCTGGTCGACGACCATCTCGCCCACATCGTGGTGGACGCGGTGGCGCACGTGGAGGAGGGTTCGTGAGCGATCAGGCGGTGCAGGGCACGACCGAGCGGACCGCACGCTCGACGGCCGGGCCGCGCGGTATCCGGGCGACCCGGCAGCGGGCGGCGGTCATCGCGCTGCTCGACCGGATCGAGGACTTCCGGTCCGCGCAGGAGATCCACGAGGAGCTCCGCCGCGCCGGGGAGGGCATCGGGCTGACGACGGTCTACCGCACCCTGCAGACCCTCGCCGACGGCGGCGAGGTCGACGTGCTGCGGACGGGTTCCGGTGAGGCCGTCTACCGGCGCTGTGCCAGCGAGCACCACCACCATCACCTGGTCTGCCGGCGGTGCGGGGCCGCGGTGGAGATCGAGGGGCCGGCCGTCGAGTCCTGGGCGCAGGCCGTCGCCGAGCAGCACGGCTTCACCGACCTGTCGCACACCCTGGAGATCTTCGGGCTGTGCCGGTCGTGTTCGACCGCCCACGGCTGATCCTTCAGCGGTCGCAACCCGGGAGGCCTGGCCGCTCCCCCAGCCCGAACGGGTCCAGCGGGCGCGGGTCCGGGGTGGGTGCCCAACGGCCGTCGACGATCGCGTAGGTCCACCGCGGGCCGCTGCCGGCCAGCGTGCCGAGCGCCTCCACCAGCCGGTCGACGTCGGACTCCGCGGTGCGCAGGCCGAGCGAGACACGGACGGCGTCGTCGCCGGCGTTGCAGCGGTCGAGCAGCGGGTGCGCGCAGAACCTGCCGTCCCGCACCCCGATGCCGTACTCCGCGGACAGCGCCGCAGCGACCAGCCCGGCCGGGAGGTCGCCGAGGGCGAACGACACGGTCGCGGTCCGGTCCGGTGCGTCGTCGAAGATCGACAGCGTGCGCAGGCCGGGCACCGCGGTCAGCCCGGCGTGGAGGCGGGCGGCGAGCGCTCGCTCGTGCGCGGGAACCTCGTCGTCGATCACCCGGTCCAGCTCCCGGCAGGACGCCGCCAGCGCGGCCGCGCCCAGCACGTTCGGTGTGCCGCCCTCGTGCCGCTGCGGCGCCGGGAGCCACCCCACCTCGGCACGGTCACCGCGGACGGCGACCGACCGCACGGCACCGCCCCCGGCCAGGTGCGGCTGCGCCGCGTCCAGCCAGTCAGGACGCCCGACCAGGACACCGGCCCCGAACGGCGCGTAGATCTTGTGCCCGGACAGCGCGAGGTAGTCGGCACCCCAACCGGCCAGGTCCAGCCTGCGGTGCGGGGCGAGCTGCGCGGCGTCCACGCAGACCCGGGCACCGGCGGCGTGCGCGATCGCCACGATCTCGGCGACCGGCAGCATCTCACCGGTCACGTTGGACGCACCGGTGACGGCCACCAGCGCGGTGTCCGGGCGGGCTGCCAGCTCGGCGCGCAGCGCGTCCAGTGTCTCGCCGACCGTCGCCCCGGCCGGGACGACCCGGTGCCCCGAACGCCGCCAGGCCAGCAGCGTCGCGTGGTGCTCCAGGTCCAGGGTGACCGTGGGCCCCGGGACCGCCCCGGCGAGCAGGCCGAGCGCGTCGGTGGTGTTGCGGGTGAACACCACGACGTCGTCGGGCCGGGCGCGGACGAAGCGGGCGACGTCGGCACGCGCGTTCTCCAGCAGCGACGTGCAGACCCTCGAGGTGTAGCCGGCGCCCCGGTGCACGCTCCCGTAGTAGGGCAGCACCTGCTCGACGTGCGCGGCGACCGCGGCGAGGGCCGGGGTCGAGGCGGCGGAGTCGAGGTCGCAGTACCGGATCCGTCCGCCGTCGACCAGCGGCACGGTGAGCTCGGCACCGGCCACCACCGGGAGCTCGACGGCCGGGCGGGTGGTCTCGTGGAACAGGGCAGCGGTCATGTCCGTCCTCCGGATCACAAGGATCCGGGGGCAGCAGAGCTGCGGGCGCCGGATCCGCGCTTGCCGACGCGGGTGTCGCGACGGCCCGGTCATCACCCGGGGCACCCCACCGCGGAGGAGGGTTGCCGGCCAGCAAGCCGGGGCTTCGCGCTGGCACTCGTGACCTTTCGGACGAAGACGTTAGCACCGGCCGCGGCGCCGACCACGCAACCGGGGACCGGAGAGGTGGACGTCACAGAACGTCTCATAACGCGACACCGTGCCGCGGCACCCGCCGATAGCGTGATCCACCGGAGGTGGGGTCGACGATGACCGACACGCACGAGGACGGCACTGCCGGAGACGGGGCCCCCGCGGCACCGACGACGGTGCGACGGATCGACGTACCGGAGTCCGGTGAGCTGGCACAGCTCGCGGCGGTCTTCGAGGACCTGCAGTACGTGCTGCGCTGCTGCGAGCACCTGGTGACCGCACTCGGCGGCCCGGAGTCCGGGCCGGTCCGGGTGGACGCCGACCCGGCGCTGGTCGAGGCGCTCTGGACCGGCGCGGTGATCGGCTACGTGCGCTGCTTCTCCGGCCGGACGAAGACCCTCACCAAGGCCGACCTGGAGAAGCTCGAACTCGAGGGCGAGGTCGGCGACTTCCACGAGATGGTGCTGAAGCTGCGTGACCACTACGCGTCCCGGCACGTCAACCCGCGCGAGTCGTACTCGGTCGGTGTCGCCCAGTCCAACGACGGCACCCCGCGCGGCGTCGCGATCGTCTCCACCCCGCGGCCGCTGGTCGACGAGACGACGGTGCGGCTGCTCGGGCGGGTCGCCTACGGACTGTCCGGGCTGGTCGACGCCCGGATGAAGAAGTCGCAGAACGACGTGCTCGGCGTCGCGCACGACATGACACCCGCCCAGCTCTCCGCGCTACCGATCGTCCACCTGGCCGACGAGCCCGATGCCGCCGGACCGGCCGACGGGCAGGGCCCCACCACCGGGTGACGCCCGCGGTGCATGGATCGCCGCACACCGGTAACCCTCGTCGGGACGGACACGACCATCGACGAGGGAGGCAGTTCCCGAGATGACGAGCCGCACGACCACCCCTGAGGCCGTCCACGCCGCGCTGGACGGCGTCACGTTCCCGGCCGGGAAGGACGAGCTGGCCGCCGGTGCCGAGCGCAACGACGCCGACGGCGCGACCCTGGAGGCGATCCGGGCGGTCCCCGCCGCGGACTACGGTTCCGTCTCCGAGGTCGTCGCCGCGGTCGACACCGCCGACGAGTCCCGCGAGGAGACCGAGCAGCTGCGCGCCCAGCGGCGCACCCAGCACACCCATCCCGGTCTCTCCGAAGCCACCAAGGACGTCGACCCGGTCAACCCGATCGCCGAGGAGCTGGGCACCAACCGCAAGAAGTGAGCCGATCGGTGGCGGGCCGGCAGGCCGGCACGGCCCGGCGGGGCGCCACACCCGGGCCGGCCCGCCGCGTGGGCGGGTCAGTCGCCGACCAGCTCCGCGCGCATGCTCGACGCCGAGGAGACGACCAGCATCAGCAGCGTGCCCATCGGCCCCTCGGCCAGCCCGGAGGCCGGGAACGCGTAGCGCAGTGTCACGTCCCAGCCGTGCTCGCCGCGGACCACCCGAGGGGTGCCGAACAATCCCTCGCCCACGCCGAGACCGACCCGCGACGGCACGTCGGGATCGGACAGGTCCCATGCCACCACACAGGTGATGTTGAGAACCGGCAGGCCCTCCTCCAGCTCGGTGCCCTGCACGACGCACAGCACGCCGCCGTGCGCGAAGGTCAGCGCCCCGTCGTCGTCGACGACGACGTCGTGGAAGCGTTCGAGCGCCGCCTGCGCCGTGCCGAGCATCCCGGCGATCACCGTGTCGGTCACTGCTCCCCCACTCCGTCCGCCGTGGCCGCCCGGTCCGTCGCGGCGCCGAACCGCCGGTCCCGCCGGGCGTAGATCTCGATCGCCTGCCAGATGTGCCGACGGTCGAAGTCGGGGAACAGTGTGTCCAGGAAGACCATCTCGGCGTACGCGCTCTGCCACAGCAGGAAGTTCGACGTCCGCTGCTCCCCCGACGACCGCACGAACAGGTCCACATCGGGCATGTCCGGCTCGTCCAGGTGCCGGGCCAGCATCCGCTCGTCGATCTTGTCCGGGTTGATCCGGCCCTGCGCGGCGAGGCGGGCGATCTGTCGCACCGAGTCGACGATCTCGGCCCGGCCGCCGTAGTTGACGCACATCGTGAGATCGAGGACGTCGTTGTGCTTCGTCCGTTCCTCGGCGATCTCGAGTTCCTTGATGACCGAGCGCCACAGCCGGGGCCGCCTGCCCGCCCAGCGGACGCGGACACCCATCGCGTCCATCTCGTCGACCCGGCGCCGGATGACGTCGCGGTTGAACCCCATCAGGAAGCGGACCTCGTCCGGGCTGCGCCGCCAGTTCTCGGTCGAGAAGGCGTAGGCCGACAGCCAACGGACACCCATGTCGATGCACCCGCGGGCGACGTCCATCAGCGACGCCTCGCCACGCTTGTGGCCCTCCGTGCGAGGCAGGCCGCGGGCGTTGGCCCACCGGCCGTTGCCGTCCATCACGAGTGCGATGTGCCGCGGCACCAGCGCCGCGGGGATCGTCGGGGGCCGGGCGCCGGACGGGTGCGGCGGAGGTGGCTGGAACGGCACGCCCAGCACCCTACGTCGGTGCCTGGTCGGGCTCAGATCCGGAACTGCTCGTCGGGCTCCTCCCGGACCGGCCAGGCCGGTACCTCCGAGTCCTCCAGCCGCTCGACGGTCTCGCGCAGTTCCCGGATGCCGCGATGACCGCGGGCCCGGTCGACCTCGGAGAGCGGCTCGCTGTCCTCCGGCCGGATCACCGGCAGCATCGGGATCGCCGGCCAGGCGCCGTCCTCGGTGCGGGCCCGGACCTGGCGCATCGCCCGCGTCGGCCCGTCCGGCGGGGACTCGGGCAGCAGCTCGGTCCGTACCGGGATGAGCTGGGTCGGAGCGACGGGCAGCCGCTGGGTCGCAGCGGCGAGCCGCCGGGTGCGCTCGGCCTCGGCCGTGTCGTCCCGACCGGCCCGGCCGTCCCTGCCGTCCCGAGGGGGGGTGTGGGGTGGGGTCACGTGCGCCTCTCCGTCGGATCCGATCGGTTCGGTTCGATCACAGGAGCGTAACGAGGCACCGGGGTGGGTTGCCCCGTGGAAGCCCGGATCACCCGGCGGAGTCGGCAGATGCGGCGCGAGGCGCGACCGGCGGTCCACCGTCGGCGGGCCCGGCACCGACCGGACCGCTCGGCGTCACCGGGAAACCTTCCGGCGGACGTTGCGGCGCCGCCGGACCCGAGCCGGGCCGGGGCCGGGACCGGCGGTCCACCAGCGGCAACGAGCGGAGCTGGCGCTCGAGGTGCCATTGCAGGTGGGCCGCGACGAGACCGCTGGCCTCCCGGCGGGTCGGGTCGGTGGAGGCGTCGGCGGCCGTCCAGTCACCGTGCAGCAGCGCCTCGAGCAACGCGACCGTCTCGGCCGCCGGGGTGACCGACCCGGGCGGGCGGCAGCGCGGACAGACCATCCCGCCACCGGCCACGGTGAAGGCCCGGTGCGGGCCCGGGGTGGCACAGCGCGCGCAGTCCGACAACGACGGCGCCCAGCCGGCGTGACTCATCGCGCGCAGCAGGAACGCATCCAGCACCAGAGCCGGTTCACGGACACCGTCGGCCAGCGCCCGGGTGGCCCCGAGCAACAGCAGATACACCCGCAGCGACGGCTCACCCTCCTCCGAGACCAACCGGTCGGCGGTCTCCAGGATCGCGCAACCACACGAGTAGGCCGACCAGTCGGCCACGACCGCCGGCGCGAACGCATCGACCGTCTGCGCCTGGGTGACGACGTCGAGCGTGCGGCCGGTGTAGCACTGCACGTCGACGTGGTTGAACGGCTCCAGCCGCGCCCCCCAGCGGGATCGGGTACGTCGCACCCCCTTGGCCACCACCCGGATCTTGCCCCGTTGCCGGGTCAGCATGGTGACGATCCGGTCCGCCTCGCCGAGCTTCTGCACGCGCAACACGATCCCGGTGTCGCGGTACAGCTGGGCCATGCGCCCAGCGTAGGCGCCGCCCGGCGGGCCGGCGCGCGGGCTCGGCTCAGAACCCGAGCTTGCGCAGCTGCTTGGGGTCGCGCTGCCAGTTCTCCGCGATCTTGACGTGCAGGTCGAGGTAGACCTTCGTGCCGAGCAGCTTCTCGATCTGCCGCCGGGCGTCCGAACCGACCTGCTTCAGACGGGCCCCGCCACGCCCGATCACGATGCCCTTCTGGCTGGACCGCTCGACCCAGACGATCGCGTGGATCTCGAGCAGGTTCTTCTTCTCGATCATCTCCTCGACGGTCACGGCGATCGAGTGCGGCAGCTCGTCGCGCACCCCCTCCAGGGCGGCTTCCCGGACGAGCTCGGCGACCAGGGTCTCCTCGGGCTCGTCGGTGAGGTCCCCGTCCGGGTAGAGCTGCGGGCCCTCGGGCAGCTGCGCGACCAGCAGGTCGGCGAGCAGCGCCACCTGGAACCCGGACCGGGCCGAGGTCGGGACGACCTCGGTGAAGTCCATCAGACCCGCGACCTCGGCGAGCCGCTCCGCCACCTGCTCCGGTGGGACCAGGTCGGTCTTGGTGACGACCGCGACCACCGGGGTGTGCGCGGCGACCTTGCGCAGCTCCTCGGCGATGAACCGGTCGCCACGGCCCACCTTCTCGTTCGCCGGGACGCAGAACCCGACCACGTCGACCTCCGCCCAGGTCTCGCGGACCACGTCGTTGAGACGGGAGCCGAGCAGGGTCCGCGGCCGGTGCAGACCGGGGGTGTCCACGAGCACGATCTGGGCGTCGTCGCGATGCACGATGCCCCGGATCGCGTGCCGGGTCGTCTGCGGCCGGCTGGAGGTGATCGCCACCTTCTGCCCGACCAGGGCGTTGGTCAGCGTGGACTTGCCGGCGTTGGGCCTGCCGACGAAGCAGGCGAAGCCGGACCGGAAGCCCTCGGGGGACGCGGGCGGGGTCATGCCGCGGCGCCCAGTCTGCCGAGGATCTCGCGGCCGATCGGCAGGGCCGCGGTCGCCGCCGGGGACGGCGCGTTGAGCACGTGCAGGATCGAGCCCGCCGCACCGGCGCCGTCCGGGCCGGGCTGGTCGAGGAACAGGAAGTCGTCGACCAGGGTCCCGTCGGGCTTGACCGCCTGCGCCCGGACACCGGCTCCGGCCGGGTGCAGGTCCTCGGCGGTCACGTCGGGCAGCATCCGCTGGATCTGGCGGACCATCGCCTTGCGCGACAGCGACCGCTGCACCTCGCCGAGGCCGTAGCGCCAGTGCCTGCGGGCGATCCGGATCATGCCCGGGTAGGTGAGCGTGCCGAGCAGCTCCGCCGGCCGGACGGTGCGCCAGTCGTAACCCTCGCGGGCCATCGCCAGCACCGCGTTCGGCCCGGCGTGCACGTGGCCGTCGATGCCGCGGGTGGCGTGCACCCCCAGGAACGGGAACTCCGGGTCCGGCACCGGGTAGATCAGCCCCCGGACCAGCGAGGCGGCCCGCTCGGAGAAGCCGGAGTACTCGCCGCGGAACGGCACGATCCGCACGCCCGGGTCGGCGCCGGCCAGGGTCGCCAGCTCGTCGCAGCGCAGCCCGCCGCACACCACGACCCGCTTCCCGAGCAGGTCCCCGCCGGAGGTACGGACCACCACGTCCGACGGTCGCCGGGCGAACCCGGTGACGGCCCGGCCCAGATGCACCTCGCCACCGCCCTTCTCGATCAGCTCACCCAGCTTCTCGGCGATCGCGCGGTAGTCGCAGATGCCGGTCGAGGGCACCCACAACGCGGCGAGGCCGCGCACGTCGGGTTCGTAGACCTTCATCTCGTGCTCGTCGAGCCGGTGGTTCTCCACACCGTTCGCCTCGCCCCGACGGGCCAGCGCGTCGAGCCTGGGGAGCTCCGCCGGCTCGGTCGCCACCACCAGCTTGCCGCAGACCCGGTGCGGCAGGTCGTGCTCCCGGCAGAAGGCGACGGTCTCCGCGCAACCGGCGACCGCGAGCCGGGCCTTGTAACCACCGGGCGCGTAGTACAGGCCGGAGTGGATGACGTTCGAGTTGTTGCCGGTCTGGTGGTTCGCCAGCCGCGGCTCCCGTTCGACGACGGCGACCGACAATCCCGCACCGGTCGCCGCGTACGCGGTGGCCAGGCCGACGATCCCGCCGCCGACGACGACCAGGTCGTAGGACGGCGTCGCGGGCAGTCCGACTCCGCCCGGGACGCTCCCGGTGGAGCCGTCGCGGTCGCTTCCAGCCATCGGTTCCTCCTCCGGCCCCGCCACGGGGCGGGGGCCGTTGTGCTGCTCGTCCGCACGGCCGGTCCGGGCCGTGGCGGGTTGCTACGCCCGGTCGGCGCGGGCCACACCGCTGTGCTCGGTCGGGTCGGACACGCTCGGGCCGCCCACCGCCGGGTCGGACACCGTCGGGTCGGACACGCTCGGGTCGGACACGCTCGGGTCGGACACGGTCGGACCGGACGCGTCGACGGGCCGGGCGCGATCCGTGCCGTCGTCATCGGCCGCGGCCGGTTCGAGCGGGCTGACCAGCACCGAGGTGATCCGGATCCGGCCGCGCGCGTCCTTGCCGCCCTCCCCCTGGAGCCGGAGCAGGCCGTCGACCTCGGCGACGGCACCGGGCAGCGGCACCTTGCCCAGTCGCTGGGCGAGCAGGCCACCGACGGTGTCGACGTCGGAGGTCTCCAGCGCGCGGCGCAGCTCGTCCTCCCGGGGGGTGCCGCGGAAGCGCCCGGCGAACAGCTCCTCCAGGTCCTCGACCGGGAGTCGCGATGCCACCCGGAACGCCCCGTCCTCGACCTCGGCGACCTCCGGGATCTCCTCGGTGTCGTACTCGTCGGTGATCTCCCCGACGATCTCCTCGAGGATGTCCTCGATCGTCACGACGCCGGCCGTGCCGCCGTACTCGTCGACGACGACGGCCATGTGGTTGCGGCTGCGCTGCATCTCCCGCATCAGCTCGTCGCTGCGCTTGGAGTCCGGGACGAACGCGGCCGGGCGCAGGATCTCGGGCAGCGACTTCGGCGGGGCGCCGCGGAACTGGGCGTCGTCACGGGCCCGGACCAGGTCCTTGAGGTAGGCGACTCCGATCACGTCGTCGATGCCCTCGCCGAGGACCGGGATGCGTGAGTAACCGCTCTTGAGCGCGAGCCGTAGCACCTTGTCGACCGGGGTGTCGCGCTCCGCCCAGATGACGTCCGGCCGCGGCACCATGATCTCCCGGACCGGAGTCTCCCCCAGTTCGAACACCGAGTGGATCATCTTGCGCTCGCCCTCGTCGACGACGCCGCGATTGCTGGCCATGTCGACGAGTTCGCGCAGCTCGACCTCGGTGGAGAACGGCCCGTCCCGGAAACCGGGCCCGGGGGTGATCGCGTTCCCGAGCAGGATGAGCAGCTTCGCCAGCGGGGAGAGCACGGTGCCCAGCGCGCGGATCGGCGCCGCGAGCATCAGCCCGATCCGGTACGGGTGCTGACGACCGAGCGTGCGCGGGCCCACCCCGACCAGCACGTAGCTGGCCAGGACCATGATCACGGCGGCGAGCACGAGCCCGATCCAGGGCTCCGAGAACAGCGGTGCGAGCGCCACCGCGAGCAAGATGACGGCGACGGTCTCGCAGGTCACCCGTAGCAGCATCAGCAGGTTGACGTGTCGGGGCCGGTCGGCGACCACCGCGGACAACGCTCGCCCGCCGGGCCGGCCGCTGCGCACGGCGGCCTCGACCCGTGCCCGCGAGAGCGACATCAGGGCCGAGTCGGCGGCGGCGAACAGGCCGGCCAGCAACACGAGCAGGAGCGTGGCGACGATCAGCCAGGCGGTGGTCACAGATCCTCCGGAACCGCGTGATCAGAATGGGACGGTACGGTCACCGGCCGGGCTCCTCCTCGAAGCCGGCGGTGCCGAGCAATCGGTCGTCGCTGCGACGCTGGGCCTCGCGGGCGCGCAGTTGGGCGCGGTCGTCACGCCACCGGACCAGCAGCCGGTTCTGCAGCGCGAACATCTCGCGCTCGTCGTCCGGTTCGAGGTGGTCGTAGCCGAGCAGGTGCAGGATCCCGTGCACGGTCAGCAGGTGCAGCTCGTCGGCGAGGGTGTGGCCCGCCTTGCGGGCCTGCTCCCTGGCGAACGCCGGGCACAGCACGACGTCACCCAGCAAGGCCGGGCCGAGATCCGGGGCGTCGGGACGCCGACCGTCCTCGGCCAGCGAGTCCATCGGGAACGCCATGACGTCGGTGGGGCCGGGCTCCTCCATCCAGCGGACGTGGAGCTCCTCCATCGTGTCCAGCCCGACGGCGGTGACGGCCAGCTCCGCCGCCGGATTGACCTTCATCGCGTCCAACGCGTACCGGGCCACCGAGACGATCTGCGCCTCGTCGATCGCGATCCCGGACTCGTTGACGACCTCGATGCTCACCGGCGTCGCCTCGTCCCCACCCGTGTCGTCCGTCTGGTCCCGGCCAGCGTAGACGGGCGGTACGACACTATCGGCGGCGCCCGCCCCGCCGGGTCGGCGGGCCGTTGCGGGGCGCCCCGTTCCCGGCGTTCACCGCCGCGCGCCGCTCGGACACGGCGTCGAACCGGGCGTAGGCGTCGACGATGTCGGACACCAACCGGTGCCGTACGACGTCGGCGCTGTCGAGGTAGGAGAAGTGCACGTCCTCGATGCCTTCCAGTATGTCCTGCACCACGGCGAGCCCGGAGCGGGCGTTGCCGGGGAGGTCGACCTGGGTGATGTCCCCGGTCACCACGATCTTCGAGCCGAACCCGAGGCGGGTGAGGAACATCTTCATCTGCTCGGGCGTGGTGTTCTGCGCCTCGTCCAGGATGATGAACGCGTCGTTCAGGGTCCGCCCGCGCATGTACGCCAGCGGGGCCACCTCGATCGTGCCGGCGGCCATCAGCTTCGGGATCGACTCCGGATCGATCATGTCGTGCAGCGCGTCGTAGAGCGGGCGCAGGTAGGGGTCGATCTTCTCGAACAGCGTCCCCGGCAGGTAGCCCAGCCGCTCCCCGGCCTCGACCGCCGGCCGCGTCAGGATGATCCGGTTCACCTGCTTGGCCTGCAACGCCTGGACGGCCTTCGCCATCGCCAGGTACGTCTTCCCGGTGCCGGCCGGGCCGATCCCGAAAACGACGGTGTGCGCGTCGATCGCGTCGACGTAGCGCTTCTGGTTCAGTGTCTTCGGCCGGATCGTCTTGCCGCGCCGGGACAGGATGTCCAGGCTCAGCACCTCCGCCGGGGACTCGCCCAGCCGGCCGCCCTCGGCGGCGTCGGCATCGGCGAGCATCGCGACCGTGCGGCGGACGGTGTCCGCACCGACCAGCTGGCCGCGCCCGGCGAGTGTGATCAGCTCGGTGAAGACGCGCTCGGCGAAAGCGACGTCACCGGGCGCGCCGGAGAGGGTGAGCTCGTTGCCGCGGACATGGACGTCCGCGGCCAGTTCGTCCTCCGCGGTGCGGAGGCTCTCGTCGCGGGAGCCGAGCAGCGAGAGGAGCGCGGTGTCCGGTACGGACATCTTCGACCGGACGGTCCCGCCCGGTGCCGCGTCGGACCGCAGTTCGGTCCGGGGGATGGAGCCGGGGTCGGTGCCGGTCAAGGGTGTGATCGCCTGCCTCTGGTCTGACGCGGTCGGTTCCCGGAATGGTACCCGCGAGACGCCGCCCGGCACCCGCCCATTCCGGCTCACCCACCGGCCAGTCCCTCCAGGGCGCGCAGGCCGGCGGCCCATCCGGGGTGCGCGACGTCGATGAGCTGCAGGTGGTCGGCCCCCTCGACCCGCACCAGCTCCGACCGGTCGCCCGCAGCGGTCGCCTCGGCGACGAACGTCTCGCTCTGCGCGAGCGGAACGGTCTCGTCGGCGGTGCCGTGCACACACACCGAGGGCACCCCCAGCGGCAGTCTCCGGATCGGGCTGGCCACGGCGTACCGCTGTGGTGCCGAGCGGGGAGTGCCGCCGACCAGGGCGTCCACCGCCCGGTCCCCCAGCGCGGAGGCCGCCGCCAGGTCCAACACCCCCGCCAGCGGGACGACGCCCGCCAGCTGGACGACGGGGTCGGCACCCGGATCCCCGGACTGCTGACCCGGCCGGGTCGCCAACCAGGCCGCCAGGTGCCCGCCGGCAGAGTGCCCGAGCGCGTAGACCTTCCGGAGGTCGAACCGGGTGCTGCCCAGTGTGGAGAGATGGTCGGCGGCCATCGCGACGTCGTCGAACGTGGCGGTCCAGCCACCACCGGCGTCGAGGCGGCGGTACTCGATGTTCCAGGTGGCGAACCCGGCCGCGACCAGCGCGGCCGCGGCCGGGCGCATCAGACCGAGATCGCTTCCGGCCCCCCAGAACCCGCCGTGCACGACGACGACGATCCCCCGCGGCAGCGGCCGGTCCTCGGGCACGGTGAGCTCACCGAACTGGTCGGGATGGCCGCCGTAGGCGATCCGCTGCGGTACCGGCGGGTCGGCGGACGCGGTACTCTCCGGTTCGGCGGGACCGTCGTCACCGGAGGCACAGGCCCCGAGCAGCGGGGTCGTGGCGAGACCGCCCAGCAGCACCCGAAGGTGCGGCGGTCGACCCGCGCAGGGTGGTCGGGATCACGCACGGGCGGATCATGTCACGTGAACCGGACGACGACGAGCAGCTCGGCCGGAGCGTAACCGACCGGGTACTGCGACCGCGGTCCGCGGCCGGCGCAGGCGGTGCGTCGTCACCACCGGTGATGCGCCGTCTCCGCCCGGCCGTGCGCCGTCGCCGCTCGGGCAGGTCCGGCCGAGCACGGCCACGAGCCCCGGCAAGGGAGGTGCCCTTCCCGCGGATCCGCTCACCGGGTGAGCGAATCCGGCGGAGTGTTCCCTCCTCGGCCCGGCTCAGGTCCCGGCCCGGCCCCCGGCTCCGCGGCCCCAGCGCCCGGTGCGGACCGCGATCGCACCGAGCGCGACACAGGCCGCGGTCGAGGCCCGCAGGACCTCGGGCCCCATCCGGACCGCGATCGCACCGGATCCGGTCAGTGCGGCGAGCTCGTGCTCGTCCACCCCGCCCTCCGGACCGACGGCGAGCAGGATCTCACCGTGCCGCGGCAGATCGAGATCGGCCAGGCTCACCCCGGCCGATTCGTGCAGCACCACCGCGAGATCCGCACCGGCGACCCGCTCGGCGAGCTGCCGGGTCGTGACCGGCGCGCCGACCTCGGGCTGCCAGGGCCGTCGCGACTGCTTGGCCGCCTCGCGGACCGTGCTGCGCCAGCGTTCCAGGGCCTTCGCGCCGCGCGGGCCCTCGTCCCACCGGGCGACACAGCGGGCCGCCCGCCAGGGAAGGAACCCGTCGGCGCCCGCCTCGGTCGCGGTCTCCACCGCCAGCTCACCCCGGTCGCCCTTCACCAGCGCCTGCGCGACGATCACACGCACCGCAGGCTCGGGAACGTGCACGACATCGAGCAACCGGACCGCGAGCGCGTCTTTTCCGACGACACCGGTGACCTCGGCGTGCGCGACGGCGCCCCGGCCGTCGGACAGCACGAGCGGTTCACCGGGCCGGAGCCGGCGCACCGTCGCGGCGTGCCTGCCCTCCGGCCCGTCCAGGACCGTCTCCGCACCGGCCGGGTCGCCGAGATGATCGACCAGGAACAGCGGCGCAGTGGTCACGACGCGGGCGGGAGGCGACGCAGGATCTCGCGGAGCATGGCGGTGTGCTCGGCCAGCGTCGCCGCGTGCTGCCCGTGCAACCGCGTGTGCTCGGCCAGCGTCGCCGCGTGCTGCCCGTGCAACCGCGTGTGCTCGGCCAGCGTCGCAGTGTGCCCGGTCAAGGTGGCGGTGTGTCCGTCGACGATCTCACGGACGTCGACGACCGTGTCGGCGACGGCCCGCAGGGTCTCGTCCTGGGAGTCGACCCGTCGGGTCAACGCGGCGATCTCGGCTCGGGTCACGCCGCCCACCATGACAGCCGGACCGGTCCCCCCGCGGCGATTCGCCGGTATCGGGAACCGGCAACCGCGGACGTCGGCGCGGACGACCGCGGAGGGGCGTCTCATCGCCCGCCCCACGTGTCGCGCAACCGGGAGAACAGGCCGTGCCCGTTGCGGGAACCACCGACCAGGTCGGGCTGCTCCTCACCGCGTAGCCGCGCCAGCTGACGCAGCAGCTCGGTCTGTTCCTTGTCCAGTCTCGTCGGCACCACCACCTCGATGTGCACGAGCAGGTCGCCGTACCCGTCCACCCGCCCGGTCGAGCGCAACCGGGGCATGCCCTTGCCGCGCAACGTCCGGACCGCGCCGTGCTGGGTGCCCGGCTCGATGCCGATCTCCTCGACGGTGCCGTCGAGCAGTGTCAGCGGCAGGGTGGTGCCGAGCGCGGCGGCCGTCATCGGCAACGGCAGGGTGCAGTGCAGATCCGAACCGTCCCGGGTGAAGATCTCGTGCGGGGCCTCCTCGACCTCGACGTACAGGTCACCGGCCGGGCCGCCGCCCGCGCCGACCTCGCCCTGCCCGGCGAGCCGTACCCGCATCCCCTCGGCCACCCCGGCCGGGATCTTCACCGCGACGTCGCGCCGGGACCGGACCCGGCCGTCGCCTGCGCACTGCCGGCAGGGATCCGGGATGACCTCGCCGAAGCCTCGGCAGGTGGGACACGGCCGGGCCGTGACGACCTGCCCGAGGAAGGAGCGCTGCACGCTCTGGATCTCCCCGGAGCCGCCGCAGGTGTCGCAGGCGGCCGGACGGGTGCCCTCGGCACAACCGGACCCCTGGCACTGGTTGCACATCACCGCGGTGTCCACGGTGAGGTCACGGTGCACGCCCGAGGCGCACTCCTCCAGGGTCAGCTCCATCCGGATCAACGCGTCCGCGCCCGGCTGCACCCGGCTGCGCGGGCCCCGCCCGCGGCCGCCGGCCGCCGGCCCCCCGAAGAAGGCGTCCATGATGTCGCTGAACCCACCGAACCCGGCGAACGGATCACCGTTGCCGGCGCCACCGCCGCCCCGCGGGTCCAGCGGGTCCCCGCCGAGATCGACGATCCGCCGCTTCTCCGGATCGGTCAGCACCTCGTAGGCCGCACTGACCTCACGGAAACGCTCCTGCGCCGCAGCGTCCGGGTTGACGTCCGGATGCAGTTCCCGGGCGAGTTTGCGGTACGCCCGCTTGATCTCCGCGGCGTCGGCGCCCTGCTCGACGCCCAGGATCCCGTAGTAGTCGCGTGCCACCTGGCTCTTTTCCTCTTGGTCCTTCGTTCACTGGCGACGGGGAGGTCCGCCGATTACCGCCCGGTCAGGATCTCACCCACGTACCGGGCGACCGCATGCACCGCCGAGATCGTGCCCGGGTAGTCCATCCGGGTCGGTCCGACGACGCCCATCCCGCCCAGCGGCGTCCCCGATCCGTACCCGACCGTGACCACCGAGGCGGTCCGCAGGTCCTCGGCCTCGTTCTCCTCGCCGATCCGGACCGTGACCAGGCCGGACTCCTGGGACGCGGCGAGCAACCGCATCACGACGACCTGCTCCTCCAGGGCCTCCAGGACCTGCCGCAACGAGCCGGGGAAGTCCCCGTGGCTGCGGGTGAGGTTGGCCGTGCCCCCGAGCACCATCCGCTCCTCCGGGTGCTCGACGAGCGTCTCGATCAGGACGGTCGCGACCTGCGTCAACGACATCCTCAGGTCGTCCGGGGCGGTCTCGGGGAGCTCGGCGACCGCGGCCGACGCCTCGGTGAGCTTGCGCCCGTTCAGCGCGTTGCCGAGCATCTCGCGCAACCGCGCCACGTCGCCCTCGTCGAGGACGTCGCCCAGGTCGACCACCCGCTGGTCCACCCGGCCGGAGTCGGTGATCAGCACCAGCATCAGGCGGGCCGGCGTCAGCTGCACGACCTCGAGGTGGCGCACGGTCGAGCGGGTCAGCGTCGGGTACTGCACGACCGCGACCTGCCGGGTCAGCTGGGCGAGCAACCGCACGCTGCGGCGCAGCACGTCGTCGAGATCGACCGCCCCCTCCAGGAACGACTGCACCGCCCGCCGCTCGGCCGCCGACAGCGGCTTGACCTGTGAGATCCGGTCGACGAACTGGCGGTATCCCTTGTCGGTCGGGATCCGGCCCGCGCTGGTGTGCGGCTGGGCGATCAGCCCTTCCTCCTCGAGAACAGCCATGTCGTTGCGCACGGTCGCGCTGGACACCCCGAGGTTGTGCCGGTCCACGAGCGCCTTGGATCCCACCGGCTCCTGGGTGGAGACGTAGTCGGCGACGATGGCCCGCAGTACGGCGAACCGGCGCTCGTCGGCGTTCATGTCCCGCATACCTCCCCGGGCGGTCGGTGTCACTCGGCGGCAACGCCCATTCTAGGCGCCGCCGGGCGCCACGGGCCGGACCGTCGCCACCCCGTGATCAGCATCCCGTTCTCCGGCGAGCAGCAGGTCGGTCACCACGCGATCGGCCAGCAGGCGCCCCCGGTCGGTCAGCACCGCCCGGCCCGCCGCGTGCGCGCCGGGATCCAGCAGCCCCTCGTCGACGGCGCCGGCCGCGGCGACCCGCGCGGGTGGTTCGAGCAGGTGGTGGGCGATCCCCTCGGCCAGCCGCAGGCGCAGCATGACCCGCTCGGTGTACCGCTCGGCGGCGGTGAGGTGCTCGCGGCCGGCCTCGGGCGACTCACCGGCGGCGAGCGCACCGGCCCAGCGCGCCGGATGCTTGACGTTCCACCAACGCACCCCGGCCAGGTGGGAGTGGGCACCGGGCCCGATGCCCCACCAGTCACCGTCGCGCCAGTAACCCAGGTTGTGCCGGCAGGCGGCGCCCGGTTGTGACCAGTTCGACACCTCGTACCAGTGCAGACCGGCCGCCCTCAGCCGCGCGTCGAGCAGCTCGTAGCGGGTCGCGGCGACGTCGTCGTCCGGGGCGGGCAGCTCGCCGCGGCGGACCCGGCGGTGCAGCGCGGTGCCGTCCTCGACGATCAGCGCGTAGGCCGACACGTGATCGGCCCCGGCGTCCAGGACGGCGTCGGCGGACCGCCGCAGGTCGTCGTCGGACTCACCCGGGGTGGCGTAGATGAGGTCGAGGTTGACGCTGGCGAACCCGGCGTCGCGGGCCTCCCGTGCGGCGGCGACGGCGCGTCCGGGGGTGTGGGTGCGGTCGAGCACCGCGAGCACGTGCCGGGCGGCGGACTGCATCCCGAGCGAGACCCGGGTGTAGCCGCCGCCGCGGATCCCGGCGAAGAACTGCGGCGACGTCGACTCGGGATTGGACTCGGTGGTGACCTCGCAGTCGGGGGCCACCCGGAACTCGGACCGGACGGCGGCCAGCACCGCGGACAACCGGTCGGCCCCGATCAGCGACGGCGTGCCACCGCCGACGAACACGGTCTGCACCGTCCGGTCGCCGACCGTGCGTGCGGCGAGCGCGATCTCCCGCCGGGCGGCCTCGAGCCAGCCGTCCGGCGAGGAGGCGTCACCGGCCAGCTCGGAGGCGGTGTAGGTGTTGAAGTCGCAGTAGCCGCAGCGGGTCGCGCAGAACGGCACGTGGACGTAGATCCCGAAGGGGGGCGGCACGCCTTCCGAGTGTGCCACCCCCGCCGGGACGGGCTCAGCGCGCGATCACGGTGCGGCGGGCCCGCCGCACCGCCACGCCGAGCGCAGGCAGGTCGAAGCCGTGCACCGGGTAGGACACCCGGTCGGGCTCGGACTCGAGCAGTTCCAGCAGCACGTCACCGTCCGGACGGTGCTTGAGCGTCACCTGCAGCCGCGCCGGCTGCAACCCCTCCGTACCGGGCCGCGGGGTACCGACGACCTCGAGGTCCAGCGCCGCGACGGCCGGCCACGGGATGCGCACCGGCCGGTCGCGCTCGGTCGGGACGCCGAGGACGAGGCCGTCGTCGGCGAAGGTCACCCTGCTGTGCCGCCGGATCCGGGCGAGTCCCGTGGCGAGCCCGACCAGGCCGAGCAGACAGCTGCCGCCGACCGCGACGAACAGCAGGAGCCCCAGGAGGCCGAGCTCGGTACCCCCGCGCAGGTCCTGGACGATGCCGCTCGCGCAGACGACGAGGATCGCGGCGGCGGGTATCGCCAGCGCCGCCCCCCGCAGGGCGGTGCCCCAGAGCGGGCCGAAGGTGCTCCGCACCGATGGCGGCGGGGCGAGCGGGCGGGTGGTCCCACCGGGGGCGGGTACCGGCCGGTCGCAGCGGATCGGGCCGGTTTCGATGTCCCCGGCCGGCACCTGCCACCGGTCCAGCCGTTCCCGGACCGACCGCGCGTCGAACCCGGCGAGGTCCAGCTGCACCCGTCCGTCCGGGCCGTCGATCTCGAGCATCTCACCTGCCCGCCGGCGAGGCGGGGAGATCGGGCGCGTTCATGGCCCGATCGTGCGGGGCCGGGTGCCCGCCGCGCGGCGGATCGGGATGCAGGGTTCGCTGGTGCGAAGCCCACCGCACAGGTCACCGCGGGGCGCACCGTGGATCGACGGACCAGGTTCCTGCGGTGAATCATCGAGGTCGGCACGGTGAGTCCTGTCCCACTATGCGAACTCCCCCGGTGGCCCCCGTCCGGACACCATGAGACGCTGGTCGACGTGCACGCGCTCCGTCTCCGCCTCGTGGCCCGCCGCCACGTGGACCTGAACCGGACCCGCAGCGCGCTCTGTCGCCGTCCTTCCTGACGGCCCCGCATTCCCACCCCCGGGCCGCTCCGCGCCCGTCCCGGGCCGGGGTGTGCCCGTGTCACCGACACCCGGAGCACCCACCACATGGCGCCCTCGAAGACTGCTCCCGGCCGCGTGCGCGGCCAGGGCCAGTGGAAGCTCGGCCACCGCGAACCGCTCAACCCGAACGAGCGGAGCAAGCGCGACGACAATCCGCTGAACGTGCGCTCGCGGATCGAGAACATCTACGCCAAGCGCGGTTTCGACTCGATCGACCCGGCCGACCTCCGAGGCCGTTTCCGCTGGTGGGGTCTGTACACCCAGCGCCGCCCCGGGATCGACGGCGGGCGGACGGCGGCCCTGGAACCCGAGGAGCTCGACGACTCCTACTTCATGATGCGGGTACGGCTCGACGGCGGCGCCGTCTCGGTCGCCCAGCTGCGCGCGCTCGGCGAGGTGTCCCAGGACTACGGCCGGGACACCGCCGACGTCACCGACCGGGAGAACATCCAGTACCACTGGATCCGGGTCGAGGACGTCCCGGCGATCTGGGAGAAGCTCGAGGGCCTGGGCATGCAGACCACCGAGGCCTGCGGTGACTGCCCGCGGGTGGTGCTCGGGTCCCCGGTGGCCGGGGTCTCCGCCGACGAGGTGATCGACCCGACCCCGGCGATCGACGAGATCGTCCGCCGGTTCATCGGCGACCGCGAGCTGTCGAACCTGCCGCGCAAGTTCAAGTCGGCGATCTCCTGGCAGCAGGACGTCGCACACGAGGTCAACGACATCGCCTTCGTCGGTGTCGTGCACCCGGAGCACGGTCCCGGTTTCGACCTGTGGGTGGGCGGTGGCCTCTCGACCAACCCGAAGATCGCCGAGCGGCTCGGGGTGTGGGTGCCGCTGGACGAGGTGCCCGACGTGTGGCACGGGGTCGTGCAGGTCTTCCGGGACTACGGGTACCGCCGGTTGCGGCACCGCGCCCGGATCAAGTTCCTGATCGCGGACTGGGGCGCGGAGCGGTTCCGCCAGGTGCTGCAGGACGAGTACCTGGGCCGGGCGCTCCTCGACGGTCCGGCACCCCCCGTTCCCGACCGGCCGATCGATCACGTCGGCGTGCACAAGCAGAAGGACGGCCGCAACTACGTGGGCGTGGCCCCGCCGTCCGGCCGGGTGTCCGGGACGACGCTGGTGGCGGTCGCCGAGGCCGCCGAGCGGGCCGGGTCAGACCGGATCCGGTTCACCCCCTACCAGAAGATCGTCGTGCTCGACGTCGCCGACGACCGGCTGGACGGGCTCGTCGAGGACCTCAACCGGATCGGCCTCCCCGCGCAGCCCTCCACCTGGCGGCGCTCCACGATGGCCTGCACCGGCATCGAGTTCTGCAAGCTCGCGATCGTCGAGACGAAGGAGCGCGCGATCCGGTTGGTCGAGGAGCTGGAGAAGCGCCTGGCCGACGTGGTTCCGGACGTGCCGATCTCGCTGCACCTCAACGGCTGTCCGAACGCCTGCGCCCGCACCCAGGTCGCCGACATCGGGCTGAAGGGCCAGATCGTCACCGACGGCGACGGCAACCAGGTGGAGGGCTTCCAGGTACACCTCGGCGGCGGGCTCGGCCTGGACGCCGGGTTCGGCCGCAAGCTGCGCGGGCTCAAGGTCACCAGCGCCGAGCTGGGTGACTACGTCGAGCGGGTCGTGCGGAACTTCGCGGCACAGCGCGAGGGTGACGAGCGGTTCGCGCAGTGGGTGCTGCGAGCCGACGAGGCGGACCTCAAGTGAGCGAGCGGGCCGCCCCGTTCTACTGCCCGTACTGCGGGGAGGAGGACCTGCGCCCCGCCGAGCGGTCCGAGAAGGTCCCCGGCGCCGCCTGGTGGTGCGCCGGGTGCCTGCGCACGTTCGTCGTGCGTTTCGTCGGCATCGGCGTCCCCGAGACCTCAGGAGCGGAGTCATGAGCGTTGCCCTGGAGACCGACCTGCGCGCGACGGCCGAGCGCGGTGCCGCGGAGCTGGGCCCGGACGCGACCGCGGGCGAGCTGCTCGGGTGGGCCGTCCGGACCTTCGGCGACCGGCTGATCGTCGCCTCCAACATGCAGGACGCCGTGCTGGTCGACCTGGCGTACCGGGCGAAGCGCGACATCGAGATCCTGTTCCTGGAGACCGGTTACCACTTCGCCGAGACCATCGGCACCCGCGACGCCGTCGACTCGGTCTATCCGGAGCTGACGATCGTCGAGGCCACCGCCGAGCAGTCGGTCGCCGAGCAGGACGCCGAGTTCGGCAAGGATCTGTTCGCCCGTGAACCGGATCGTTGCTGCGCGCTGCGCAAGGTGGTGCCGCTGCAGCGCACGCTGGCCGGTTACGACGCCTGGGTCACCGGTGTGCGCCGGGTGGAGGCACCGACCCGGGCCGGCACCCCGCTGATCACCTACGACGACAAGTTCGGCCTCGTCAAGATCAACCCGATCGCGGCGTGGACCGACGAGGACATGGACGCCTACATCGCCACCCACGGCATCCTGGTGAACCCGCTGGTCGACGCCGGTTACCCGAGCATCGGCTGCGCCCCGTGCACGGTGAGGCCCGCCCCGGGTGCCGATCCCCGCTCCGGCCGCTGGTCGGGCCGCGCCAAGACCGAGTGCGGCCTGCATGGTTGACACGTACACGAGGGAGTTGGCTGTGACCACGGCTGTCACGCGCCCGACGCCGGACGCGCTGGACGCGCTGGAGTCGGAGGCGATCCACGTCTTCCGCGAGGTGGCCGGGGAGTTCGACCGCCCGGTGATCCTGTTCTCCGGGGGCAAGGACTCGACCCTGCTGGTGCACCTGGCGGTGAAGGCGTTCGCCCCGGCCGCGGTGCCGTTCGGCCTGCTGCACGTCGACACCGGCCACAACTACCCCGAGGTGATCGAGTTCCGGGACCGCACCGCGGAGCGGTTCGGCCTGCGGCTCGAGGTCGCGCACGTCGAGGACTACCTCGCCGACGGGCGGCTGGTGGAACGCGCCGACGGCACCCGCAACCCGCTGCAGACCCAGCCGCTGCTGGACGCGATCGCCGAGCACCGTTTCGACGCCGTGTTCGGCGGGGGTCGCCGGGACGAGGAGCGGGCGAGGGCCAAGGAGCGGATCATGTCGCTGCGCGACGCGTTCGGCCGCTGGGACCCGCGCAAGCAGCGCCCCGAGTTGTGGAACCTCTACAACGGCCGGCACGCACCCGGTGAGCACGTCCGCGTCTTTCCGATCTCGAACTGGACCGAGGTCGACGTCTGGCGCTACATCCGGCGGGAGGGCATCGAGCTGCCGTCGCTGTACTTCGCACACTCCCGGCCGGTGTTCCGCCGGGACGGCATGTGGCTGGCCGAGGGCCCGTGGGGTGGTCCGCGTACCGGCGAGACGCTGGAGACCCGCACCGTCCGCTACCGGACCGTCGGCGACGGTTCGTGCACCGGCGCGGTCGAGTCCACCGCGGCCACGCTGGACGAGGTGATCGCCGAGGTGACCGCCTCCCGGCTCACCGAGCGGGGCGCCACCCGGGCCGACGACCGGTTGTCGGAGGCCGCCATGGAGGACCGCAAGAAGGAGGGCTACTTCTGATGGCCGGCACAGTGGATGCGGCACAGCCGCGCGACCTGCTGCGGTTCGCCACGGCCGGCTCGGTGGACGACGGCAAGTCCACCCTGGTCGGGCGCCTGCTCTACGACACCAAGTCGGTGCTCGCCGACCAGATCGAGGCCGTCGAGCGTGTCTCGGTCGACCGGGGGCTCACGACCCCGGACCTGTCGCTGCTGGTCGACGGCCTGCGGGCGGAGCGTGAACAGGGCATCACGATCGACGTCGCGTACCGGTACTTCGGCACCGCGACCCGCGAGTTCGTGCTCGCCGACACCCCCGGTCACGTGCAGTACACCCGCAACACCGTCACCGGTGCATCGACCGCCGAGCTGGCCGTGCTGCTGGTCGACGCCCGCAACGGTGTCGTCCCGCAGACCCGCCGGCACGCCGCGGTGCTGTCGCTGCTGCGGGTGCCCCGGCTCGTCCTGGCGATCAACAAGATCGACCTGATCGACTACGACGAGGCCAAGATCGCCGACATCGAGCGGGAGTTCACCGAGCTCACCCGATCGCTCGGGTTCGGCGACGAGGCCGTCCAGGTGATCCCGGTGTCCGCGCTGGTCGGGGACAACGTCGCCGGCCGCAGCGAACACACCCCCTGGTACGCCGGCCCGACGCTGCTGGAGCACCTGGAGGCCGTGCCGGTGGACGGGCCGGACGTCGACGCCCCGTTCCGGCTGCCGGTGCAGTACGTGATCCGGCCCCGGACCGCCCAGCTGCACGACTACCGTGGCTACGCCGGTCAGGTCGCGTCCGGCACCGTGCGCGCGGGTGACGAGGTCGTGGTCCTGCCCGAGGGGCACCGGACGACGGTCTCCGAGGTGCGCACCGCGGACGGCCCGCTGGCGGCGGCCGGTGCCGGGTTGTCGGTCACCGTGCTGCTCGCCGACGACATCGACGCGCCGCGCGGCGCGATGATCGCCGCCGCGCAGGACCCGCCCGAGGTCACCACCGAGCTGGACGCGACGCTGTGCTGGCTCGCCGAGAAGCCGCTGACGCCCGGCGCCCGGTTGCTGCTCAAGCACGGCACCCGGACCACCCAGGTGATCGTCGGAGCGCTGGCCGCGCGCCTGGACACCGAGGCCGTCTCCTACACCGACGCCCCGGAGCGGCTGGAGATCAACGACATCGGGCGGGTGTCGCTGCGGGTCGCCGATCCGCTGCCGGTCGACGCCTACGTCCGGGTCCGCGCCACCGGCGGGTTCGTGCTGATCGACCCGCCCACCGGGAACACCCTGGCCGCGGGTCTGGTCGGGGATCCGCTCGCCGCCGTGCCGGGCAGCCGCACGTAGGGCGGAGAGTCGGCCCACCGGCTCGGTCGCGCCCACCCCGTGACTGGGCCGACCGCGCGACCGGGTCCGCCGTCGCCGTGGCCGCTCCGGCTCCCGGACACCGCCGGACAGCCGGTGCGACGGCCGTGGGCCGGCACCTGCGCGGCCCGCGCGCCGGCGGGTTGTCCGGACACGCGTCCCGCGGCGCGAGCGGTGGCTTGCCCGTATCGTTCCGCCGCATCACGATCGTCGGGTGACCGACCTCGCCTCCCGCACCTGCGCGGCGCACCCGGCGGTCACCTGGCACCTCGTGGCGCACCTCGAGGAGTTCTGGCCGTCGCGCCGGCCGGCCGCCTTCGACGAGTTCTGTCCGGGCACGGGTCCGCACCGCTGAGCGCCGCGCGGACCCCCACCGTGTCCTGGACCTCCCGTCGTCGAAGGAAACCCACCGTGACCCGCACCGTCACGGGAGGCTGCCCGTGAGCGCCCCCGGAACCCCCACCGACCCTGCCGAACCCACCGGTGCCGCGGGGGACGTCCCCGCACAGCGGCGCACCGCACTCAACGAGGACTGGGCGGCGACCGTCGTCGGCCTGCTGTTGCTGGCCCTGATCCTCAGCGGTCTCTGGCCCGGGTGGCTGGTCCCGTGAGCGACCGGCAGACCGTCACCGCACCCCGTTCGACAGCCGCCTGGGCACTCGGCGGTGTCGCCGTCGTCATCGCGATCGGGGCGCTCGTCCGGTACCTGGAACAGGCCGTCCCGGACGCGGCCGCGGGCACCGCATGGGCCGAGATCGCCGAGGCCGTCGAGTACCCGGTGTACGCGATCCTGCTCGGCCTGCTCGGCAACGTGCTGCTCACCGTCACCGGGTTGCGCGAGCGGCTCTCCGGTGGGTTCCGCACCGAGTTCTTCATCAAGACCGGGCTGGTCCTGCTCGGCGCCTCGATCGACTTCTCGGTGATCGTCCGGGCAGCCGAGCCCGCGGTGCTGCAGGCGCTGGTGCTGATCACCGCCGTGTTCGGTTTCACCTGGTGGCTGGGCGGAAAGCTCGGCGTGGACGACAAGTTGCGGGCGCTGCTCGCCTCGGCCGTCTCGATCTGCGGGGTGAGCGCGGCGATCGCGGCGGCGGGCGCGGTGCAGGCGAAGAAGGAACAGCTCGCCTACACGGCCAGCCTGGTGATCCTGTTCGCGCTGCCCTCGATCTTCCTGCTGCCTGCCGCGGTGAGCGCCCTCGGGCTCTCCCCCGCGGTCGGCGGCGCCTGGATCGGCGGCAACATCGACACCACCGCGGCGGTCAGCGCGGCCGGTGCGATCGTCGGCGAGGAGGCGCTGCAGATCGCGACGATCGTGAAGACCACCCAGAACGCGCTGCTCGGCGTCGTCGCGGTCGCCCTGACCGCCTACTTCGCGCTGAAGGTCGAGCGGACCGCGTCGTCGGCACGGCCCGGGATCAGGGACTTCTGGGAGCGGTTCCCGAAGTTCGTGCTCGGCTTCCTGGCCGCGTCGATCGTCGCGACGATCTTCATCGGCGTGGTCGGCTCGGAGGCGGCCAGGCCGTTGATCAGTGACGTCAACGCGTTCCGGACGACCTTCCTGATCCTGGCGTTCGTCTCGATCGGGCTGGAGTTCCGGGTGGCGCCGCTGCGCGAGGCCGGGTGGCGGCCGATCGGGGTGTTCGCCGCCGCGACCGGGGTGAACCTGGCGGTCGGTCTCGGGCTGGCCGTGCTGTTGTTCTCCGGCCTCACGGTCTGACCTGCCCGGGGCCGCCCCCGTCCGGACGGGGGCGGTCCCGGTTCAGGCGGCCGAACAGGTGTCCGCCGTGGGGGTGGGCAGCGAGGCCAGGACCGCGCGGGCGACGGCGTCGTTGTAGCGCAGGCTCTGCGCGTTCATCCCGGGCCGGGTGAAGGCTCCGGCGACCTTGACCGCGGTGTGCGGTCCGACCGCGAACCGGCGCTCGTGGACGCCACCGCCGGCGGTGCGGAGCGCACCGTCGGCCGGCCGCACGGACAGCAGCCCGGTGTTGCGCAGCGGTGCGCCGTCCTCGTCGAGGAGGATCTCCTCGACCGCCTCACCGCGCGCCAGCAACCCGCCGAGCAGCGGATCGGCGGTGCGGGACAGGCTCGGATCGGGCAGCCGGGCGTCCACCAGCACCCGCGCGGTGACCGGGTCGGCGCCGGCCAGCGTGGTGCTGGTGGCGTGGAACCCGTACCGGTCGAGCGTGACGTCCATGCCTGCGCCGAGGAACTTGAGGTGGCCGCCCCGCGACAGCGCGAGCAGCTCGCGCACCCGGAAACCGGGCGGGCCGGACGCCACGGAGTTGAAGAAGCTCTGCCACCAGGGCAGGTCACGGGCCTGCGAACGGGGTGAGAGCACACCGGAACCGGCCAGCCGGGTGGTCTCGCCGAAGACCGACAGCATCGCAACGAACGCACCGAGGTGCGGCGTGTGCCGTTCGTCGACGTGCTGGCGGAGGTCCTCCGCGATCCGCTCCCGGACCGGACCCTGCAGCGACTCCAGGTCAGGTGCGTGCAGGCCCTCCAGTGGACGGTCGAGCGCGGTCAGGTCGAGCCGGTCGAGCGGGTCCGGGACCACCGAGTTGATCAGCTCCGCCTCCTCGGCGGAACCGTGCGGTGCGGCGGCGAACCGGGCTGCGAAGTCGTCCCAGCCGATGGCGACCCGGTCCGGATGGCCGTGGAAGAGCTCGTGGTACCAGCCCCAGCCGATCTCCTTGGCCATCAGGGGCCAGACCTGCTCCCGGAAATCCACCGGGGCGCCTGCGCCGATGAACCGGTCGGTGACCTCCGGGGTGAGGAATCGCGGCAGCGGCGGACGGCCACCGCGCAGCTGGTAGTGCGTCTTCGAGTGATAGGTGGCGCCGCGCGGCGACCCGGCGATCAGCACGGGTTCCCGGCCGGAGGGGACGTAGCGCAACCCGCCCGGTTCAGCGGGGTGCTCGGCGGGGACGAACCGGCCGCCGCGGCCCTCGAACAGCAGCACGACCAGGTCGATGAACGCCAGCCCCAGCCCGCGGGCCAGCACGGTCTCCCCCGGCTCGATCACCGACAGGTCCGAGTCGGTGGTCTGCTCGGGCGGCAGGTACCGCAGGCCCAGCTCCTCGGCACGGGCCCCGAGCTCGCGTTCGGCGGGGGTGGGCTCCGAGTCCAGGTGACCGGAGGCCAGCACGACGGCGTCGGCCCGCAGGATCGTGCCGTCGGCCAGCCGGACGACCTGGTCGGGGCCGTCGTCGGTGAGCGACTCCGCCGTCGTGCGGTGCAGGTGCACGCGCATTCCGGCGGGCGCCCGCTCGAGTACCTCGCGCAGCACGGCGCCGAGGTAGTGGCTCTGCAACCGCCGGGTGGGGAAGGTCGACGCCGTCACCGTGGCGAGCTCGGCAGCATCCTCCGGGCCGAGCTCGGCCACCGGGTCACCGTGTTCACGCAGCTCGCGCGCCCACTCCCAGAACGAGGGCCCCGGCGCGACCGGACCGTCGCAGACGACCGAGTCGTCGGTCCACATCGTGACGTCGGCGGCCATCGAGTTCATCGCCAGCAGCGGCGACTGGGCGTGCCGCCAGATCCGTCCGGCGCCCGCCGGGTAGGGATCGACCAGGTGCACGTCCAGTCCGGGACCGGCGAGCACGTCCGCGTACATGCCGGGAGCGCCCGCGACCATGCGTTCCAGCACGCCGACGCCGCGCGGACCGGCTCCGACGATCACGACGGCCGGGCTCCTCGGGCCGGTGCGCCGCGCCGGGCCACCGGCACACGGCTGGGCGCCCGGGGACGGCGGGGCAGCAGGGGACGGCGGGGTACTGGGAGTCACGGACGCTCCTCGGGAAGTGGGACCGGGCGGCGGGGCCGGGTCTCACACCGCCGTGCGCAGCCGACACAGGTCGACGTGCCTGCGCTTGACGAGGGGGACGTCCACAGGTCCACGGTAGGCCGATCACCCCGCCGTCGGCCAGCCACCGGTTCGTCACCCGCTGCGATGCGGCGGGCGGCCCCGGCCGTCCGTCGGGCGCACGATCACCCTTCGCCCCTGACGCGATCACGACCGGTCACCGCTGAATCACCTCCGGCCACCGTGTCCTGCATCGCACCTGTGTTCTACACAGTGTCAAAGACCGCCGACGCGGGTACAACGGAGATCGACCCACTGAATCGAGCCGGATGCACGACCACGTTGCAGGACCGGATGCCGCACCCGACCCCGACACGTTCAACGGAGAACGTCGCATGACCGCAGAGCTGATCCGCCCGGAGACCCCGGACGTCGCACCCACAGCAGGCGGGCCCCCGACCCCGGAGCCCGCCACCGAGCGGACGGCCGTCGACCGCCTGCTCGACTCCCTCGACGACCTGGTGCGCAGGCACCGGGCGCTCGCCGCGCACGACGGCGGATGCGCCTCACTGCACGCCGAGCTCATCGCCGCGGAGCTCGATCAGCAGCTCGCCGTGCTCCGGAAGGTACCCCGCAGGCCCCGGAACTGACGGGTCGTGGTGGTGCCGCGCCGCCCACGGGGGCGCGGCGTCACCGATTAGGGTCGTCGGCGTGGCAGACACCGTCGACAGCACCGCCGGCTCCGAACTCGTCCACCTCGACGTGGCCGAGGGCGTCGCGACGATCACCCTGGACTCGCCGCGCAACCGCAACGCGCTCTCGGCGCAGCTGCGCCGGGAGCTGATCACGCACCTGGACGACGCGCTCGCCGACGACGCGGTGCGAGTCGTCGTGCTCACCCACACCGGCACCGTGTTCTGCGCCGGGATGGACCTCAAGGAGTCGCGGGGCGCCGACGCGCAGCAGCAGGGCGTCACCGAGGTGCCCCGGATCCTGACGACACTCTGGGACTCCCCCAAGCCGGTCGTCGCCCGCCTGGCCGGCCCGGCCAGGGCGGGTGGGGTCGGGATCGTCGCCGCCTGCGACATCGCGGTGGCCGCCGAGCCCGTCACGTTCGCGTTCTCCGAGGTCCGGATCGGTGTCGTGCCGGCGGTCATCTCGGTGACGGTGCTGCCGCGGTTGACCGCCAGGGCAGCACACGAGCTGTTCCTCACCGGTGAGACCTTCGACGCCCGCCGGGCGGCCGCGATCGGCCTGATCAACAGCGCGGTGCCGGTCGAACAGCTCGACGAGGAGGTCGCCCGCTACACCGGGATGCTCCGGCTGGGCGCCCCCGGCGCACTCGCCGGGACCAAGGCGATGCTCCGCCGCGAGCGGCCGGCCACCATGGCCGAGGACTTCGCTGCGATGAACACCCTCTCGGCCTCCTACTTCGCCTCCGACGAGGGCCAGGAGGGGATCCGGGCGTTCGGGGAGAAGCGCAGGCCGTCCTGGGTTCCGCAGGACTGATCACGCGAACCCGCCTACCCTGGGTGCCATGACCAGCACCGCACCCGGGATCGGCACCGACCCGGCCACGGTCCTGGATCTCCTGGCCGGACGCCGCCTGGTCGTCCTCACCGGCGCCGGACTGTCCACCGACTCCGGGATCCCCGACTACCGGGGGCCCGGGTCGCGGCCGCGCAACCCGATGACCTACTCCGAGTTCGTCTCCGGTGAGCCCGCACAGCGCCGCTACTGGGCACGCAGCCACGTCGGATGGGCACGGATGCGCCGGGCCGAGCCGAACCCGGGACATGTCGCGCTCGCCGCGCTCGCCGCGGCCGGGCAGGTCGAGCGGTTGATCACCCAGAACGTCGACGGCCTGCACGGTGCCGCCGGTCACCGTGGCGTGATCGACCTGCACGGCCGGATCGACGAGGTGGTGTGCCTGGACTGCCGCCGGGTCAGCCCCCGCGACGAGCTGCAGGCCCGACTGACGGCGTCGAACCCGGGGTTCACCGAGGCGCACAGCGCGCAGGTGGAGACCGCCCCGGACGGTGACGCCGCCGTCGAGATCACCGACGGGTTCCGGATCGTGCCCTGCGCGAGCTGTGGCGGCACGCTCAAGCCGCACGTGGTCTTCTTCGGGGAGAACGTCCCGAAGGAGCGGGTCGCCCGCTGCTACGCGGCGGTCGCCGAACTCGGCCCGCAGGACGGCGCGCTGCTGGTCGCCGGATCGTCGCTGCAGGTCATGTCCGGGCTGCGGTTCGTCCGGGCGGCCCGCAAGGCAGGCGTGCCGGTCGTGATCGTCAACCGTGGGCCCACCCGGGGCGACGAGCTGGCCACGGTGCGGGTGGACGCCGGCTGCTCGGAGACCCTCACCGCGCTCGCCGCGCGACCGCTCTGACCGCGCCCGGTCGCTCACTCCGGCCGGTCGGGGGCCCGGTCGAAGCGCTCGGTGGCCCGGTCCAGCCCGATCGCCACGCCCGCGCACAGCGGCAGCACCACGACGGTCACGAACACGACCTGGAAGACGAACGGGAGCTGGGTCAGCCACAGCTCGAAGGCGTCCCACCCGTCGATGATCGTGCGCACACTCCACACGGTAGTACGGCGACCCAGCGGCTAGGTTCGGGCCCATGTTCGCTGTGTACGCCCAGGAGCCCAACGCCGACGCCCCGCTCGACTCCCTCGTCGTGGGCGAACGACCCGAACCGGAGGTCCCGGAGGGCTGGGTGCGGGTGAAGGTCTCCGCCGCCAGCCTCAACATGCACGACCTCTGGACCCTGCGCGGTGTCGGCATCAAGCCCGAGCAGTTCCCGATGATCCTCGGTTGCGACGGCGCCGGAACGCTGGACGACGGCACCGAGGTCGTCCTCTACCCGATCATCGGCGACCCCGACTGGCGCGGTGACGAGACGCTCGACCCGAAGCGGACCCTGCTCACCGAGAAGCACCAGGGCACGATGGCCGACACCGTGGTGGTCCCCGCCCGCAACGCGGTCCCGGCACCGAAGGGGATCACCGCGGCACAGGGCGCGGTGCTGGGCACCGCATGGCTGACCGCGTACCGGATGCTGTTCACCCGGTCGAACCTGCAGCCCGGGCAGACGGTGCTCGTCCAGGGCGCGTCGGGCGGCGTCTCCACGGCACTGGTCCAGCTCGCCTCCGCGGCCGGGCTGACGGTCTGGGTCACCGGGCGCGACGCGGAGAAGCGGGCGCTGGCCGAGCGGCTCGGCGCGCACGCCACGTTCGAGTCCGGGGCGAAGCTGCCCGGCAAGGTGGACGCGGTGATGGAGTCCGTGGGCGAGGCCACCTGGAAGCACTCGATGCGGGCGCTGAAGCCCGGCGGGCGCATCGTCATCTGCGGTTCCACGTCAGGGCCGAACCCGCCCGCGGACCTGCAGCGGCTGTTCTTCCTGCAGCTCGAGGTCGTCGGCTCGACGATGGGTACCCGCGCCGAGCTCGCGGACCTGATGGAGTTCGTCGCGACCTCCGGCATCGCTCCGGAGATCGGGACCGAGCTGCCGATGACGTCGGCGGCGGAGGCGTTCGAGGCGATGGCGGCCGGGCGGACGGCCGGCAAGATCGTGCTCACCCGCTGAGTCGCCGGTCGTTGAGCCGGACGGCCGTATCGCACCGGACGGGAGATTCGTTACGTGATCCGGATGTGATGCAGTCGTGATGCACCCGGATGGCGGTGGACGGTATATATCCACGCTGGTCCTGGCCATGTTCGTCACCGCAGTGTGACGACCGCCCGGCGCTGGGGGCAGGTTTCCCCAGGACAGGTTCGGATTTCGCCCGTTCGGCAAGTACAGTCCGTCATCGTGACCGAGCCTTTCAGTCGACGGGCGTCGGGTGCTGCCACCATGGCAGCCCCGGCGCCTGGAGCCACAGGTGTCGTCGAGTTCCTGGACCGGGTCGACCACGCCGTGGCCACAGCCCTGTCCACCAACCCCGCCGCGACCGACGTCAGCCGTGACGGCTGGCGGGTCCTGTTGATGCTCGCCCGCGGCACCGGCCGCAGCATGGGCGAGATCGCAGGGCACACGTCGCTGCCCGCCCCCACGGCGACCCGGATCGTGGACCGCCTGGTCGAGCGGAAGCTCGCCTACCGGTCGGCCGACCCGCTCGACCGCCGCCGGGTGCTGGTGCACCTCTCGGCCGAGGGACGGACCGTGGTCGAGTCGGTGTGCCAGCGGGTGCAGCGCATCCTCTCCCCGCGCCGGGCACCCGCCGCCCGTCCCGCCGCGTGCGACAGCACGATCCCCGGCCCCCGCGCAGGCAGTGCGGTGTAGAGCCGTGTAGAGCCCCCGCTCCTCCCCGTCGCCCCCCACACACCACGGGCCCGGAACCCCTGAGGGATCCGGGCCCGCTCTCGTGTTCGCGTGCGCTACTTCTTGGGCTTCTCGGTGGCCTGGCCCCCACCGGTGGACAGCGCCGCCACGAAGGCCTCCTGCGGGACCTCGACCCGGCCGATCGTCTTCATCCGCTTCTTGCCCTCCTTCTGCTTCTCCAGCAGCTTGCGCTTACGGCTGATGTCACCGCCGTAGCACTTGGCGAGCACGTCCTTGCGGATGGCGCGGATCGTCTCGCGGGCGATGATCCGGGCTCCGACCGCAGCCTGGATCGGCACCTCGTACTGCTGGCGCGGGATCAGCTCGCGCAGTTTGGTGGCCATCGCGGTGCCGTAGGCGTACGCCGAGTCCTTGTGCACGATGGCGGAGAACGCGTCCACCGGTTCGCCCTGCAGCAGGATGTCGACCTTGACCAGGTCGGCGGCCTGCTCGCCGGCCTCCTCGTAGTCGAGGCTGGCGTAGCCCCGGGTGCGCGACTTCAACGCGTCGAAGAAGTCGAAGATGATCTCGCCCATCGGGATCGTGTAACGCAGCTCGACCCGGCTCTCGGACAGGTAGTCCATCCCGCCGAGCTGGCCGCGCCGGCTCTGACAGAGCTCCATGATCGCGCCGACGAACTCGGACGGGGTGAGGATCGTGATCTTCGTGATCGGCTCGCGGACCTCGGCGATCTTGCCGGTCGGCCAGTCGCTGGGGTTGGTGACCTCCAGCTCCGTGCCGTCGTCGGTGGTGACCTGGTAGACGACGTTGGGCGCCGTCGAGATCAGGTCGAGGTCGTACTCGCGCTCCAGCCGGTCCCGGGTGATCTCGAGGTGCAGCAAACCGAGGAAACCGCAGCGGAAGCCGAACCCGAGCGCGGCCGAGGTCTCCGGCTCGTAGGTGAGGGCGGCGTCGTTGAGCTGCAGCTTGTCCAGCGCCTCACGCAGCTCCGGGTACTGGGAGCCGTCGATCGGGTACAGCCCCGAGTAGACCATCGGCTTCGGCTCGCGGTAGCCGGTCAGCGGGGCGTCCGCGCCGTGGCGCTTGCTGGTGACGGTGTCGCCGACCTTCGACTGGCGGACGTCCTTCACCCCGGTGATCAGGTAACCGACCTCGCCGACCCCGAGCCCGTCGCTGGGCTTCGGCTCCGGCGAGACGATGCCGATCTCCAGCAGCTCGTGCTCGGCGCCGGTGGACATCATCTTGATCTTCTCGCGGGGTGTGAGCTTCCCGTCGACGACCCGGACGTAGGTGACGACACCGCGATAGGTGTCGTAGACCGAGTCGAAGATCATCGCCCTGGCGGGGGCGTCGGCGTCGCCGACCGGGGCCGGCACCTGGGCGACGACCGCGTCGAGCACCGCCTCGACCCCCTCACCGGTCTTGGCCGAGCAGCGCAGCACGTCCTCGGGCTCGCAGCCGGTGATGTGCGCGATCTCCGCGGCGTAGCGCTCCGGGTCCGCCGCCGGCAGGTCGATCTTGTTCAGGACCGGGATGATGTGCAGGTCCTTCTCCATCGCCAGATACAGATTGGCCAGGGTCTGCGCCTCGATCCCCTGCGCGGCGTCGACCAGCAGGATCGCGCCCTCGCAGGCCTCCAGCGCCCGGGACACCTCGTAGGTGAAGTCCACGTGCCCCGGCGTGTCGATCAGGTGCAGGACGTACTCCGCCGGGTCACCCGCGGCACCGGGGCCCGCTTCGCCCGCGCTCGTCACGGTCCAGGGCAGGCGCACGTTCTGCGCCTTGATCGTGATGCCGCGCTCGCGCTCGATGTCCATCCGGTCGAGGTACTGCGCCCGGGCGCTGCGCTCGTCGAGCACCCCGGTCATCTGCAGCATCCGGTCGGCCAGGGTCGATTTCCCGTGGTCGATGTGGGCGATGATGCAGAAGTTCCGGATGCGCTCCGGCGGGGTGAACGTGCGGTCGGCGTACGTCGTCACTCGGTTGTACTCGGCTTTCGCTGTCGCGTCGGGTGCGCGTCCATCGTCCCATGTCGTGCCCGGCGGCCCCCCACGGCAGCCGGGTCGACCGCCGGGGGCCGCCCGCTGTCGGCCCGAGGACCCCGCGAGACCCCCGGAAGGCACGACGATAGATTCCTCCCGTACCGCGCCCCGCGAGGTCCGGTGCCGGCGGAGCGGCCCCGCAGGAGGGCCGGATTCTCCCGCTGGTAGCCTTGACCGCTGAGCGCTCGGCGTGCTCGCCCGGGACGGTACGACCGTTCGGTGCCGCCGGAGCGGACCGGACTCGAGCAGACCAGCCGAAACGCAGCAGGCAGGAAGACCAGGTAGACGTGGCCAACATCAAGTCGCAGATCAAGCGGGTCAAGACCAACGAGAAGCGCCGGCAGCGCAACAAGTCGGTGAAGTCCTCGGTCAAGACCGCCATCCGCCACTTCCGCGAGGCCGCGGAGCAGGGCGCGGACAACGCCGTCGAGCTGCAGCGCAAGGCGGCTCGGGCACTGGACAAGGCGGCCAGCAAGGGCGTCATCCACAAGAACCAGGCGGCGAACCGCAAGTCGGCGCTCGCCAAGCAGCTCAACAAGATCGACGCCTGAGCCGATCGCTCGCAGCACGACGGCGCCGTCCCGGCATCGGGGCGGCGCCGTCGTCGTGATCGTGGGCGGGGCGGTCAGCGCCCCGCGCGGGCCTCGACCACCGCCAGCACCGCCCGCTCCAGTGCATAGCCCGGATCGGCGGCGACACCCTTCACGTCGGCGTTGACGCGGGCGGTCGCGGCGATCGCCACGGCCAGCTGCTCCGGGCGCCACTGCCGGACCGTCCCCTGCGCCTTGCGGATCTTCCACGGCGGCATGCCCAGCTCGCCGGCCAACCGGTTCGGGTCACCCCGGCCCGCCGAGCCGACCTTCGCCAGGGTCCGCACCGAGTCGGCCAGCGCATCCGCGATCAGGACGTGCGGGACCCCCAGGACGAGGGCCCAGCGCAGCGCCTCCAGCGCACCCCGGCGGTCGCCGGCGACGGCCGCGTCCGCGACCGCGAAACCGGACGACTCGGCCCGGCCACGGTGGTAGCGGCGGACCCCGGCCTCGTCGATCTTCCCACCGGTGTCGGCGACGAGCTGCCCGGCCGCCGAGGCGAGTTCGCGCAGGTCCGATCCGACCGCCTCGACCAGCACCGCCAGCGCGGCCGGCGTGATGCTCCCACCGTGGCGACGCACCTCGGCGTGCACGAAGTCCGACCGCTCGTCGGCCCGGGTGATCCGGTTGCAGGTCGTGACCTGCGCCCCGGCCTTCTTCAACAGGTCGACCAGCGCCTTGCCCTTCGCACCGCCGGCGTGCTGGGCGACCAGGACGATGCCCGGCGCCGGATCCTTCGCGTACTCGGCGACCGCGGCGAGCATGTCCTTCGTCGCGTCCTGCGCGTGGGTGAGCACGATCACCCGGCTCTCCGCGAACAGCGACGGGCTGAGGTGACCGGCCAGCTCACCGGGCGCGACCTCGGAGGTACGGAAGCGGCGGAGCTCGACCTCGGGGTCCTCCTGCCGGATGCGGCGGACCAGCTCCGACACGGCCCGCTCGGCCAGGAACTCCTCGTCGCCCACCACCAGCTGCAGCGGATCGGGCGGTCCGGCGTCACGCGTCCTGCTCACGTGTCTCATCGTGGCCCACGGCACCGACGCCCGGTGAGCCGCGTCCCGTTCCGGACACGTCGGCTGGCCAGCGGCACATCTCGTCGCGTAGCGTTCCTGTCGCCAGTCCGATCACCGGCCGGCGACAATCGAATATGGCTCATCCAGAGGGGTAGAGGGAACGGCCCGTTGAAGCCCCGGCAACCGGCGTCGCACGACGATCCGCCCGCCTGCGCGTGACCGCGCGGCAGGACGTCGACGAACACGGTGCCAATTCCGACCCGCCGGCCCGGCGGGACAGATGAGGAGATCTCGTGACTCTCACTGCTGCGCCCGAAACGACGTCCGCCTACGACCTGGGCCCCGCCCGCGCGCTGTCCTGTCGCGAGTGCGGCCACGAGGTGCCACTGGCCGCGGAGTTCGCCTGCCCCCGCTGTTTCGGGCCGCTCGAGGTCGCCTACGACTTCCCGAAGGTGACCCGGGCAGCGATCGAGGCAGGCCCGAAGTCGATCTGGCGCTACCAGGACCTGCTCCCGGTGCCGAGCACCGTGCAGGAGCACCGCAACACCGAGCCCGGGCTCACCCGGCTGATCGAGGCCGACAACCTGGCCCGCGCGCTCGGGGTGCGCAAGCTGTGGGTGAAGGACGACACCGGGAACCCCACCCACTCGTTCAAGGACCGGGTCGTCGCGGTCGCCCTCGCGGCCGCCCGTGAACTCGGCTTCTCGGTGCTGTGCTGCCCCTCCACCGGGAACCTGGCCAACGCCGTCGCCGCCGCGGCGGCCCGGGCGGGCTGGGACTCGGTCGTGCTCATCCCGTCCTCGCTGGAGCAGCCGAAGATCATCACCACCGCGGTGTACGGCGGCACGCTGCTCGCGGTCGACGGCAACTACGACGACGTGAACCGGCTGGCCACCGAGCTCGCCGCGGAGCACGAGGACTGGGCGTTCGTGAACGTCAACGTCCGCCCGTACTACGCCGAGGGTTCCAAGACCCTGGGCTACGAGGTGGCGGAGCAGCTGGGCTGGCGGCTGCCGCAGCAGGTGGTCGTTCCGGTCGCCTCCGGGTCCCAGCTGACGAAGATCGACAAGGGGTTCACCGAGCTGGGCGGGCTCGGCCTGGTCGAGCCGACCCCGTACACGGTGTTCGGTGCGCAGGCCACCGGTTGTTCGCCGGTCGCCTCCGCGTTCGAAGCCGGGCACGACGTGATCCAGCCGCAGAAGCCGGACACCATCGCCCGGTCGCTCGCGATCGGGAACCCGGCCGACGGCCCGTACGTCCTCGACTCGGTCCGGCGCACCGGCGGATCGGTCGGGCACGTCTCCGACACCGAGGTCGTCGAGGGGATCCGGCTGCTCGCCGAGACCGAGGGTGTGTTCGCCGAGACCGCGGGCGGGGTCACCGTCGCCACGACGAAGAAGCTGCTCGAGGCCGGGAAGATCGACCCGGACGCCGAGACCGTCCTGATGATCACCGGAGACGGCCTGAAGACCCTGGACGCGGTGTCCGGTGAGGTCGGCCCGACCGCCACCGTGCCCTCGACCAGCGCGGCCGTCCGCGAGGCGCTGGCGCACCGCCGCTGAGCAGCCGCCGGTGGGACCGCCGGGCCGGGCGGCCGGCCGGCGGCCCCGCCGTCCGGGCGCCGGGCGGGGATCGCCCCGTTCGACGACCGCGAGCTCGGCCGGGTCGGTCCCGGTCACCGCGACGTCACCCGAGCGATCGGTTCTCGCGACCGTGACCCCGGAGCGCATCAACCGGTCGACCAGCTCCGGGTTCGGGTGGCCGTAGGTGTTGCCGTTGCCGGCGCTGACCAGTGCCGCACGCGGCCGCACCACGTCGATCAGCGCCGGTACCAGCTTCGCGGAGCCGTGGTGCGGCAGCTTCAGCACGTCGGCCCGCAGATCGCTGCCCGATCCGATCAGGTCGTCCTGCGCGGCGAGCTCGATGTCTCCGGTCAGCAGCACCGACCCGGCGGGCGTGGCGGCGTGCAGGACCAGCGAGCCGTCGTTCACGGCGGTCCCGTCCTCGCCGTCGACGGAGGCCGGCGGTCGCACCGGGCCGATCACCCGCAGATCCAGCCCGGGCCAGCGCAGCGCGTCCCCGCGGGCGAGTGCGACGACGGGGACACCGGCACGACCGGCCACCCGGACGAGTTCCCGCATCGCCGACTCCGGCTCCCGGACGGGGCCCACGGCGACCCCGCCCGCCGCCCGGTCGCGCAGCGCTCCGGCGAGTCCGCCGTGATGGTCGGAGTGCAGGTGGGTGATCACCACCAGATCGAGCACCCGGACACCGAGCCGGTCCAGGCAGACGTCGACGGCGTCGTCGGTCGGCCCGGTGTCGACCAGCACCGCATGCCCCTCGACACCGGTGGCCAGCACCAGGGCGTCACCCTGCCCGACGTCACACGCGATCACCCACCATCCCGCGGGCGGCCAGCCAGGTGGCGCGAAGCGGGTCGGGACGAGCACGAGGAGTGCCCCCACGAGCAACGCGATCAGCGCGGCCCGCAACCGGGGGATCCGGCCCATGGCCAGCAGGACCAGCAGCACCCCGGTGAGCAGCAGCGCTCCGGCCGTCCCGGCCGGCCACGGCACCTGGGCCCCCGGGACCGCGGCAGCCCGGTCCCCGACGAGCACCAGCCACCGCACGAACGGGCCGGCGGCCCAGGCGCACAGCCGCGTCGCGTCGGCGCTGACCGCCGAGAGCACGGCGCCGAGCACCCCGAGCACCGTCGCGGGAGCCACCGCGGGGGCGGCGAGGAGGTTCGCGACCACGGTGACCAGCCCGATCCGGCCGTTCAGTCCGGCGAGCAGTGGTGCGGTGGCGAGCGCCGCGACGACCGGGACGACGAGTGCCTCCGCCGGGCCGGGCGGCACGCCGCGCCGCCGCAGCGCGGCCGACCAGCGGGGCGCCACCAGGACCAGCCCGCCGGTCGCCGCCACCGACAGGCCGAACCCGGCGTCGACCGCGAGCGCCGGGTCGGCGAGCAGCAGCCCCAGTACCGCGGCGGACAGCGCCGGCAGCGCGGACCGGGCCCGCCCGACGGCCAGCGCGAGCAGGACGATCGCCCCCATCACCCCGGCCCGCAGGACCGACGGCGACGGCCGCGCGAGCACCACGAAACCGACCAGCGCCAGCATCGCCGCGGCCGCCGCGATCCGCGGGTCCACGCGGAACGCCCGGAGCAGGAGCAGCACCGCCCCCGTCACCACGGTCACGTTCGCCCCGGACACGGCGGTTAGGTGCGCGAGGCCCGCCGCGCGGAAGTCCTGCTCGGTCTCGGGCAGCTGGGCGCGGGTGTCACCGATGGCGAGCCCCGGCAGCAGCCCGGCCGGTGCCTCGGGCAGCGTCGCGAGCGAACCGTCGCGCAGCCCGTCACGTAGTCCTCCGGCGACGGTCTGCCACCACGGCGGCGGGTCGACCTCCTGCGGTGCCCCGCGCACCCGCAGCACCGCGACGGTGAGATCGCTCCGCCGGGCAGGTGCCAGCAACCCGGCGGCCGACACCGCCTGCCCCGGCAGTAGCTCGGCCCAGGTCTCGGCCGGGGCCAGCAGGACCACCTTCCCGCCGGTCGTCCACGAGCGGTCACCCGCGGTGGCGGTGAGCAGCTCGGCCGGGACCAGCGCGACGGCCCGGGCGGTGCCCGACTCGTCACCGCCGCCGGGACCGCGCAGGATCCGTGGGTCGTCGGTCAGCACCACCCGGACCTCCGCGGCCGCACCACGCACCGCCGGCTCCCGCAGCGGGTGCGCCGCCAGTGCCCAGGCGTGTCCGGTCACCAGCACCGCCGCCACCACCGCGCACCCACCGGCTGCGAGCACGATCGATCCCGGGGCGGCCGCGCGGGCACTGCTCCGCGCCCGGAGCAGCATGGTGAGCACCACCGCGGCGCCGCCCAGCGCCGCGGTGATCCCACCGGCGGGTCCGGCCAGCAGTCCGCACAGAACGGCGATCCATGTCGCCAGCGCCGCGGGGACCAGCCGGAGATCGGGCGGGGCGGGACGGACGTCGGTCTCCTCGTCCGCGCCCTCGCCGGACCGGGCGGTTCCCGGCCGGCTGTCGGCCCGCAGGCGGCCGGGCCTCCCGTGGGACGGCCGCATCAGACCCGGACCAGGTCCTGGAGCTGCGCGAACCTGCGTTCACCGATGCCGTCGATCTCGCGCAACTGTTCCACCCGGCTGAACCGCCCGTTCGCCGTGCGCCAGTCGATGATCTTCCCAGCGGTCACCGGCCCGACGCCGGGCAACGCATCCAGGTCGGCCGCCGTCGCCCGGTTGAGATCGATCTTCCCGGCGCCGGGGGCGCCCACCGAACCGGGTTCGGAGCCGGATGCCGGTTCCCCGCCCGGGGCGGGAGCCGCCGGGCCGGCCTCGACGGCACCGGGGACGCCGATCGCGATCTGCTCACCGTCGCCGAGCCGGCGGGCCAGGTTGAGCCCGGTCAGGTCGACCCCCGGGAGGGCACCCCCCACCGCGTCCACCGCATCGGCGACCCGTGACCCGTCCGGGATCCGGACCAGCCCCGGCCGCGCGACCCGGCCGACGACGCTGATCACCAGCGGACCCGCCGTCACCGGCGACGCTGCCCCGGGGTGACCGGGCGCCGCGGTCTCCGCCGGGGCCGCGCTCACCTCCGGCAACCCGGCGACCGGGTGAGCGGTGGGTCTGTTCGACCACACCCCGACACCGGCCAGGGCGGCGCCGGCGAGCACCACACCGATCAGCACCATCGCCCCCGGCCGGCCCGGGTCGACCCGTGCCCCCGACAGCGACGGCGGTAACCAGCGGATCACGACCCGGCGTAGCAGCGAGGGGCGGCCGCCGGGCGCCCGGGTGGTGCCCCCGCCGGAGGGGACCCCCGGCTCGGGCCCCCTGTGCGGTGCCGACGACGCGCTCACCGGCCCGGGCACCGGCACGAGGGGGACCGTCGGTGGGTCGCTCCCCCGGCCCGCCGCGGCACCGGGCCCCCGGCCGCTCCCGACGGCCGGACCGGTGTGGTCCGGCCGCCCGGGACCCGGGTGCACCGGCGGGCGCGCGGACAGCCCGGCGAGCCGCCGGGACGGGACTCGACTGGCATCCGACCTGGTCACGCCCTCGACGCTAGGAGCGCCGCGGGCCGTTGCGAGGGCGAGTTTCCGACCTGTGGACGTACCGGCGGGTTGTGGATGGACCGAGCCGGGACGCCACCCACCGCCGGCGCCCGCTGCTACACATCGACCGGTGCCGGCGCCCGCCGGGACGACGATCACGGAGGTGGTGGCGGTGCGGCAGAACTCACCCGGCGGGGACGACCACGACCCCGACCAGCCCGGGGCCGGCGTGCGCCCCGATCACCGCACCGACCTCCGACACGTGCGTCTCCGCGGCGTGCGGCAGCTGCGCGCGGAGCCGGTCGGCGATGTCCTCGGCACGCTCCCGGGCACCCAGGTGGTGCACGGCCAGCCTCGCCCCGGCCCCGGCTGCCGCCGCGACCGCCAGGGCGACCAGCCGTTCGGTCAGCCGAGCGGTGGTCCGCACCTTCTCCAGCGGCGCGATCCGCCCCTCGGACAGGTGCAGCAGTGGTTTCACCGCGATCGCGGCACCCAGCAGCGCCGAGGCGGCACCGATCCGCCCGCCGCGGCGCAGGCGTTCGAGGTCCTGCACCCCGAAGAGCACCCGGCACCGGGTCGCGACGTCGGCGGCGGCCGCAGCCGCCGCAGCGCCGTCGCCGGTTGCGGTCGCGATGTCCGCCGCGGACAGCACGGCGAAGCCCAGGCCCATCGCGATGGCCCGCGAGTCCACCACGCGGATCCGGCCGGGGGCCGTCTCCTGCGCCGCGAGGCGGGCCGCGTCCCAGGTCCCGGACAGCTCACGCGACAGGTGCACCGACACGATCTGCCCGGCACCGCCGCGCAGGAGGTCCTCGTACACCGCCGCGAACGACGCCGGTGCCGGTCGCGAGGTCTGGACGTCGAGCGTCCGATCGGCGAGGGCGGCGACGAGCTCGGCCGCGGTGATGTCCACCCCGTCGCGGGCGATCCGCCCGCCGAACCGCACCTCCAGCGGCACGACGTGCACGCCGTGGCGGTCGGCGGCGCCGGGCGGGAGGTAGGCGGTGGAATCGGTGACCACGGCGACCGGCGAGCTGGGCACGCGGGGACCCTACCGGTGGGCGGGGGCGCGGAGAGGTCGACGACCCGGCCCGCAGGCACCGGTCCCGCCGGCATCGGCCGGGTGCTCGGCCCGACCGCTCACCGGAAGATCGACGCCAGCGCCCGCTGGGCGTCGAGGTACCGGCCGTGGGCGTCGTCGAGCCGTTCCCGGGCCCGCGGGTCGGGTTCGAACTCGCGGTCCACCCGCACCATCCGCGCCGCGAGCTCCGGCACCGAGTCACCGGCACCGACGGCCATCCCGGCGAGCATGGCGGCGCCGAGCAACCCGGCCTCGCGTTCCGCGGTGCGGCGCATCGGCCGGCCCAGCACGTCGGCCTTCACCTGGCACCACAGGTCGCTGTTCGCCCCGCCACCGCACACGGCGAGTGCGGGAACGGGCCGACCGGCGGCGGCCTCCAGCGCGTCGAGCACGTGCCGGGCGGCGTGGGCGACCCCTTCCAGCACGGCTCGCGCCAGCTCGGCCCGCCCGGTCCCGAAGCCGGCGCCGAGCCAGTGGGCACGCAGGTGCGGGTCCCACAGCGGGGCCCGTTCCCCGGCGAGCTGCGGGAGGAACAGCACCGCCCCCGGCTGCGCGGTCGCCGCGGCGGCGAGCAGTTCCTCGGCGGTACCGCCCAGCGCGGAGCACGCCCAGTTCAGTGCGTCGCCACCGGCCTGTGTCGGTCCGGCGTGCACGTGCAGCCCGCGCCAGGTCGGGAAGGTGACGATCCCGGGCGCACCGGCGCCGGGTGTCGCCGCGACGGCCACCACCTCAGAGGTACCGGCCACGTCGATCGCGTCACCGGGGGCGGCGATACCGCCGCCGAGCAGCGCCGACCAGGCGTCCATCGTCCCGACGGCGACGGGCAGCCCCGGTGGCAGGCCGCCCGACCCGGTGGTCTCCCCCGCCACCGACGCCGGATCGGCCAGTGCCGGCAGCAGTCCGCGCAGCCCGGGGACGAGCAGGTCCAGCCAGTCCGGGTGGTCACCGTCCGGACCGACCAGGCCGATCGAGGAGAGCGGGTCCGCGACGGCCCGTCCGGTCAACCGGGCCAGGAACCAGTCCTTCGGCGCCAGCAGCTGCTCGGTTCGCCGCCACACGTCGGGGCGATGGGCCTGCAGCCATGCCGCGCGGGCGACGGGATGGGAGGCGTCGATGGTTCCGAGCCCGCCGCGCACGCGGGCCCGGTCCGCCGGAGCCAGCCGGTCGGTCAGGGCGGCCGCGGCCTCGGCACAGCGGCCGTCCTGCCAGGTGATCGCCGGGTGCAACGGCGTACCAGCGGCGTCGGCGACGAGATGGGTGTTGACCTGCGCGCACAACCCGACCGCGGTGAGGCCGCCCAGCGCCCCGGACGCCTCCAGCTCGGCGAGGGCACCGGTCAGCCCGCGCCACCAGTCCGCGGGATCCTGCTCGGCCCATCCCGGCCGGGGGCGGTGGGTGGGGTGCCTGCGGGTCGCCGCGGCCACCCGGTGGCCGTCGCCGGTGAACACCGCCGCCTTCACCGAGGTGGTGCCGAGGTCGATGCCGAGCAGCCTGCTCACGACGGTGCGCCCGTTCCGGCCGGGCTCCCGGCGACGACGGCGGCGAGCGCCGTACCGACGTCGCGGTGTGCTGCCCAGCCCCAGTGCATCCCGTCCGGGTTGCCGTGCCCGCCGAGCACGTGGGCGGCGACCAGCGATGCCACGTCGAGCAGGGACACGGCGGGCGCGGCGGCAGCCCAGGCCCGAATCGCGGCCTCGGTGGCCGCCCGGTGCGGGTGGGCCAGCCCGTAGTCGGCGGCCCGGTGCACCGACGGCAGCATCGCCACCACCGGTAGCTCCGGTCGCAGCGCGTGCACCCCCGCCCGGCAGCGTTCGAGGTACTGCACGGTGAGCCGGGGCGGGAGCGTCGCGGGCCCGCCACCGGGCAGCCGGGCCAGCGCGGGCGCGAGCAGCGGCTGCGCACGCCGGTAGCCCGAGCGTACGAGCCGGCGTAGCGACGGTGGCCGCAGGACCGGGATGAGCTCGCGCAGCGCGGTCGGCAGCGGCGAGGGCAGCGAGTCCATCCCGGACACTCCGAGCACGACGGCGTCCACCCGGGGCAACGCCGCCCACACCCGCGGGTCACCGGTGATCGCGGCCCAGGCGTGCCGGGCGGTCCAGCCGGCCCTCGCGACGAGCTCCACACCCCCACCGAGGTGGCCGGCGGCGACGTTCGGCCACAACCGTGCCTCGTCCGCCGGGTAGGGCCGGTCCGGACCGTGGAAGGCCAGCGAGTCGGCGACGACCAGGAGGTCAGGCACCGATGTTGTACCCCGACAACCGCCAGCGCGGATGGTCGTCGCGACGGGCCACCACGGCCCACTTCGCGTTGCCCATGCCGCCGATCACCGGCCATGCCGACTCCGGCAGGTCGAGCAACCCGCACACCATCCCGGCGATCATCCCGCCGTGCGCGACGAGCAGCACCGAACGTTCCACCGGGTCGTCGGCGTACTCGAGGTCCAGTTCGGCCACGACCGGCAGCGACCGGGCGACGACGTCCACCCGGGACTCGCCGCCCGGTGGCGCCCACCGCGGGTCCGACCGCCACAGGGCGATCGCACCCGGATCGCTGGCCGCTATCTCGTCGACGGTGCGGCCCTGCCAGTCACCCAGGTGGGTCTCGCGAAGCCGTTTGTCCACCGACACCGGCAGGCCCGTCGCACCGGCGACGACCATCGCGGTGTCGTAGGCGCGACTCAGGTCCGAGGTGATGATCCGGTCGAACGCCACGTCGGCGAGCAGCGGCGCCACGGCGGCGGCCTGTGCCCGCCCCTCGTCGGTCAGCTGGGTGTCGAGGTGTCCCTGCATCCGGCCACCGGCGTTGTATCCGGTCTGGCCGTGCCGGAGCAGTGTGATCCGCCGCAGCGTCATCCCGCGTCGTCCTCGTCGTCACCCGGTGGCTGTGCCCGCGGGACCTCGATGGTCGGGCAGTCCTTCCACAGCCGGTCCAGCCCGTAGAAGCCGCGCTGCTCGGTGTGCATCACGTGCACGACGATGTCGGTGAAGTCCAGCAGCACCCAGCCGTTGTCGGCGTCGCCCTCGCGTCGCGTGGGCTTGCTGCCGCGCTCGCGCAGCTTCTCCTCGACGGCGTCCACGATCGCCTGGACCTGGCGCTCGTTCTGCGCCGAGGCCAGCACGAAGCAGTCGGTGATCACCAGCTGCTCGGACACGTCGAGGGCGATGATGTCGGCGGCCTTCTTGTCCGCCGCGGCGGCCGCGGCCACCTTCGTCAGCTCGATCGCCTCCGGTGATGCCGTCACTACGCCTCACGTCCCCCGCGTGCTCGGTTCCCTCGGACGTGCTCGTCCGAGGACGACCCAGTGTGTCAGCCGGGCCGGCAGGGGTTGGGTGGCGGGCACCGCGCGAGATAGGTTCTCGCCACGGTGGACCGTCGAAGGAGACTCCCCATGGCCCTGGCCCCCGACCTCGAGGGCACGCAGTGCGAGCCGGTCAACTTCGCGTGGTCACGCGACGACGCGCTCCTCTACGCGGTCGCCGTCGGCGCCGGCGCCGAGGACCCGGCCTCCGAGTTGGCACTGACCACGGAGAACACCGCCGGGGTCCGCACGGTGGTGCTGCCCTCGTTCGCCGAGCTGGTGACGCGCCACGCCCGGGTCGATCTCGGCGACATCGACCCGCCCAGGCTGGTGCACGCCGAGCAGTCGTTCACCCTCGCCGCGCCGCTGCCGGTGCAGGGCCGGGCCCGGGTGACCTCGACGGTCACCGAGGTGTTGGACAAGGGCTCCGGGGCGCTGGTGCGGACCGAGGCCGAGGCGGTCGACGCGGAGACCGGTGCGCCGCTGCTGTCCACCGTGCGGTCGGTGTTCATCGGCGGCGAGGGCGGGTTCGGCGGTCGCCGCGGCACACGGCCGGACAATCCCGTGCCGCAGCGGGCCCCCGACCACGTCGTGGCCTACCGGACCTCCCCCGGCCAGGCCCTGCTGTACCGGCTGACCGGGGACCGCAATCCGCTGCACTCCGACCCGGAGTTCGCCGCGAAGGGCGGTTTCGACCGGCCGATCCTGCACGGCATGTGCACCTACGGCTTCACCGCGCGGGCGCTGGTCGCCACCGTCTGCGACGGGGACGCGGCGGCACTGCGCGGGATGGATGCCCGGTTCACCCGGCCGGTCCTGCCCGGCCAGGAGCTGACGGTGTCGATCTGGCGGACGGGCGACCAGGTCACCTTCCGCACAGCGGTCGGCGCCGACGTCGTGCTCGACCGGGGGATCGCGGCGCTGACCTGCTGAGCCCGGTCAGACGGCGACGGCGAGCCGGGCGGCGGAGGATCCGCCCGACCGGTCACCGCCCCGGTGGGCCAGTTCGACGAGGGCGTCGAGCGCAGCGATCTGCGGGTACCCGTGGTCGCGGTCGTGCCGGTGCGGCCATCGATGGTCGAGATCGCGGAAGGCGACCGCCCGGAGCCGGGTGGTCGCGATGTACCGCGGGTTGTCGCGGACGAACCGGGCGAAGGCGTCCCGGAGCTCGGGGCGCCGCGGGAGCCCGCCGCGGACGAAGCCCTCGATGTCGGCCCCGATCTCGTGGACGTACTCCCCGCACAACTGCACGACGAACGGGACGATCCACGCCTCGTCGAACCCGAACAGCTCACGGACCGCACGTTGACGCAGCCCCGCGTTCTCGTTGCGGGACATCCAGGCGGCGACGACGGCCTGCCGCCGAGGGCTCAACCGACTCAGGTGGGCCCGCGCGGGCCACGGGAACGCCACCCGGTAGGGGATCTGCACCGGGTCACCGTCGACGTGCACGTCGTGATCGGCGACCCCACCACCGGCGTCCTGCACGAGCTGGGCGGACACCGCACCCCACGGGGCCAGCGCTTGCATGGCGACGTGCGCGTCCCGGCGCACCCCGGGCGGAAGCGCGCGCAGCAGGAGCCCGGCGACGGCCGGGGTCGGGACCTGAATCACAAGCGGATTGTAACCCTGATGGCGCAGGGTGCGGTGACAGATGGTCACCGCACACGCTCCGCGGTCATCCCTTCGGCGGAGGGGCGACCCAGGACGACGACCGTCCCGGCGGCGACCCGCACCACCCGGCCGTCCGGACGTCTCGATCTCGTCTCGGCGAACTCATCAGCTTGCCTGCCACGAAACCAGGTCATAGGTTAGCCAACGCTAAGCGGACGGTTGCAGCCCGCGGTGGACGTCCGGAGGGGGAGGTGGGCGGGAGTGAGCGCTGTGACCAGCCCGGCGGCGCCCGGCGTCGGAGGGGATCGCCGAGGGGCCGGGACGGGCCGCCGGGCCGGCGGTCTCGTCGCCTCCGCCCTGCTCCTGCTCGCCGTCTGCGTGCTGAGCGTGACGGTCGGCGCCAAGCCGATACCGGTCCCCACCGTGGTCGACGCCTTCGCCGCGTTCGACCCCACGAACAACGATCACCTGTTCGTGCGGCTCGAGCGGGTCCCGCGCACGATCCTGGGTCTGCTCGCCGGTCTGGCACTGGGTCTGGCCGGCACGGTCATGCAGGCGGTCGCCCGCAACCCGCTCGCCGACCCGGGGGTGCTCGGCATCAACGCCGGGGCGTCGCTGCTCGTGGTCGTCGGCATCACCGCCTTCGGTCTCACCACCCTGACCGGGTACGTGTGGTTCGGCTTCATCGGCGCGGCCGTCGCGGCCGTCGTCGTCTACGGCGTCTCGTCGCTCGGCCGCGAAGGCGCGACCCCGATCAAGCTGGCGCTCGCCGGCGCCGCCGCGAACGCCGCCTTCGTCTCCTTCACCACCGCCGTGCTGCTCACCAACTCCGACGCCTTCGAGCAGTTCCGGCTCTGGCAGGTCGGCTCGCTGGCGGGCCGGGACTGGGAGGTCGTGACCTCGGTCCTGCCCTTCATCGCGGTTGGCGCCGTCGTGGCGCTGTTCTCCGGCGGGCTGTTGAACACGCTCGCCCTGGGCGACGACATGGCCCGGGCGCTCGGCCAGAACATCACCCGGGCCCGGGTGATCGCCGGTGCCGCGGTGGTCCTGTTGTGCGGGGCGGCCACCGCCGCGGCCGGGCCGATCGGGTTCGTCGGTCTCGCGATACCGCAGCTCGCCCGGCTCGTCGCGGGACCGGACAACCGCTGGCTGCTCCCCTACGCTGCACTGCTCGCGCCGGTGCTGGTCGTCGGCGCCGACGTGCTCGGCCGGATCATCGCCCGGCCGGGCGAGGTCCAGGTCGGGATCCTCACCGCGGTGGTGGGCGCCCCGGTGTTCATCGCGCTCGTGCGCGGACGACGGGTGAGCAGCCTGTGAGCGTCGACGACACCCCCCGCACCGGCCCCACCGGGGACGAGCTCGGCGCTCGTGAGCTGGCCGCCGTGCTGCGCAGCCGGGCGAGCGCGCGCACCCGCCGGATCGGGGTCGGCCTCTCGCTCGGCGCCGGCGTACTGCTCGTCGCCGCGGTCTCCCTCTGCGTCGGCGAGTCCGTCATACCGCTGCCGGACGTCCTGTCCACCCTCGCCGGACAGGGCAGCCGCAGCACCAACTACGTGATCCTGGAGCTCCGCCTGCCACGGGTGGTGACGGCCGTGCTCGTCGGGATCGGCTTCGGGCTGTCGGGGACCGTCATCCAGAGCCTGCTCGGCAACCCGCTGGCCAGCCCGGACGTCATCGGCATCAGCACCGGGGCGAGCGCCGCGGCGGTGCTGGGGATCATCCTGTTCGGTCTGGACGGCCTCGGCATCTCCGCGGTCGCACTCGCCGGGGCGTTGCTCACCGCAGCCGCGATGTACCTGCTGGCCTGGCGGAACGGGGTCACCGGATACCGGCTGATCCTGGTCGGGATCGGCCTGGCGGCGCTGCTCATGAGCGTGATCAGCTACTTCATGACCCGCGCCCAGGTCACCAGCGCGTCGGACGCTCTGGTCTGGATCAGCGGGAGCCTCAACGGCCGGAACTGGTCGCAGGCGGTCCCGCTGGCGATCGCGCTGGCCGTCCTCGTCCCGGTGACCGCGGTGCTGGCCCGGGTGCTCGGGCTGCTCGGCATGGGCGACGACGCGGCCCGCGGGCTGGGTGTACCGGTGCAGCAGGCCCGGCTCGGCCTGCTGCTCGGCGCAGTCGCCATCGCCGGCGTGGCGACCGCCGCGAGCGGACCGATCGCCTTCGTCGCGCTGCTCGCCGGGCCGATCGGCCGACGCCTCGCCAGGGACGGCGGCCCCGCGCTGCTGCCCTCCGCGCTCGTCGGCGCCCTGATCGTGCTGGTCGCGGATTTCCTCGCCCAGCACACCCCCGGCCTTCCGTTACTTCCCGTCGGCGTGCTCACCGGTGCGATCGGCGCGCCCTACCTGCTGTTCCAGCTGGCGACGATGAACCGTGCCGGCCGAGGAGGATGACCGATGACCCCGGACCAGGACGGCGCCCCCCGCCACACGCTGCGCGCCGAGCACCTCCGCCTCGCCTACGACCGGCGTGAGGTCGTGAAGGACCTCAGCCTCGACGTCCCCACCGGCGCCGTCACGATGATCATCGGCCCGAACGGTTGCGGCAAGTCCACCCTGTTGCGGGCGCTGGCCCGCCTGCTGGCGCCCGCCGACGGGAGCGTCTATCTCGACGGGCGCGACATCTCCGGGATCCCGAACCGGGAGGTCGCGACCGTGCTCGGCATCCTGCCGCAGGCACCGGTCGCCCCCGACGGGATCACCGTGACCGACCTGGTCAGTCGCGGCCGGTACCCGCATCAGGGTTGGTTCCGGAAGTGGACGGCCGAGGACGACGCGGCCGTCGCCGAGGCGCTGGCCGTGACCTCGACCGGGGAGCTCGCCGACCGTCCGGTCGACCAGCTCTCCGGGGGCCAGCGGCAACGCGTGTGGATCGCGATGGCCCTCGCGCAGCGCACCGATTTGCTCCTGCTCGACGAGCCGACGACCTACCTCGACCTCGCCAACCAGGTCGAGCTGCTGGACCTGCTGACCGACCTGAACCGCCGGTCGGGAACGACCATCGCGGTCGTCCTGCACGACCTGAACCTGGCCTGCCGGTACGCCGACCATCTCGTCGCGATGCGCGCCGGGGCGATCCTCGCGGAGGGCAGCCCGTCCGAGATCGTCACCCCGGGCATGATCGAGGAGGTGTTCCGGATGAAGGCGGACGTCCTGCGCGACCCCGTGTCCGGAACACCCATGATCGTGCCGATCGGGCGGCACCACGTCTCGGCCGCAACCGCACGGACCAGCACGAACGAAGTGGAGAACACAGCATGACGTTCCAGCGACGACGCCTGGCGACAGGTGTGGCGGCACTGCTCGCGGGACTGCTCGTCCTGGCCGGGTGCGGGCAGGTCGAGGAGGAACAGGCAGCCGAGGGGGCGACGATCGAGACGATGTTCGGCCCGGTGACCGTTCCCGCCGACCCGCAGCGGGTGGTCGCCCTCGGCTGGTCCGACGCCGAGGCCGCGCTGGCCCTCGGGGTCCAACCGGTCGGCGTCAGTGACTGGATCCCGTTCGGCGGCAACGGTGTCGGTCCGTGGGCGGACGACCTGGTCACCGAGCCACCGACCATCCTCGGCACGCTGGAGCTCAGCTACGAGCAGATCTCCTCGCTCGAACCGGACCTGATCCTCAACACCCGGTCGGACAACAGCCGCGAGAAGCACGACGAGCTGTCCAAGATCGCTCCGACCGTGTCGCCGCCGCCCGGTGTCGTCGCCTACGGCACGACGTGGGTCCAGCAGACCGAGATGGTCGCCGCGGCGCTCGGCAAGCAGGAGGAGGGCGCCCGCCAGATCGCCGAGGTCGAGCAGGCCTTCGCCGACGCCCGGGCCGCTCACCCGGAGTTCGAGGGCAAGACGGTGGCGGTCGGCGCCTACTTCAGCGACCAGTACGGCGGCTACGTCCGGGGTGACGCCCGGGTCGACTTCATGGAGAGCCTCGGGTTCGTCAACAAGCCTGAGATCCAGGCCCAGGCCGGTGACACCTTCTTCATCGAGCTTGCCCGCGAGCAGATCGAGCAGCTCAGCGCCGACCTGACGGTGATGTTCCCGATCGGTGGTGACGCCACCCCGCTCCGCGAGGACCCGGTGCTGAACCAGATCCCGTCGGCCCGGGCGGGCAACCTGCTGATCCTGGACGACGAGGGCGTGGTCCAGGCGTTCTCCGCCGGTTCGGTCCTGTCGACCCGGTACGCGATCGACAACGCCGTTCCGATCTTCGCCGACGCGCTGTCCTGATCCGCTCGGCCATGGGCGGCCCCGGTGGCTGCCACATCGCCGCCGGGACCGCCGCGGCACGAGGTCAGCACGGTGCCGGGCGTGGGTGCCGGTCGTGCGGTCAGCGGGGGCGCAGCACGTAGCCGGTGTAGCCGAACTCCGACCCGAACTCCTCGCGGATCCGGATCTCCCGCCCGACCTCGTCGAGCACACCGGGATCGACGCCGTCGGCCCGGAGCAGCTCCAGCCGCGCGGCAAGCGGGCGGTAGTAGGAGTCCCAGTCGCTGTCCGGGAGCAGGTAGGCGGCGTGCACCGTGTACCCGGCCTGCTGTGCGGCGGCGACGTTGCCGGCCGTCGTCCGCATCGCCGGGTACCCGGCGTCCCAGAACTCCCTCGCGCCCGGCGACGGGTCGGTCGTCGTCCACTCGGCCTCGGTGAGCACCAGTGCACCGCCGGGTGCGAGCAGCCGGCGCCAGGACGCCAGGGCCGCGTCGAACCCCATGATGTACGCTGAGCCCTCCGCCCACACCAGGTCGGCCGCGCCGTCGGGCAGTGGCAGGTCGTCCATCGACGCGACGAGCGGGCGGACCCGTTCGCCGAGCCCGGAGATCGCGGCGCGCGCCTGCAGCCGGTGCAGGTAGGGCTCGTACGCGTCGACGGCGACGACCTCACCGCCGGTCGCGGCGGCCAGCGCCAGCGTCGCCGGCCCGGTACCACTGCCGATGTCGACGATCCGCGGTGCCTCCGGCAGCCGCCCGACGAGTTGCAGCAGCAGCGCCGTCGTCCCCTCCGATCCGGGGGCCTCGCGCGGCAGGTCCTCGTGAGCGGCCCGGAAGGCCTGCTCCAGCGGTGTGGTCACGGCCGCGGATCATGCCGGTCCCGGCCCGTCCCCGCAGCAGATACGCCCGGACACGAACGGATCCGCCCGCATCGGCACGGGACGACGGTGCTGCGGCCACCGCCGTGACCCGGCCAGGCCGCGGTGCCCGGGCAGACCGGGCCACCTGGCCGAGCCGGGCCCGGCGCCGCGGCCGACGGGGGCTCAGGGCCGGATGACGACCTTCAGCGCCTGGTTGGCGGCCGCGTTCTTGAAGACGTCGTAGGCCTCGTCGATCTGGTCGAAGGTGAACTCGTGCGTCCCCATCTTCTCGGCCGGGATCCGCCCGCCGGCCACCATCTTCAGCAGCGTCGGGATGGAGACGGTGTCGACCAGCCCCATGGTCAGCGTGACGTTCGAGATCCACATGTCCTGCATCGGCAGCTCCACCGGGGTGCCGTGCACGCCGACGTTGGCGATGGTGCCGCCGGGTCGCACCAGCGATGCGGCCGTCAGCAGGGTCTCCGGGTAGCCGACCGCCTCGATGGCGACGTCCACGCCGAGCCCGTCGGTCAGCGCCGTCACGTCCCCGACGGTGCCGGGCCCGACCTCGACCGCGTCGGTCGCGCCGAACTCGAGCGCCTTCTCCAGCCGGAACTTGTTGGAGTCGATGGCGATCACCTTCGACGCGCCCCACAATCCGGTCGTGAGCACCGCGGACAGTCCGACCGCACCGGCCCCCACGACGGCCACGGTGTCACCGGGGCGGACGTTGCCGGCCAGCACACCCACCTCGTACCCGGTGGGCAGCGAGTCGGCCAGGAAGATCGCCTGCTCGTCGGTGACGCCCTGCGGTACCGCGTAGAGCGAGGTGTCGGCGTAGGGCACCCGGACGTACTCGGCCTGGGTCCCGTCGATCAGGTGCCCGAAGATCCAGCCGATGCCGCCGACGGTCTGGCAGTGCGACGGCATCCCGCGCTGGCAGTACGCGCAGCGGCCGCACTTGGTGATCGCCGGGACGAGCACCCGGTCACCGACCGAGAACCCGCTGACCGCGTCACCGACCGCGGTGATGGTGCCGACCGCCTCGTGACCGAGGATCCGGCCGTCGGTGACCGCAGGGACGTCACCCTGGAGGATGTGCAGGTCGGTACCGCAGATGGTGGTGGTGTCGACCTTGACGACGACGTCGGTCGGGTCCTGGACGGCCGCGTCCGGGACGTCCTCCCATGCCTTGTTGTCCGGGCCGTGGTAGACGAGTGCCTTCATCTGCTGCCTCCGCGTGTCGGTGAGCGGGTTTCGTTGTCCGGCGTCATGGACGCTAGTGACCCGAAACACATTCGAGTGTCGCGATATAGGACTATCCCGCGGGTGGACGGCCCGGCCGCAGGGCCGGTCGTCCCGGGATCGGGACACTCTCAGCCGATGTAGCTGATCCCGAAGGCGTCGATCTTGCGGTACAGCGACGAACGGGCGAGCCCGAGCATCTCGGCGGCCTTGTAGCGGTTGCCGCGCGACTCGTAGAGCGCCTGGATGATCGCGTCGCACTGGGCGGCCTCGAGCATCGACATCCGTGGGGCCCGGCCGGTGAAGCAGGACGCGGGCAGGTCCGGCGCCTGGATCACGCCGATCGGCTTGCGGGCCACGACGTAGCGCAGGACGTCGGTCAGCTCGCGCAGGTTCCCCGGCCAGGCGTACCCCTCCAGGACCCGCACGACCTGCAACGACAACCGGAGCGAGCGGCCGCCGGAGAGCGAGTGCAGGATCGACAGCGCGATGTCGCCGAGCTCGTCGGCGCGGTAGCGCAACGCCGGGACCCGGACGGTCTCGTGGAAGTGGCGGAGCAGCAGTCCGTAGGGGCGGGTCGCGTCCACCGAGGCGGAGTCCACGCAGCCGGCCACGACCAGCGGCCCCGGCATCGCCACCAGGGTGCGCAGCGACTCGTCGAGCCGGCGCGCGGCGACCGGCCCGAGCAGGTTCATCTGGGACAGCACCAACAGCTGCGACCGGTCCCCCGGATCGCGGGCGACGCCGGCGAGCGGGTCGGGGCCGCCGTTGCCGATCGTGGCGCAGTCGACGATCCGGGTCCGGCCTCGCGGGTGTGCGCGGCGGAACTGTTCGACGGCCAGCGTCCGCTTCCCGGACCCGGCCTCCCCGACGAGCAACTGGTGGCGGCCCTGGCCGATCGCCGCGGCGACCTCGTGCCGGGCCCGCAGGTAGGGGCTGAGCAGCTCGCGGTTGGCGCGGCGACGGGCCTCGGAGTGGGTGCGGCCCTCGCCGTCGCGCAGGTCGGCGGCGTAGTCACGGCGCCCGGTCGGGGCGACGTGCGAGCCCTGCCGCCGCACCGCCTCCGGGACGACGGCGGCCCGGGACTCGTCGACCGGCCCGCCGGCGACCACGCAACCACCCCCCGGCACCGGGGTCACGGCGATCTGCGCGCACCGCCCGGACGGCAGGTCGGTGTGCCGCGGACCGTCCTCGCACAGCACGGCGCCGCCGATCGCGAGATCACCGAGCACCTGCTGGTCCGCGGCGGGCATCCGGCGCACCCCCGGTGAGCTGAGCAGGAACGCGCCGTCGGTGGCGAGCACCCAGGTGTGACCTGCGGCCTCGGCGGCGGCGTAACTGTCGTGCACCGCCCTGGCCAGCCGGGTGCGGCGGCCCCGGACGAGCGCGCCGACCTCCGCGGCGAGCGCCCGGGCGAGGGCGAGCCCCAGCTCACCGGGCGGCACGCTCACGTGCCCGAGGACGACGACGACGTCGTCCGGCCCCCCGCCGTCCCCGGTGACGACGGCGGCGGCCTCCGCCAGCCAGGTGAGGTCCGGATGCAGGTGCTCGGGACCGTCGACGCGCGCCGCACCGCCGGTGTGCGGGGCGAGTGCGGCGGCGGTCGTGCCGACGACGTCCTCGGCGATCCGGAACCCGGGCGTGAGCAGGACGGCGTCCAGCAGTGCGGCGAGGTCGTCGTCGCCGTCCCGGCGGACCCGCAGCACCCCGTCCCCGCCGACCAGGGCCAGCGAGAACGGCAGGTCCGGGGTGAGCGCCAGGAACCCGGCGAACGCCTCGGCGGCCTCGACGACCGCCGACCCGGCGTTCTCGTGCCCGGCGAAGACCGGTTCGCCGAGTTTCGAACGCTCCCAGGAGCGGAGCACCTCGGGGCGCACCGCGGGCGACGGACCGAACCGGCCCGCCCCGAGGAAGCTGCGGCGCGCCGACTCGACCGCGACCAGGTCCGCCACCCCGTCGCCGGCCATCACACCTCGGTGTCGAGCAGTTCCTGGAGGTGATGGTCGATCTGCCCGATGTAGGTCGGCGAGACACCGAACAGGGCGAGGTGCCCGAGCAGGTCGTCGATCACCCGGATCGTGGCGTGCGGGGTGAGTTCCAGCTCGGCCTCGTGGTCGCGGACCGGGAAGAACATGTCCTCGTTGATCGGCATGATCCGGGCGACGGCCGTGTTGCGGCCCAGCGCCGCCTCCAGGTCACCGCCGGTGTGCCGGGCGACGTCACCGCGCTGCCACTTCCAGGCCATGCAGAGCAGGTCGTTGGGATCCATCTGGGTGAAGTAGGGCTCCAGGAACCCCTCGACGAACTGTTCCTTCGACTCGAACTCCAGCCCCCGCCACAGCTCCTGCTTCCAGAACTCGGTGGAGAAGCCCATGACCGCCCAGATGCCGGCGTGCCGCTTGAGCCCGTCGACGACGTCGGTGTTCGAGGAGTACTCGCCACCCTTGAAGCCGGGATCGGAGGTGATCGCCTCGACCAGGGCCTTGGTGTAGAGGAAGTCGTGCGGCGTGTTCTGCGCGGTGCCCGCGATCGGGGCGGCGCGCTTGACCCTGCCGGGGAAGCGCACCATCCACTCGTAGGTCTGCTGGGCCCCCATCGACCCGCCGACGACCAGCTGCAGCGTCTCGATGCCGAAGTGCTCGCGCAGCAGCCGCTCCTGGGCGCGGACGTCGTCGCCGATCCGCACGTGCGGGAACCGCGACATCGCGATCCCGGCGTTCGCGCCGGCGGCGTTGTGCGGGCTGGTGGACAGCCCGTTGCCGATCTGGTTGATCACGACGATGAAGTAGCGGTCCGGGTTCAGCGCCCGGTCTGGCCCGATGTAGACGTCGCGGAAGATCTGGTGGGTTCCCGAGTACCACGTCGTCACCAGGATCGCGTTGTCCCTGGCCTCGTTCAGCGTGCCGAAGGTGGCGACGGCGAGGTTCAGGTCAGGGATCACCCCGCCCTCCTCCAGGGCGAACTCCCCGAGGCTGATCAGGTCGTAGTCACCGTGGAACTCGTGCGTGTAGTAGGGGTTCTCGATCGCCATTGATCCTCTGCTCCTCGACGCCGCGGGCCTGCTCCGCGACTCTCCCCCGTCGTGAACCGGGGCACAAGGATCGGCGCGGGCCGCGATCGGCGGGCCCTGCCCGAGGGTCAGGTCCAGAGCACGACGAGCACGAGCATGCCCAGCACGACGAGGTTCCCGAGCACGACGAGCGCCAACCAGGGCCAGGCGGGCGAGGGAGCGGGCCCGGCGGGGTGCCGGGTCGCGGCCGCGGGTTCGTCGTGCCGCCGGTGGCGGGGGCCGGAACGGCGCAGCGACTCGATGTCGGCGCGGCCGAGGATCGGCGCGGTCAGGGCGTCGGCGTCGGCGTTCATACCTGGTCAACGCGCGACCCGACGACAGGGCACCGCAATTCGACCCCTCGTGTCGCACAACATGATCGATGTCGCCCATCGTGCCCCGGTCGCGGTGAGCGCCACTCGCCCGACCCGTGGCGCCGAGGGTGACCGTCACCGCACGTGCACGCCTCGGCACCGCAGTTCAGAACGAGGTCCGTGAGACCGACTCCGGGTGCAGCACCACGCGCACGTTGTCCGCGGCGCGGATCTCGGCGAGGTCGTCCGCCCGCTCGTCGAGGTCCCAGTAGCGGCCCGCGAGCCGGGTGACGAGCTCGTCCACCCCGTCCTCGTGCACCGTGGTGCGACCGGTCACGGCGACCCACCGCTCGCGTTCCCCGACCGGGGCCGGGACGAGCAGCGAGGCGCGCGGATCACGGTCGAGCCGGCGCATCCTCGGCGAGCTGCGCAGGCTGAACAGCTGGATCGTGCGGTCCGGGCCGACCTCGAACCAGACCGGCCGGGGCTGCGGCGGGTCCGCCGCACCGGCGACGGCCAGCATCCCGAGGAGGGGGCGGGCGAGGAACTCGACGTCCTCGGTGGTGAGCCCGTCGGTTCTGCTCATCGTGTTCCTTCCGGTTTCTCGGCCGGGCACCCGGGTGGCTGCCGTGCCGGTGAGTCAACACCGCGGGCCCGGAGGTCTCATGGCCGGCCGGACGGGCCGGCCGGACGGGCCGGCGCCGTCAGTCCGCCGGCTCGGCCACCTCGAACGGCAGCAGCACCTGGAAGCGGGTGTTCCCCGGTTCGGAGAGCACCCGCAGGTCGCCGTGGTGCCGGCGCACCACGATCCGCCAGGAGATGTCCAGGCCGAGCCCGGTGCCCTCGCCGACGGCCTTGGTGGTGAAGAACGGTTCGAAGATCCGGGAGCGGATCTCCTCCGGCACGCCGGGGCCGGTGTCGGCGACCTCGACCAGAAGCCAGTCGCCGTCCCGCCCGGTGCGCACGGTGAGCGTGCCGTCGCCGCCCATCGCCTGCACCGCGTTGACGATCAGGTTGGTCCACACCTGGTTCAGCTCGGCGGCGTAGACCGAGACCTCCGGCAGGGTGCGGTCGAAGTCCTTGACCACGGTGATGCCGTCGAGCTTGCCGGACAGCATGACCAGTGTGGACTTGAGCAGCTCGTGCACGTCGACGGTCTGGTACGGCGCCCGGTCCATCTGCGAGTACTGCTTCGCGGCGCCGACCAGGGTCGACATCCGGGTGGTCGAGTCCGCGATCTCGTTCATCAGCAGTTCGGTCTCGACCGTGTAGTTCAGCCAGCGGACCGCGCTCTCCAGGGTCGGTCCGGGCACGCTCGCCCGGACCTGCTCCAGCCAGTCGACGTCGATCCCGGCGGCGGCGAAGTTCGGTGCGACGTCCCAGGCGCCCGCGATCCCCTGCTCCTCCAGCCACTCGCCGACGGCGTCCTCGGCGTCACCCGCCTCGATCGGGCTCAGGTCGGGGGCCTTGCCGACCCGGTCGGCCGCGTCCTCCTGCAGTCGCATCAGGGTCTCGAGATCGGCCCGCTGGTAGGAGCCGGCCGCGATCAGGCCGAGCTTGTGCCGCATCGCGGCGACCCGTTCGCGCAGCGTGGCGGTGGCCCGCACGGCGGCCGCGGCCGGGTTGTTGAGCTCGTGGGTCAGACCGGCCGACAGCGACCCCAGCGCCAGCAGGCGCTCCCGCTGGTCGACCACCTGCTGACTGTTCCTGATCCCGAAGAACAGCCCTTCGAGCAGGTGCAGCGCCATCGGGAACCACTCCTGCATGAGTATCCCGAGCTTGTCCGCGTCGAGCACGAAGAACCGGGAGGGCACGGTAACCCGCAACGAGTTGCCGTACACCTGCGGGACCCGGTCCCCGAGATAGGCGGTCCAGGCCCCGGCATACACGCCGCGCTGGGAGGTCCGCTCCACCTCGACGTCCTCGCCGCCGGAGCGGCGGTGCAGCACCACCGTGCCCTCGATCAGCACGAAGAAGCAGGTCGCCGGCTCGCCCTCGGTGTAGACCGGGCCGGGCTGGTGCACCTCGACCCGGCCCCACCCGCAGAGCGCGGCCAGCTGCTCGTCGGTCAGCTTCTCGAACAGGAACAGGGTGCGCAGCTCGTCCGGGTCGCAGGTGGTCGGCGTGGGCTCGGTCATGACGGGTTCTCCAGGTAGCGGTGGACGAGGGACACGGCCATCGCCCCGTCGCCGACGGCGGACGCGACCCGCTTGACCGACTCGGCCCGCACGTCGCCGGCGACGAACACCCCGGGCAGGCTCGTCTCCAGGTGCAACGGGTCCCGATCGACGTTCCAGCCCGCCGGACGCCTGCCGTCCACCACCAGATCCGGGCCGGCGAGCACGAACCCGCCCTCGTCACGCCGGATCCGCTCGCCCAGCCACTCGGTCCGCGGGCTGGCGCCGATGAAGACGAACAGGTAGCCCGCGTCCACCGTCTCGGTCTCGCCGCTCCCCCGGTCGCGCAGGGTGAGCTTCTCCAGGCGCTCGCCACCGGTGGCCTCGACGACCTCGGTGCCGGTGCGGACCGTGATCGCGTCGATCCCCTCGATCTGCTCGATGAGGTACTGCGACATGGAGGCCTGCAGGCCAGGGCCGCGCACCAGGATGGTGACGCTCCGCGCGAAGCGGGAGAAGTACACCGCGGCCTGACCTGCGGAGTTGGCACCGCCGACGATGTAGACGTCGTCACCGGCGCAGGCCGACGCCTCGGTCAGCGCGGAGCCGTAGTACACGCCGCGGCCGACCAGGTCGGCCAGCCCGGGCGCGGTCAGCTCCCGGTAGGAGACGCCGGTGGCGAGCACGACGGCGTGTGCGTTGATCGCGGTGCCGTCGGCGAACCGGACGGTCCGGGCGCTGCCGTTCGCCTCCAGACCGACGACGTCGCGGGTGGTCAGCACCTCGGCACCGAGCCGGACCGCCTGCCGGCGGGCCCGATCGGTGAGCTGGGCACCGGACACACCGTCCGGGAAGCCCAGGTAGTTCTCGATCCGGGAGCTCTGCCCGGCCTGGCCACCGGTCGCGGTGCGCTCGACCAGGACGGTGCGCAGCCCCTCGGACGCGCCGTACACGCTCGCGCCGAGCCCGGCGGGGCCGCCGCCGACCACGACGAGATCGTAGAAGTCGGTGGCCGGGGCCGTCGCCAGCCCGACCCGGTCGGCGAGCTGGGCCTCCCCCGGTGCCACCAGGCACTCCCCGGACGGGGAGATCACGACCGGGAGCCGGGAGTCGTCCACCCCCGCGGCGGTCAGCAACCGGCACGCCTCCGGCCCCTCGACCGGGTACCAGCGATACGGGACCTGGTTGCGCGCCAGGAAGTCGCGGACCTCGTGCGAGCGGGCGGACCAGCGGTGCCCGATCACCCGGGTCTCGCAGACCTCCCGGCGCTCGGTCCGCTCCCAGGCCTCGATCATCGCGTCGAGGACCGGGTAGAGCTTCTCCTCCGGCGGGTCCCACGGCTTGAGCAGGTAGTGGTCCAGGTCGACGACGTTGATCGCGGTGATCGCCGCCGAGGTGTCGGCATAGGCGGTGAGCAGCACCCGGCGGGCCGCCGGGTAGAGGTCGATCGCGTGTTCCAGGAAGTCCAGCCCGTTCATGCCGGGCATCCGGTAGTCCGCCAGGAGCACGGCGACGTCGTTGCCGCGCAGGGCCATCTCCTTGAGCGTGTCGAGCGCGGCCTGGCCGGACTCGGCGCGGACCACCCGGAACCGTTCGCCGTAGCGGCGGCGCAGGTCGCGGGCCACGGCGCGGGAGACGCTCGGATCGTCGTCGACGGTCACGAGTGCGGGTTTCGCGGGCAGGAACGAGCCGGCGGACGACGCCGGGGATTCCGTCATGACACCATCCTGCCGCCCCCACGGTTGTCGCGGCAGGTTCATCCGGCCGACCGCGTTCCCGGCCGGGCCGGTCGTCGTGGACACGGGGTTGGCTCCTCTCGGGGCGGTGGGTCCATCGGACACCCTGCCGTCGCGGCACACGCAAGCCCGGGACGTGAACCGGGCCCGGCTGGTGCCGGTCGGTCCGGTCGGCGTTGAACGAGCCGATGAGGGCTGGTACGTTCGGCGTCACCGACCTACCTGATCCACAGGGGAGTCACCGCGCTGCCGCGCGGCTCCGATCAGGAGGTCGTTTCTCATGACGTCGTACGTCGATCAGTGGCGAGCGCAGGGCGCCCCGGCAGCGCGGGTGCTGTGGGACATGATCGACGGGCCGATACCACGAGGCCTGCTCGGCGTCGGCGATCCGGACGTCCACCGCATCGACGGTCGCTGGACGATGTTCCTGGGCGGCTTCTCGACCGGTTTCCGCAACCGCCTGTACCGCGCCACCCTCACCGAGGGGACCGATCCGGGCGGGCGTTGGTCGGTCGACGTCGACGACCGCGGGCGTGCGGTGGCCCTGGCGGCCGATCCTCCACGCCGCGGCTGGGACGCCGCCGGCATGCACACCCCCAGCTACGTCCCTCCCTCGGGGGGCAACGGGCCGCGCCTGTACTACACCGGGCGGGCCACCACGAAGCACTACGGCCCGCGAAGCCGGTACGCGATCGGCGTCCTGGAGTACCGGGACGGACGCTGGCAGCGACACCCCGATCCCGTCCTGCAGGGCACGCCGCCCCGGTCCAGCGTGCTGGAACCCTTCGTGGTCCACACCGAGGGCTGCTACCGGATGTGGTACCAGGCCAACCCGCACGAGATCGGCCCCGGCGAGCTGCCCGACTACGAGCTGCGCTGCACCGAGAGCGTCGACGGCATCACCGACTGGTCACCCCCCAGGACGTTCGCCGACTCCTCGGAGGGCTTCTTCGACAACGCCGTGGCGCGCGGCGGTGAGGGCTGGGTCATGATCCTGGCCCGCGGCTCCGACCTGCACGCCACACCGGGCCTGCCCACCCAGGGACTGTGGTGGATCACCGCACCGCGACCGAGCGCCGATCGTCGCGACTGGTCGCCGCCGCGACGGCTGCTCGACACCGACGCCCCGGGTACCCCGAACTGGATGGCTCGCGGCACCTACGGCCCCGCACTCGCCTTCTCCGAACCCGCCGGCACCAGGGCGACCGTCCACGTCACCGGGACGCACTCGGTGCCCCGGTGGCCGTGGCTGGCGCTCCGGCATCTCGTGCAGCTCCGGCGACCCCCGGTACCCGCGCCCTTCTACCTCGGCGTCGGCAGCATCACGGTCGACCTGGGAAACGTGTCGCGCTGATCGGAAGGTCGCAGCGTCACGAGCTCGGGGCCGCGGCTCCCGTCAATAGGCCGGTTCTATCGTCGCATCGAGCAGCCGTCTTGGACGCGTGACCCTCCTGTGACACACAGTCTTCACGACAGATCATCGATCCAGAGATCGTGAGGTTGCTGCGTGAAGACGACGACCACGAGCAGTGGGCGGGTCCCTCGACTGCTCTCCCTCTTCCGGCGCGAGCTGGAGCTGTGCAACGTACGGCCCGGTGAGAACATCGCGATCTACACCGAGGGCGGTGAGGCGGCCGAGTACGCCGAGGCATGGGCGACCGCGGCCGTCGCGCTCGGCGCGACCCCGTTCCACCTGGACCTGCCGGCCCAGGCGCCCTCCACGGGCAGTGACATCGGCGGTTCGCCGGACGGGCACGGGCTGGCGAAGAACCCCGCCGCCGTGGCCGCGCTCAAGGCGGCCGACATGGTCATCGACCTGGCGTTCCTGCTGCACTCAGCCGAGCAGGAGGAGATCACCGCGGCCGGGACCCGGATGTTGATCTGCGTCGAGCCGGTGGACACCCTCGAGCGGCTGTTCCCGACCGTCGCGCTACGCGACGAGGCGAAGGCCAGCTACGAGATGCTGAAGAACGCCAAGACCATGCGGATGTCCAGTGCCGGCGGCACCGAGATCAGCTACGAGTTCGGCGACTACACCGCCTCCTGCCAGTACGGCATCGCGGACGAGCCCGGCCGCTGGGACCACTTCGCGAGCGCCCTGGTCGGGCACCTGCCGAGCCGGGGCAAGGCCGAGGGCGTCGTCGTCCTGCAGCCCGGTGACATGCTGTTCCCCTTCCGGCGCTACGTCAACGATCCGGTCACCATGACGGTGAAGGACGGGTTCATCACCTCCTTCGAGGGAGGTTCGGACGCCCGGTTCCTGCGCGACTTCTACGAGTCCTACGCCGACCCGGGCGCCTACCAGGTCTCGCACGTGAACTGGGGGCTCAACCCGAACGCCCGCTGGGACGCCATCGCCCTGGGCACCGGCGGGATCGGGATGGACTGCCGGTCGATCCGCGGTGGGGTGTTGTTCTCGACCGGACCGAACCTGCACCACGGCGGGGACAACGCCACGAAGTGCCACGTCGACATCCCGATGCGCAACCACTCGCTCTGGGTCGACGACCAGCTCATCGTCGACAACGGCCGGGTCGTCCACGACGCCCTCGCCCAGGCCTGACGTGCCGGCGCCCCGCCGCTGGGCGGAGCTGACGGCGCCCGAGCTCGGCGAGTCCGCCGCGCGCGGTGACGTCATCCTGCTGCCGGTCGGCGCCGTCGAGCAGCACGGCGCCCATCTGCCCGTCGACACCGACATCCGGCTCGCGGTCGCGGCGGCCGACGCCGTCGCGACCCGGTTCGGGCGGGCGATCGTCGCCCCGCCGGTCTGGTGGGGACTCTCGAACATGCTCAACATCCTCGACCAGTGGGCCCCGGTCGGCCTGATCGCGGTCGCCGCCACCCTGGTGATCATCACCGGCAACCTGGACCTGTCGACGGGGGCGGTGTTCGCCTTCTCCGGAGTGGTCGCCGCGCTGACCGCGCAGTCCGCGGGCCCGCTCGTCGGTGTGCTGGCCGGCGTGCTGGCCGGAGTGCTGTGCGGCACCGTCAACGCGCTGCTGGTGACGGTCGGGCGGATCAACGCGTTCATGGCGACCCTCGCGACCAGCATCATCGTCGGTGGCACGGCGACGCTCGCCGCCGACGCCAAGTTGATCACCGTCTCCGACCCGGCCTTCAGCACACTCGGCTCGGGAAGCCTGCTCGGCCTGAAGTACTCCGTGTGGTGCTTCGCGGTGTTCGCGCTGGTCTGCGGCTTCGTGCTGGCCCGCACCCGGGCCGGCCGGGCGATCTACGCCACCGGCGGCAACGCGGAGGCCGCCACCCTGTCCGGGATCCGGGTCTCGTGGGTGCGGGCCGCGACGTTCGTGGTCAGCGGCGGGGCGGCGGCGCTCGCCGGCGTCATCGTCGCGTCCCGGGTGTCCACCGGGCAGGCGGACGCGGGCGGCCTGACGCTGACCTTCCAGGCCATCACCGCCGTCGTCATCGGCGGCACGAGCACCCTCGGCGGACAGGGCGCCATCTGGCGGACGATCCTGGGGCTGGGGATCCTGGCCATGATCGACAACGGGTTCAACCTGCTCGGCGTCGACGCGCTCTACCAGACCATCTTCACCGGGGCGATCATCCTGGCCGCAGTGGCGGTCGACGCCTGGGCACGGAAGTCCCGGCAATGACCGGCGTGCTCGGTGAGCCCCGGCTGTTCGCGAGCGGCGGGTCCTTCCTGGAGGGGCTGCGCCGCCACGACGGCCGCTGGTGGGCGTCGGACTTCCACCGTGGTGTCGTCCTGGCGTTCGGCACCGACGGTGTCGAGCAGGAGATCCTGCGGATCGACGACCGCCCGTCCGGCCTGGTCTGGCTTCCGGACGGCTCGCTGCTGGTGGTGGCGATGGACTCGCGACGGATCCTGCGTCGCCGTCCCGACGGGACCGTGACGGTGCACGCCGACCTGCGCGCGCTGGCGCCGGGACCGCTCAACGACATGGTGGTGGACGCCACCGGTACCGCCTACGTCGGTGAGTACGGCTTCGAGCTGGAGCAGGGCGCCCCGTTCGCGACGGGCAGCGTGATCGCCGTCGCGCCGGACGGCGCGGCCGAGGTGCTGGCCACGGACCTGTGGTTCCCCAACGGGGCCGTCGTCGCGGGGGGCGAGCTGGTGGTGGGCGAGTCCTTCGCCGGCCGGTACACCGCGATCTCCCTGGACGGACGACGGCGCCGGACCTGGGCCCGGCTGGCGCCGCCGCCGTCCGCACCGGACGTCGCGACGATTATGGCCGAGGTCGCCTTCATGCCCGACGGCTGCGCACTCGACGCCGACGGGCACCTGTGGTCCTGCGACTCGACCCACCAGCGGGCCTGCCTGGTCGCCGAGGGCGGGGAGATCCTGGCCGAGCTCGCGGCACCACCGGGCATGCAGTACTTCGCGTGCGCCCTCGGCCCGCGCGAGCTGCTGCTCAGCGCCGGGCCGCCGTTCGGGTCCGACCACGCCGGAACCCGCGACAGCGTCCTGCTCACCGTCCCGGTGGCGGTCGGTGTCCCCGGAGCGAAGGGTCGATGAGTGCCCCCGCTGCATCAGTCGAGGCGTCCGGAACGTCAGGGGTGAACCGTGTGCACTGCGCGGCGTCGGGTGTCATCGGGGCGCTGGCGGAGATCATCTGAATCACCGCGAGGGCTTCGGCCCCCGCATCGCCGGCCGCCGCTGCATCCCCGGCGGTCTCGCTGCCGCCCCAGTGGGTGCGTCCGTGGGGCTCGGTCAGGGCGCTGCCGTGAGTCGTCATCACGTAGGGAGGTACCGCGGGGTTCCGACCGCCCGGTGCGAACGGTTCGGTTCCCCAGCGGTGGTCGGCGAAGTCGATCGGGGCGGCAGCTTCCGCCCCGTACAGCTCGACGGGCTGCTCGATGACCCGATCGCGCCGGACCTGCGGCCCGAAGCCGTCGTACGCGCGCGGGTCGCAGAAGGCCATGAGCACACCTGGGCCTCCCGGATCCTCGTGATGGACTGATGGCCGTCACGCATGGATACAGGCCCGCACCGGCCGTCGACATCGGCGTGTTCGCGATCACGGGCGGCCTGTTCCTCAGGCGCTTCCGCTTCGGGCAGCTGCACGTCGCCCCCGCGGTGTTCCACCTCGTTCGACGACGGCAACCGCACGATCTTCTACACCACGGCACTGGCGACGTGGGGACCCAGGGTTTCGTGTACTACTTCGCCTACCGGGCATTGCGTGACCACAACAACCGAGCGCCCGGGCCGGCAGCCTCCGGGGTGGCGGTCGCGGGCAACGAGCAGTCCGGACAGGAACAGGGCGGCCTCTGCAGCGAAGTGCTCAACTCGACGAGGTCGTTCCGCGCTGTCGCTGCCGTCCTGCCTTCGCCCGTGCCATGGCACGAGGGTACGACCGGCTCGTGCGAATCGTGTCATGCGAGATCGCGGGTGATCGTGCTGCGAGGATCGACGCTGGGTCAGATGCGTGGGCGCGGCAGGGTTCGAACCTGCGACCGCTCGGGTGTAAACCGAGTGCTCTCCCGCTGAGCTACGCGCCCCTGGCCGGTCGTGACCGACCGGCCCAGTGTCACACGGCGTCCAACGCCCTACGCCACCCGTCCTGGTCCCGTGGTTCACCCGGCTGGTTCACCTCGGCGAAGGCGAGGGTCCGGTCGGTGCGGACCAGGAAGGTCCCCCGCACGGCCATCCCCTTGTCCACGTTGAACACCCCGTAGTCCGAGGCCACGGCTCCGTGCGGCCAGAAGTCCGACAGCAACGGGAAGGTGAACCCGGCCGAGGCGGCCCACGCGGCCAGCGCGAACGTCGGGTCGCAGGAGATCGCCAGCACCTGGACCCGATCGTTCTGGAACGACTCCAGCGACTCCTGGACGGCCGTCAGCTCCCCGCCGCAGATCCCGGAGAACGCGAACGGGTAGAAGACGACCAGTGCCGCCCGCCCCGATCCGAGGATCGACGAGAGTGCGACCGGCTGCCGATCCTGGTCGGGGAGGACGAACTCGGGGACGCTCGCCCCCACCGCGGGTGACACGGCCCTCACCGTAGTCACCCGCGAGGAGCCTTCAGCGCTTGCCCTTGCCCTGCTTCGGCGGGACCAGCTTCGACCCCACCCAGTCCTCACCGAGTGTGGCGTTGCTCGTCTGCGACAGCCCCGCGGTGGGCGCCGCCTCCGCTATCTCGGACGGTTGGAGGTGGCCGTCACGGCCGGTCTTGGGCGTCAGGACCCAGACCACCCCGTCGTCGGCCAGTGGGGTGCGGGCGTCGACCAGTGTGTCGACCAGATCGCCGTCCCCGTCGCGGAACCACAGGAGGACGACGTCGATGACCTCCTGGGCGTCCTCGTCCAGCAGTTCCTCACCGATGATCGCTTCGACGGCCTCTCTGACCTGCTCGTCGACGTCGGTGTCGTATCCCAGCTCCTGGACGATCTGGCCCGGCTCGATGCCGAGCTTCCCCGCGATGTCGGACGCACCGGCATCTGCCGCGGTCACCACTCGTTCCCCTTTCACGCTGCTCACGCAGTCCATCGTCATCGGTTCCGCGTGCCGGCGCCAGCCCTGACACGAATTCGGATGCGGCATCCGAACACGAGCGCGGGACCCGGCGCAACCGGCTGTCACCGGATCAGCACCCGCAGCGGGGTGCCGCGCACGTCACCCCGCCGTCCGTTCAGTTACGTCGCAGTAGTACCTATCCTCGCCCGAACACCTCGAGAACTCGGACCGCGGTATACCGGTGCTGAGTTTCGGGCCCGCGCCGGAGCAGGCACGATGGGCATCGGACACGCCCGTCGCGCCGGCCGGCAGCACCGCACTGCCACCCGTCGACCCGGGGCCCGATGCGGCGGCGCGGACGTGAGGAGAACAGGGCCGGGTGACCCCGGCCGCCGACAGATCAGGCAGGGAGAACCCTTGACCGCGCAGAGCAGCAGTGCCGGCAGTACCGACAACGGGGAGCCGCGCCGCGTCAACATCATCCGGGACGGGCTCGCCGCCCACCTCCCGGACATCGACCCGGAGGAGACGGCCGAGTGGCTGGAGTCCTTCGACGCGGTCCTGGACAACGTCGGCCAGCAGCGCGCCCGCTACCTGATGCTGACGCTGCTGCAGCGCGCCCGTGAGAAGCACGTGGGGGTCCCGGCGCTGACCGCGACCGACTACGTCAACACCATCCCGACCGACCGCGAGCCGTGGTTCCCCGGCGACGAGGAGGTCGAGCGGACCTACCGGCGCTGGATCCGGTGGAACGCCGCCATGACCGTGCACCGCGCCCAGCGCCCGGGCATCGGGGTCGGCGGGCACATCTCGTCCTACGCCTCTTCCGCGACGCTCTACGAGGTCGGGTTCAACCACTTCTTCCGCGGCAAGGACCATCCCGGCGGGGGCGACCAGATCTACATCCAGGGCCACGCCTCCCCCGGCGTGTACGCCCGCGCCTTCCTCGAGGGACGGCTGACCGAGGACCGCCTCGACGGCTTCCGCCAGGAGCTCAGCCACGCCGGGCCGGGCGGCGGTCTGCCCTCCTACCCGCACCCGCGGCTGATGCCCGACTTCTGGGAGTTCCCCACCGTCTCGATGGGCATCGGCCCGATGAACGCGATCATGCAGGCCCGGTTCAACCGGTACCTGGGTGACCGCGGCATCTCCGACACCCGCGACCAGCACGTCTGGGCGTTCCTGGGCGACGGCGAGATGGACGAGCCCGAGTCCCGCGGCATGATCCACGTCGCCGCGAACGAGGGCCTGGACAACCTGACCTTCGTCATCAACTGCAACCTGCAGCGCCTCGACGGCCCGGTCCGCGGCAACGGGAAGATCATCCAGGAGCTGGAGGCGTTCTTCCGGGGCGCCGGCTGGAACGTGATCAAGGTCGTCTGGGGCCGCGAGTGGGACGCGCTGCTGCACGCCGACCGCGACGGCGCGCTCATCAACCTGATGAACACCACGCCGGACGGTGACTACCAGACCTACAAGGCCAACGACGGCGCCTACGTCCGCGACCACTTCTTCGGCCGCGACCCGCGCACCAAGGCACTCGTCGACCCGATGAGCGACGCCGAGATCTGGAACCTCAAGCGCGGCGGCCACGACTACCGCAAGGTGCACGCCGCCTACGCCGCGGCGACCGCGCACCACGGCCAGCCGACCGTCATCCTGGCCAAGACGATCAAGGGGTACGGCCTCGGCTCGCACTTCGCGGGCCGCAACGCCACCCACCAGATGAAGAAGCTGACCCTCGACGACCTCAAGCAGTTCCGCGACGAGCAGCGCATCCCGATCAGCGACAAGCAGCTGGAAGCCGATCCGTACCTGCCGCCGTACTACCACCCCGGTGAGGACGACGAGGCCATCCAGTACCTGCGCGAGCGCCGTCGTCAGCTGGGCGGCCCGCTGCCCTCGCGCCGGACGACGAGCAAGCCCCTGGTGCTGCCCGGCGACAAGGTCTACGAGGTCATCAAGAAGGGGTCGGGCAAGCAGGAGGTCGCCACCACGATGGCGTTCGTCCGGCTCCTCCGCGAGCTCATCAAGGACCCGGAGATCGGCGGCCGTTTCGTCCCGATCATCCCGGACGAGGCCCGTACCTTCGGTATGGACTCGATGTTCCCGACGCAGAAGATCTACAACCCGCACGGGCAGAACTACACCTCGGTCGACGCCGAGCTGATGCTCGCCTACAAGGAGTCCGAGCAGGGCCAGATCCTGCACGAGGGCATCAACGAGGCCGGCTCGGTCGGCTCGTTCACCGCGGCCGGCACCTCGTACGCCACGCACGGCGAGCCGATGATCCCGGTCTACGTCTTCTACTCGATGTTCGGCTTCCAGCGCACCGGCGACTCGATCTGGGCCGCCGCGGACCAGATGGCCCGCGGGTTCCTGGTCGGGGCGACCGCCGGCCGCACCACGCTGACCGGCGAGGGCCTGCAGCACAACGACGGCCACTCGTTGCTGCTGGCCTCGACCAATCCCGCGGTCGTCGCCTACGACCCGGCGTTCTCCTTCGAGGTGGCGCACATCGTCCAGGACGGTCTGCGCCGGATGGTCGGCGAGGACCCGGAGAACGTCATCTACTACCTGACGGTCTACAACGAGCCCTACACCCAACCCGCCCAGCCCGAGGACCTGGACACCGAGGGCCTGCTGCGCGGCATGTACCGCTACGCGACCGCCCCCGAGGGTTCCGGCCCGGTCGTGCGGCTGCTCGCCTCCGGTGTCTCGGTGCCGTGGGCGGTGCAGGCCCGGCAGATGCTCGCCGACGAGTGGGACGTGCGCGCCGAGGTCTGGTCGGTCACCTCATGGGGCGAGCTGCGCCGCGACGGCGTCGACGCCGAGCACCACAAGCTGCTCCACCCCGGTGACGAGTCGATCACGCCGTACGTGACGACCAAGCTCGGCGAGGGCGAGCACGCCGATGCGCCCGTCATCGCGGTGTCGGACTGGATGCGGGCCGTGCCCGACCAGATCCGGCAGTGGTCCCCGGCGCCGTTCGTCTCCCTGGGCACCGACGGGTTCGGCCTGTCCGACACCCGCCCCGCGGTACGCAGGCACTTCGCCGTCGACGCCGAGTCCATCGTGGTCGGTGCGCTGTCCGCCCTGGCCGAGCAGGGCCAGATCAAGGTGGAGACGGCGGCCGACGCCGCAGCCGGCTACAAGATCGACGACCCGCGGGCGGCCGGTCCGCAGACCAGCGACTCCGGCGCCGCCTGAGTCGTGACGCCGCGACGGCGGTCCGTTGCCCCCGGCAACGGACCGCCGTCAGCTTTTTCGCCCCTCCCCGGGCGGCGCAGATCACGATAAGCTCCGCCCGACGGTGCGTGTGGTGATCACTCGTCGCCCGGCAGCACCGTCCTGACCAGGGCGTGGACCGTGTGCGCCGCTGGCCGGCGGCCACGGGACGAGGTGTCCCGGGCCGATGAACGAGGGAGCAGGAATGGCAGAGGGCACCGTCAAGTGGTTCAACAGCGAGAAGGGCTACGGCTTCCTCGCTCCCGACGGTGGTGGCGCGGACGTGTTCGTGCACTACTCGGCGATCCAGACGAACGGGTACAAGACGCTCGACGAGGGCCAGCGCGTCGCGTTCGACATCGAGCAGGGCCAGAAGGGGCCGCAGGCGAGCGCCGTCACGCCGCTCTGAGCGGCCGCCGCGAAACGGGCCGCCGGTAGCCGGCGACCCTGCGTCAAGCGTCCGGCCCGGATCACGTCGCCCGGGCCGGGAGATTCGTTGCCCGGAGCCCGGCAACCTCGACCGCCGTATCGGCGCTGCGGCAGCAGCCGTGCCAGCAGCGCCGGTACCGTCAGTAGCCCAGTGCTCCGTGCATCTCCCACACCAGGATCTCGGCGCCGTCCGGGCCTGCGGTGACCCGACGGCCACCGCCGTCGTCGACGATCCTGGCCGCGTCGCCGGCCCCCAACGGACCGACACCTTCTGTCGTCGTGGCCGCCTCCAGGTCAGCGGTACCGCGGGCGACGAAGGCGTGCACGTACGGCGCTGCCGGGAGACGCGTGTCGCGACCGGGCCGTAGCTGCACCACGTGCAGGGCCGCCCCTCGCTGGCGCAGCGCGAGCAGCGACGTCCGGCGATGCCGTGCGAGCCCGGACGCCAGCACCACCGACTCCCCCGGCGCCGCGGACGCCTCCCCGACCTCGTACTCCGGCGCCCCGCCCGGCCCGTCCGGTACCACCCACATCTGCACGAACCGGGCATCCGCGGCGGGCGTCGCGTGCTCGGAGTGCCGCACCCCGGAACCGGCACCGAGCCGCTGCACCTGCCCGGGCGCGACCCGCTCGATCCGGCCGCTGCCGGTGTCCCGGTGCTCCAGCTCCCCCTCCAGCACCCAGGTGATGATCTCGGTGTCCCGGTGCGGGTGCTCGTCGTAACCCCGCCCGGGCAGCACCCGGTCCTCGTTGTGCAGCAACAGCAGCCCGAAGTGGGTGTTCGCCGGGTCGTAGTGCGCGCCTGCGGAGAAGCTGTGCCGGGAGTCCAGCCAACCGGTCCGGGTGCGGAATCGCTCACCGGCGCGGTGCAGCGTGAGGCGCGGGCCGTGCTCTGCGGTACTCATCGTCGTGTCATGCTGCCCGACGTGCGCCGCCCTCCGATCGCGGCCGCGACGTTGCGCCGCCTGGAACTGGCCTCGGCGCCGCTCGCGGCGGCCTGCCTGGCCGAGATGGAGCGCACCCGTCCCTGGTTCGCCGACCTGCCGGCCGACCAGCGCGCCGGGGTCGCACTGGTCACCCAGGCCGGGGTCGCGAACTTCGTGTCGTGGCTGCGCGAACCGGACCGCACCACCCCGCTCACCGCCGAGGCGTTCCGGATCGCACCGCGCGACCTGGCCCGGCGGATCAGTCTGCGGCAGACCGTGGAGCTGGTGCGGATCGCCGCGGACGTGTTCGAGGAGCACCTGCCGCCGCTCGCCGGGGACGCCACCGAGCAGCACGAGCTCACCGAGGCGGTGCTGCGCTTCGGTCGCGAGATCGCGTTCGCGGCGGCGACGGTCTACGCCGGCGCTGCCGAGTCCCGCGGTGCATGGGACGCCCGCCTGGAGGCCTTGGTCGTCGACGCGGTGCTGCGCGGCGACGACGACGGCGCGCTCGTCTCCCGGGCCGCGGCGCTCGGCTGGAACCCCGCGGCACCGGTGCACTGCCTGGTCGGCAGTGTCCCCGGCAGCGGTTCGGAGTCCCCGCAGCTCATCGTGGAGCTGCGCAAGCTCGCCGCCCGGTTGCACCACGACGTGCTGGTCGGGGTCCAGGGACGCCGGCTGGTGGTGCTGCTGCACCCCACCGGGCGGGCCGGGCCGGAACCGACCGGCCCGGTGCTCACCGAGATCGCCGCCCGCTTCGGGGCCGGACCGGTCGTCGCGGGCCAGCCGAGCGCCGATCTCGCCGGTGCCGGTGCCTCGGTCGCGGAGGCACTCGCCGGCCTCGCGGCCGCTCCCGGTTACCCCGACGCGCCCCGTCCGGTCGCCACCCGGGACCTGCTCCCCGAACGCGCACTGTGCGGTGATCCGACGGCGCGGCGACGGCTCGCCGAGGACGTGCTCGCCCCGTTGCACGAGGCCGGTGGAGAGCTGCTGCGCACGCTCGCCGCCTACCTGGAGGGCGGCGGGAGCCTGGAGGGCTGCGCCCGGGCGCTCTACGTCCACCCGAACACCGTCCGGTACCGGCTGCGCCGGGTCACCGAGCTGGTCGGCCTGTCGCCCACCGACCCGCGGCAGGCGTTCGTACTGCGCACCGCACTCGTCGCCGACCGCACCGGGCGGGTCCGGGAGAGCGTGTCCGGCAGCGAACCGCTCACCCCGCTCGACGACGCCCGGCCCACCGGGATCGGCTCGGCCGCAACAGCCGAGGAGATGTCGTGAAACCTACAAACACAGACCCGTACGTGTCGGTAACGAGGGCTCGGTCACACTGTCTTATTGGAGGGTTCCTCCAACTACGGTGGGTCGAAGTTCGTCGTAACCGGCATGCCGCCGCCGCCCCCGAGAGGTGTGTGATGTCCCGGTGATCGCCCTGCTCGCGCCCGGCCAGGGGGCCCAGACCCCCGGCATGCTCACTCCGTGGCTGGCGGAACCCGCCGCCGAGAAGCTCGTCGCCGGCTGGTCCGACGCGGTCGGCCTGGACCTGGTCCGGCTGGGCACCACCGCCGACGCGACGGAGATCACCGACACCGCCGTCACCCAGCCGCTGATCGTCAGCCTCGGACTGCTCGCGGCACGGCGGCTGCGTGAGACGGTGGAACTGCCCGCGGACACCGTGGTGGCGGGTCACTCGATCGGCGAGCTCACCGCCTACGCGATCGCCGGCGTGCTCGACGACGACGCCGCCGTCGCGCTCGCCGGTGTCCGGGGCCGGGAGATGGCGGCCGCCTGTGCGGTCGCGCCCACCTCGATGGCCGCCGTGCTCGGCGGCGACCCCGACGTCGTGCTCGCCCGGCTCGCCGAGCTCGGCCTGGACCCGGCGAACCGCAACGGCGCCGGCCAGATCGTCGCCGCGGGGGCCAAGGAGGCCATCGGCGAGCTGGTCGTGGCGCCGCCGGAGGGGGCCCGGGTCAAGGAGCTCCCGGTCGCCGGCGCCTTCCACACCGCACACATGGAGCCCGCCCGCGCGGCGCTGGCCGAGCACGCGGCGTCGGTCGAGGTCTCCGACCCCGAGCTGACCCTGCTCTCCAACGCCGACGGCGGCGTCGTCGGCTCCGGGGCCGACGCGCTCGACCGGTTGGTCGCCCAGGTGACCCGTCCGGTCCGCTGGGACTCGTGCATGCAGACCCTGGCCGCCCGGTCGGTCGGGGCGACCCTCGAGCTGCCCCCGGGTGCGACGCTGACCGGCCTGGTCAAGCGGGCGATCAAGGGCACCCCCACGCTCGCGCTCAAGACCCCCGACCAGCTCGACGCCGCCGCACAACTGATCGAGGAGCACCGGAATTGAGCCGGATCCGCCTGGCAGAACCGACCGTCGGCGCGCAGCTGCTGGGCCTGGGCAGCGCGCAGCCCGAGCACGTCGTCACCAACGACGACCTGGCCCGGCGCGTCGAGACCGACGACGCGTGGATCCGGTCACGGGTCGGCATCGCCGAGCGCCGGATCGCCGACGCGACCACGTCGCTGCCCGACCTGGCTGTCGAGGCCGGGCTGGCCGCGCTGAAGGACGCCGAACTCGACCCGGCCGGGCTCGGCGGGGTGATCGTCGCCACCTGCACGATGCCCAATCCCATCCCGAACGCCGCCGCCCAGGTCGCCACCCGGCTGGGCGCGAACGGGGTCCCCGCCTTCGACCTCAACGCCGCCTGCGCCGGGTTCTCCTACGCGCTCGGCGTCGCCGCCGACATGGTCCGCGGCGGGAGCGTCACCAACGTGCTGGTGATCGGCGCCGAGAAGCTCTCCGACTGGATGGACTGGGACGACCGCTCGACCAGCATCATCTTCGCCGACGGGGCGGGAGCCGCGCTGGTCGGCCCGGCCACCGCACAGGACGGCGTCGGCGTCGGACCGGTCAGCTGGGGCAGCTCCGGTGACCAGGCCTCCGCGATCCGGATCCTCGGCGAGTCGACGAACAAGCTGCACCAGGAGGGCCAGGCGGTGTTCCGCTGGGCCACCACGGCGGTCGCTCCGGTCGCGCTGGACGCGATCGAACGCGCCGGGCTGACCCCGGCCGACATCGACGTGCTGATCCCGCACCAGGCGAACCTGCGGATCGTCGAGGCCATCGCCCGCAAGCTGCGCTCCAAGGGCGCCCGGGACGATCTCGTCGTCGCCGACGACATCGTGCACTCCGGCAACACCTCGTCCGCGTCCATCCCGATGGCGCTGGACCACATGCGCACCGCCGGCCGGGTACGGTCCGGCGACGTGCTGCTGCTCGTAGGCTTCGGCGCAGGCCTGTCCTACGCCGGGCAGGTCGTCGTCTGTCCCTGAGACGGCAGCCTGGTAGGAACCCGTACGACCCCCACCACCCCCATCGGAGGAGAACCGAACGTGGCTGACAACGCTGAGATCCTGTCCGGGCTTGCCGAGATCGTCGAGGAGGTCGCCGGCATCGACACCGCCGAGGTGACCCCGGAGAAGTCCTTCGTCGACGACCTGGACATCGACTCGCTGTCGATGGTGGAGATCGCCGTGCAGGCCGAGGACAAGTTCGGCGCGAAGATCCCGGACGACCAGCTGGCCGAGCTGAAGACCGTCGGCGACGCCGTCGACTTCATCGCCAAGCACCAGTGAGCCGTGCCGGCGAGCTCATCCGTCTCGTCGGGGAAAAGGAGACGTCATGACCGACGGAGTGGTCGTCACCGGTTTCGGGGCCACCACCCCGCTCGGCGGGGACGCCGCCTCCACCTGGGAGGCACTGCTCGCCGGGAAGTCCGGCGTGAGCACCGTCGAGGCGGAGTGGACCGAGCGCTTCGACCTCCCGGTGCAGATCGCGGCGCAGCTCGCGGTCGAGCCCACCGAGATCATCCCGCGGGTGCAGGCCCGCCGGATGGACCGTTGCGAGCAGGTCGCGATGGTCGCCGCCAAGGAGGCATGGGCCCATTCCGGTCTCGGTCCGGTCCCCGGTGAGGACGGCGCGGCCGTGGCGGCCGAGCGGCTCGCCGTGGTGATCGGCGCCGGCATCGGCGGTGCGCCGACGCTGCTCGCGCAGGACGACCTGCTCGAGGAGCACGGCCTACGCAAGGTCTCGCCGCTCACCGTCCCGATGCTCATGCCGAACGGGCCGGCCGCGATGGTCAGCCTGGAGTACAAGGCCAAGGGCGGGGTGCACTCCCCCGCGTCGGCGTGCGCGACCGGTGCCGAGGCGCTCGCCTGGGCCTACCGGTTGCTGCAGGCCGGCGAGGTGGACGTGGTGCTCGCCGGTGGCGCCGAGTCCTGCATCGTCCCGATCACCGTGGCCGGCTTCGTGCAGGCGCGCACCCTGTCCACCCGCAACGACGACCCGGAGCGCGCCTCCCGGCCGTTCGACACCGGGCGGGACGGGTTCGTCCTCGGCGAGGGTGCCGGCGTGCTGGTGCTCGAACGCGAGGAGTTCGCGAGGGCACGTGGAGCACAGGTGCACGGCAGGCTCGCCGGGATCGGGATGACCTCGGACGCCTACCACATCACCGGGCCCGACCCGGAGGGCGAGGGCCAGGTCCGCGCCATGCAGAAGGCGGTCGCGACCGCCGGGCTCGGGGCCTCCGACGTCACCCACGTCAACTGTCACGCCACCTCCACGGTGGTCGGCGACGTGGGCGAGTCGGTGGCCGTGCGCAAGGCGCTCGGTGACCACCCGGTGCTCACGGCACCGAAGTCGGCGCTGGGCCACCTGGTCGGCGGGGCCGGGGCGGTCGAGGGGATCGTCACGCTGCTGTCGGTGCGCGACGACGTCATCCCGGCCACCCTCAACCTGGACGACAAGGATCCGAAGGTCGAGCTCGACGTGGTCCACGGTGAACCCAGGAGGACCACCGTCGACGCGGCGCTGAACAACTCGTTCGGGTTCGGCGGGCACAACGCCTCGCTGCTGTTCACGAAGGCCTGACCCGCGTCACGCGGACGGCGGCGGTCCCGGTTCGTCCAGGGCCGCCGCCGTCGCTGTGTGCCCGTAGGGCGACGCCGCGCTGTGCCGTAGGGGTGACGCCGCGCGGGGCCGAGGTCAGCAGGGCGCGCCGAGCACCCCTCCGGCGTCCCCGACCAGCATCCGCGGCGGGGACCCGCCCATGGGATACGCCGCCTGCCAGCAGATGCGTCCGACCTGCAGCCCCGGCGGCCCGTCGGACGGGTCCTGGACGCTGACGAAGCGCACCAGCGCCACCACGGCACCACCCGGCGCCGGATCGATCCGGTCCACCCGGATGGTGCCGTCCACGGTGGAGCCGACACCGGCCAGCCAGTCCTCGCGCGGCTGTTGCTCGGCCCGCTCCGGGCTGACCACGCGCGTCCACGTCTCGTAGTCGCGGCTGTTGACCGCGTTGAAGTACAGCTGAACCTGTTCGAGCACCAGCCGCGCCGCCGGGTGGCCGGCCGCACCGGCGCTGATCGTCACGATCGGGTCCCCGGCGCCCTGCTGCGGCAGGGCCGGGGGTGCCGCGGCCGGCGGGACACCACGCGGAGCGGCGCCGGCCGCCGTCCACGCCGTGCCGCCGACCGCGACCAGCGCGATCACCAGCCCGGCGGCCACCGCAGCGGCCCGGGCGCTCATCGCCGGCTCCTGCACACATCGGACAGTGTGCCGGGGCCGGTGCGGCTCAGCCGACCCGGTGGTTCAACCAGGTCACCGCGGCGCCGTCGCCGGCGAAGCGGAAGGATTCGAGTTCGTCGTCCCAGGCGGTGCCGAGCAGCTGGTCCAGCCGCCGCGCCAGGCCCGCTCCGCCGTTCTCCGCCATCACCGCGCGCAGCTGGTCCTCGGGCAGTACGACGTCACCGTTCGCGCTGGTGCGCCCGTGCCACATGCCGAGTCCCGGCACGTGCATGAACCGCTCGCCGTCCATCCCCGGGCTGGGCTCCTCGGTCACCTCGAACCGCAGCATCGACCATGCGCGCAACGCGCTCGCGAGGGCGGACCCGCTCCCGGCGGGACCGTTCCACGAGCATTCGGCCCGCATCTGCCCGGACGCGACCGGCTGCGCGGACCACTCGAGGGAGACCCGCGTTCCGAGAACGCCCGAGAGCGCCCACTCGACGTGCGGACAGACCGCAGTCGGCGACGAGTGGACGAACACCACTCCGCGTGTGCTCACTGCCAACCTCCGCTGTCGTCGACGAGGATCGTCTTCCCCTACGTCCTCGGGACTCTGCGGTGTGCGGCGCGGGCACTCGTGCGCTGGCATCGTGTGCTGCGTGTGGGGCTCGGGTGACCTCCGTTGCGGGTGGGGAATCCGGTGCTGCCACTGTGCCGCATTCCGGCTCCGGCGGCCACCCCGACACGTCCTCCGAGTGAACGATCACCGGCGTGTCGCGGTGCGCCGCGCGGATCAGGCGGTGTAAGTGGCGAGCGTCGCGCCGGACTCCGGGTCCGGTGCCTCCGTGCGTGTGAGCTCCCCCAGATCGGCGAGCACGTCGAGGTGCGCCACCGTCTCGAGCACCGCCAGCATCCGGTTGAACAGGTCCATGTCGTCGAACCGGTGCTCGCGACGGGTCCAGCGCAGCACCCGGGCCACGGCCAGGGCGGTCGGGTTGCCTGCGGCCACCGCGTCCCGGCACTGCGCGAGCCGGACGTCGTGGTGGGCCAGCAGCTCCTCGACGCGGGCGTGCACCCGTCCGCCCACCGGTCCGTGCGCGGGCAGCAGATCGGCGTCCGGCCGGGCCCGGACCAGCCTCAGCGAGTCGAGGAACTGGCCGAGCGGGCTCGCCACCGGCGCCGGCTGCAGTCCGATCGACGGGGTGATCCGTGGCAGCACATGGTCCCCGGCGAACAGCAGCTCGTGCGCGTCGTCGGCGAAGACGAGATGCCCCCTGGTGTGGCCGGGGGTCTCCAGCGCGGTCAGCGACCGGGTGTCGGCCTGCTCGCCGACGGTGATCACGGCCCGGTCGGCTATCCACTCGTCGGGCGCCTGCCACTCCTCGGGATCCGGACGCGGCCAGGGACCGCTCCGGCCGATCTCGTCGACCAGCGCCGCCGCTCCGCAGCGGAGCAACCGGGTCCGGTCGGGTTCACGATCCGGGCGTGCCGGCTCGGCGATGACGTCCATGTTCGGCTTCTCGCCCGCACCGAGCAGCACCCGGGCCCCGTACTCGCGGCGCAGCACCGAGGCCAGCGTGTAGTGGTCGCGGTGCGCATGGGTGATGAGGAACCGGCGGACGTCACCGAGCCCGGAGCCGAGCGTGGCGAGGGACTTCTCCAGCAGGTCCCGGGCCTCGTCGATGGCCCATCCGGAGTCGACGAGGGTCCAACCGCCCGCGTCGGCGATCGCGTAGACGTTCACCGCCCGCAGTCCGTCGTTGGGCAGCGGCAGCGGGATCCGGAAGACACCCGGGGCGCTGCGGTACACCCCCGGTGCCGTCCAGTCGCCGCTCGGGTCGTCGTCGGTCACGGTCGGGAGGCTCACCCACAGCACGATAGATCGTGCGCAGTGCTATCGGGTCCGTCGGGCCACCGATCGCCGCGCGGACGCCGCCGCGGACGCTCGACGGAGCCGTACACCCTCTTCCGCAGCGAACGAACACGATACGTGTGCGATACGTGACGCTGCGCCGATCTCGCTCGTTGAGTCCACCCGAGGGTGGGACACGTTCACACCCGGAGGGGGCCCTGATCCGCGCTACCGTCCCTGCGTTCGGTGATCGCGATGATCGGGGGCCGCGGGCACCCGGTCCGAGGAGGGGCGCAACGATGGGGGCAGGGATCCCGGAGCAACGGCCCGGGCAGGACACGCCGTTCCTCACCGTGGCCGAGGTGGCCGAGCGGATGCGGGTGTCGAGGATGACGGTGTACCGACTGGTGCACTCCGGCGAGTTGCCGGCGGTGCGCTTCGGCCGCTCGTTCCGGGTGCCTCCGGAGTCGGTGGAGTCGTTGATCGAGTCGGCCCGTTTCACGGGGGGCTGACGCGGCCTAGCCGAAACCGTGGCTGCGGATCGCGGCCGGGCCGCCCTCGCGCAGCGCATCGAGGACCGCCCGCTCGTGCGGCACCGTCGCCGCGGGCAGCTCCGCGAGCCGGAACCACGTCAACCCGGCCGTCTTCCCGGTCTCCGCCGCCTGCGGCTCGCCGGTCCAGCGGCGGCAGGTGAAGTAGAAGTCGACCCGCTCGTCGATCGGCCTGCCGTTGCCGTGCGTCCGGTGGACCGTGGTGAGCGGGACGAGATCGGCGGGGGCGATCGTCACCCCGAGCTCCTCGCGGGCCTCGCGGACGGCCGCGCGCAGCGCGTCCTCGCCACGCTCCACGTGGCCGGCCGCGGCCGCCGCCCAGTGGCCGTCCATGTAGCCGGTGTTCACCCGCAGCTGCAGCAGCACCTCGGTGCGCTCGCCCTCCCCGCGCAGCAGCAGCACGTAGGACGCCGGGACCACCTGGTAGCGATCGGTCACCGCCCGACCCTAGGCCGTGCCGGGCCCGGGGGGGACGTCCGGTCGGGTGCCGCCGCGGGCGACCCACCGGTGCAACACCGGGGTAACACGGCGGCACTACCGTCGCCGGATGACGGTCCACACCACCCGGCGGGTCCGGGTCGACGACCGGCTGGGGGTCGTGCCGCCGCGGGGTTCGGAGCTGCGGTTCCGGACCGTGCACGGCTACCGGCGCGCTTTCCGGGTCGCCGGGTCGGGTCCGGCGGTGGTCCTGGTGCACGGCATCGGTGACAGTTCCGCGACCTGGGAGGCGGTGCTCCCGGCGCTCGCCCGCAAGCACCTGGTGATCGCCCCCGACCTGCTCGGGCACGGCGACTCCGCGAAACCGCGCGCCGACTACTCGGTGGCCGCCTACGCCAACGGCATCCGGGATCTGCTCGGCGTCCTGGGCGTCTCGCGGGCCACCCTCGTCGGGCACTCGCTCGGCGGCGGGGTGGCCATGCAGTTCGCCTACCAGTTCCCGGAGCGGACCGAACGGCTCGTGCTCGTCGGCACCGGCGGGGCGGGGCCGGAGGTGACACCGCTGCTGCGCGCGGTGAGCGTTCCCGGCGCGCAGGCGCTGCTCGCCGCCCTGCAACTGCCACCGATGCGCTGGCAGGCGGGTCTGCTGATCGACGCGCTGCGGGTGCTCGGCACCGACCTCGGTCACGATGCCGACGACCTCCTCCGGGTGGTCGACACGCTGCCCGATGCCACTGCCCGGGCCGCGTTCGTCCGGACCCTGCGGGCGGTCGTCGACTGGCGCGGTCAGGTCGTGACCATGCTCGACCGCTGCTACCTGACCCACGGGATGCCCACGATGCTGGTCTGGGGCGAGCGCGACGCGGTGGTGCCCGTCGAGCACGCCCACACCGCGCACCGGGCGATGCCGGGCAGCCGGTTGGAGATCTTCGGTGACACCGGGCACTTCCCGTTCCGCTCCGACCCGGCCCGGTTCGTCGGCGTGCTGGAGGACTTCCTCGCGTCGACCGAACCGGCCCGCTGGAGCCCGGAGCAGTGGCGGCAGCTGCTGCGGTGCCCGTCGCCCGCCCCCGCCGAGCCGGGATCGGGCCCGGTCTCGGCGACCTGAGGGCCCGGCTCAGGGGAGCACACCGAGCCATTCCGCGGCACAGTCCGGGCACACCCCGGTCGCCGGATCGGTGCGGAGCACCTGACGCAGGCAGACCCCGCAGTGTGCGAGACGCCGGCGGGCCCGGCGGACCAGGCGGTCCCGGATCTGCCGTACCAGCAGCATCCCGTCGCTCTCCGGGTCGGTGCAGCCCACGACGTCAGGTACCCGGTGGACCTCGACCGGGTCGACACCGCCGGCCTGCGCCCCTGGTTCGGGACGGGCGAGCAGCGGCGGCCCCGACGGCGCGAGCCCGAGCATCAGCTGCGGCGGCTCCCCGGCCACGAACCACTCGACGGGTTCGGGCTCGGCACCGGGAGGCGTCAGCCCCGCGGAACGCAGATCGGTGTCGGTCCAGCCCCCGGCGCGCAGATCGGCCGGGCTCAACCCGAAGTGCCGCAACACCTCCGTCGGAAGGCCCAGTTCACTCAGCTCGGAGGGCGACGGCACGCCGACATACATCCGGCCGCGGCCGTCCGCCCGGCCCTCGCCCACCGCCGACACCGGTCCGCTGCGGGAGACGTCCGGGCCCACCCGGCGCCAGGGGGCACCGAGGACCAGGGCGACGATCCTCGGGTCGGTCCGCAACCGTTCGGCGATCTCCGCGGTCCGGTCGGTCCGGTCGGGCACGGCCACCTCGTCCCCGTCGCATCCCCGCTCTCCCACACCCACCCCCTCCGGTACCGGCCGGACACGACGCACGGCCGGCCGGAGACCGCTCACGCGCTGAGCCGTCATCGTCGAACTCGACCCCGGCACACGTCACCGGGACGACAGCGTCCGGCGGCGCCGGCGCATGGGTAGGCCCTTCGGGCGACACCGCTCACGTGGTGAGCGGTTGCGCCGGTACTCCCCCCGGCGGCGGGCCGGGACGCACCGCGGGGCGGTACCGGAACCCGGTACCGCCCCGTGGGTGGAGCGTCAGCTGCAACCGCTGGTCGAACCGCAGCCCTCGCAGAGGTAGCAGGACCCGGCGGGGCGCATCTTCGTCCCGCAGGTCATGCACAGCGGGGCGTCGGCAGCCTTGCCCAGCCGCAGCTCGAGCAGCTCGGTGGAACTGCCGACCTCGACCGGGGCGGGTTCGACAGCCGGGTCCTTCTTCTCCGCGGTCGTCGGCACCGACGACCGGAACTCGTCGAGGTCGAGGCTCTCCCCGTTCGGGCCGTACTCGTTCTCGACCTGGGCGGACCGCTCGTCCGAGGAGAAGATGCCCAGCTGGGCCCGCTTCTCGTAGGGCAGGTGGTCCAGCGCGAGCCTGCGGAAGAGGTAGTCGAGCACCGACGTGGCGATCCGGACGTCCGGGTCGTCGGTCATGCCGGCCGGCTCGAAGCGCAAGTTGGAGAACTTCGAGACGTAGAACTCCAGCGGGATCCCGTACTGCAGACCGACCGAGATCGACATGGAGAACGCGTCCATCACGCCGGCCAGCGTCGAACCCTGCTTGCCGAGCTTGACGAAGATCTCACCGAGACCGTCGTCGGGGTAGCTGCCCGCGGTGAGGTAGCCCTCGGCGCCCCCTACGGTGAACGACACCGTCTCGCTCGGGCGCTTCTTCGGGAGCCGCTTGCGGATCGGCCGCTGCTCGACCACGACCCTCGGCTCCGCCTCCTGGGCGGTCTTCTCACCGGACCCGCCCTTGCCGGCGGACAGCGGTTGCCCCACCTTGCAGTTGTCGCGGTAGATGGCCAGTGCCTTGAGGCCGAGCCGCCAGCCCTCGAGGTAGATCCGCTCGACGTCGGCGACGGTGGCCCGCTCCGGCATGTTCACCGTCTTGGAGATCGCCCCGGACAGGAACGGCTGCGCGGCCGCCATCATGCGGACGTGCCCCATCGGAGCGATCGACCGCTCCCCCATGGCGCAGTCGAACACCTCGTAGTGCTCGGGCTTCATGCCCGGGGCGTCGACGACGTGGCCGTGCTCGGCGACGTACTCGACGATGGCCTCCGCCTGCTCCGGCTGGTAACCGAGGTTGTCCAGCGCGCGGCGCACGGACTGGTTGACGATCTGCATCGAGCCGCCGCCGACCAGCTTCTTGAACTTGACCAGCGCCAGGTCCGGCTCGATGCCGGTGGTGTCGCAGTCCATCATCAGCCCGATCGTGCCGGTCGGCGCCAGCACCGAGGCCTGCGCGTTGCGCCAGCCGTTGGCCTCGCCGATCTCCTGGCACCGCCGCCAGGTCTGCGACGCGAGCTTCTGGATCGGGTCGGACGCCGGGAAGCTGCGGATCCCGTCGTTCGCCGCGGCGTGCTTGCGGATCACCCGCTGGTGGGCCTCGGCGTTGCGGGCGTAACCCTCGTACGGGCCGACGACGCCGGCGAGCTCGGCCGAACGCTTGTACGCGGCGCCGGTCATCAGTGAGGTGATGGCACCGGCGAGCGCACGGCCGCCCTCGGAGTCGTAGGCGTGCCCGGTCGCCATCAGCAGCGCGCCCAGGTTCGCGTAGCCGATCCCCAGCTGACGGAACCGGCGGGTCGTCTCGGCGATCGGGTCGGTCGGGAAGTCCGCGAAGCAGATGGAGATGTCCATCGCGGTGATGATCAGCTCGACGGCCTTCGCGAAGGTCTCGGCGTCGAACCGGTCCTCGGCGTCGAGGAACTTCAGCAGGTTCAGCGACGCGAGGTTGCAGCTGGAGTTGTCCAGGTGCATGTACTCCGAGCAGGGGTTGGACGCCGTGATCCGCCCCGACTCGGGCGTCGTGTGCCAGTCGTTGATCGTGTCGTCGTACTGGACGCCGGGGTCGGCGCAGTTCCAGGCCGCCTCGGCGATCCCGCGGAAGAGCTTCCGGGCGTTGATGCGGTCGATGACCTCGCCGGTCATCCGGGCACGCAGACCGAAGTCGGTGTCCTCCTCGACCGCGCGCATGAACTCGTCGCTCACACGGACCGAGTTGTTCGCGTTCTGGTACTGCACCGAGGTGATGTCGGTCCCACCCAGGTCCATGTCGAACCCGGCATCACGCAGCACCCGGACCTTGGCCTCCTCCTTGGCCTTGGTCTCGACGAACTCCTCGATGTCGGGGTGGTCGACGTCGAGGACGACCATCTTCGCGGCCCGCCGGGTCGCACCGCCCGACTTGATGGTGCCCGCGGAGGCGTCCGCGCCGCGCATGAAGGAGACCGGGCCGGAGGCGGTGCCACCGGAGGACAGCAGCTCCCTCGACGAGCGGATCCGCGACAGGTTCAGGCCGGCACCGGAGCCGCCCTTGAAGATCAGGCCCTCCTCCCGGTACCAGTTCAGGATCGACTCCATGGTGTCGTCGACCGAGAGGATGAAGCAGGCGCTGACCTGCTGCGGGCTCGCGGTGCCCACGTTGAACCAGACCGGCGAGTTGAAGCTGAACACCTGGTGCAGCAGCATCCAGGTCAGTTCGTGGTCGAAGATCTCGGCGTCCGCCTCGGTGGCGAAGTAACCGTGTTCGACGCCGGCCCGCCGGTAGGTCCCGACGACCCGGTCGATGAGCTGGCGCAAGCTGGACTCGCGGGTCTCGCTGCCCACGGCACCGCGGAAGTACTTGCTGGTGACGATGTTCGTGGCGTTCACCGACCAGGACCGCGGGAACTCGACCCCGCGCTGCTCGAAGTTCACCGTGCCGTCCCGCCAGTTCGTCATCACGACGTCCCGGCGCTCCCACTCGACCTGCTCGTAGGGGTGCACACCCTCGGTCGTGAAGACCCGCTGCACGGTCAGGCCGCTGCGCTGCCGGGCACCGGCCTTCCCGCGGCCGCGCGCCTTCCCGGGCGCCGCGCCGCCCTCGGCCGCGCTGCTCCCGGTGCCTGTCGCCGGGCCCCCGACGGTCTCGGTCATGAACTGCCTCCGCATCCGACGTTCTTCTCCCGCGCGCTGGGGTGCGCGGGCACCCGAGGCGGTGCTGGGACACCACCCCCGTACCCGGTCCGGCCGGACCGACCCGGTCGCCGCCCACGGATGCGCCCTGCGCACCCGCACCGGCGGCGCTGGACCGGCGTCAGCCGCCCCGGTTGCCGGCCCCGCCGTCGGCTGCTTCCCCGGCAGCCGTCGACCGGAGGTCGGCGATCTCCTTCTCGAAGTCCTCGATCGAGGAGAAGGATCGGTAGACGCTCGCGAACCGCAGGTACGCGACCTCGTCGAGCTCGCGCAACGGCCCGAGGATCGCCAGCCCCACCTCGTGACTGGGGATCTCGGCCGCGCCGCGGGCCCGCACCGTCTCCTCGACCCGGTGGGCGAGCTGCTGCAGGTCGTCCTCGTCGACCGGCCGGCCCTGACACGCCCGCCGAACCCCGCCGACGACCTTCTGCCGGCTGAAGGGTTCGCTCACCCCACTGCGCTTGACGACGGCGAGCACGGTCTCCTCGACCGTGGTGAACCGACGACCGCAGTCGGTGCAGGACCGGCGGCGGCGGGTACAGGTCCCGTCGTCGGCGGTCCGGGAGTCGATCACCCGTGAATCCGGGTGGCGGCAGAACGGGCAACGCACGTCGGCACTCCCCTTCTCCCGTGACCCCGCGGGAACCCCCCGCTCCGGCACCGCGACCTACCGCGGCACTCGCTCCCCCAACCAGTGGGAGAACGACACCAATGTAACCCCTACATATTGGGGTGCGCCATCCCCGGGTCCGGTACGGCGCCAGGCTTCGCCCGATCGGGAACGAGGGTCGCACACGGCCGCGGCGACGCCAGGAGAGCACGCGGATCACGAACGTGCGCATCCGCCCTGATCAGCGCGCGTGACACGACCCCCGGGCCCGTCCGGCCCCGTGTCGCGGCCGCGACGGACGGCGGCACGGTTCGGGGACACGCCGTCGGGACGCGCCGGGCGGCAAGCTCCCTGTCACGAGCGACGGCCCGACCGGGTGCCGTGGCGGCCCCGCCGGACGACCGTCACCGGCCGGCCGGGACCGCCGCCGGGCCCGGCGGGGGAGCGAGCTCGGAGTTCCATCCGGACGCCGCATCCCCGAGCAGACCCAGGACCACGACCACCGTCGCCGAGCACAGCATGATCGCAGCCCCGGCCAGCAGGCGCTCCCCCCGGGAGCGGGCCCACAGCGCCGGACGCACCCGCCGGACGGGTGCCACGCACCGGCGCCCCGGCGGGCGCACCACCCGTGACGCCGGAGCCCACGTCCGAGCCGGGGACGTCACCGGCACCGCGGGCACCTCGGCGACCACCGTCACCGGGCCGCAGCTCGGGGCGCTCGCGGTGGCGCCGGCGACGGGCAGGGCCCACCGGGCCGCAGCCCGGGCCGCGGCGGATCCGCGGGCCGGACGCCGGACACCGGTGCACGGCACGGCGCGGGCGGGCCCCGGCTGCTCACCCGCCCCGGCCGCCCGGGACCACTGCGCCGCCCCGCCGGGCTCGGCCCGGCCCGACCGGATCGCCCACGGCCGTGGCCGTGGCGCCACCTCGCGCACGTCGAGCTCTCGCATGGCTCCTCCTGCTCATCGCGGACCACCCGCCTGCCCCGGCGGGACGGTCGCCCTCGACCCGACCGCACCCGGCCACGCGCCCTCCTCGCCCCGCCGGTCGAACGGGCGTGCGAGCTGTCTAACACCGGACACCGACAGGAATCCCGGCGATCCCGGACCGCTCCGAGTCGAATCGATGTTCGATCGAACACGTGTGCGATGTTCTACCACTGCCGCCCGCCGGAATCCACGACGGAATCCGCGACACGCGGGGACGAACTTCGAACGCATGTTTGGCGGAGCGACCGAGGACGGCTAGTGTCCGTGCCGGTACATCCTCGAGGAGGCGAATGCGATGGCAGCGGACGAGTCCGGAGGCGGTGCGTCCCCCGGACGGGGTTCCGCCGACGTCCGGGAGTTCCCCGAGCCCCGGGCCGACACGCGCGGTCTGACCCCGCGGCAGCGGAAGGTCCTGGCGGTGATCCGGGACTGGGTGGACCGCCACGGCTACCCGCCGAGCGTGCGGGAGATCGGTGACGCGGTGGGTCTGACCTCCACGTCGTCGGTGCACCACCAGCTACGGACCCTGGAGCGCAAGGGGTTCCTGCGCCGGGACCCGAACCGGACCCGCGCGGTGGACGTGCGCAGCCCCGACCAGGCAGCCGCAGGCGACGGGGCCGACGCCGACACCGACACCGGTCGTCCGGAGCGGCCCGCCCCGGCGTTCGTACCCCTGCTCGGTGACATCGCCGCCGGTGGCCCCATCCTGGCCGAGCAGGCCGTGCAGGACGTGTTCCCGCTTCCCCGCGAGATCGTCGGCGAGGGCACGCTGTTCCTGCTGAACGTCAAGGGCGACTCCATGGTGGACGCGGCGATCACCGACGGGGACTGGGTCGTCGTCCGGCAGCAGCCGGTCGCCGAGCAGGGTGAGGTGGTCGCGGCGATGATCGACGGCGAGGCGACGGTGAAGACCTTCCGACGCCGCGACGGGCACATCTGGCTGATGCCGGCCAACGACGCCTACGATCCGATCCCCGGCGACGAGGCGACGATCCTGGGCCGGGTCGTCGCGGTGCTGCGCCGACTCTGATCCGTCGGCCCGGGCGCGGTCACCGCCTGCGGCGACCGCGCCGTGTCCGGCCGTGCAGTGCCCGGCCGTGCAGTGCCCGGCCGTGCAGTGCCCGGCCGTGCAGTGCCATTGCCCCGATACCGGCGACCAGCACCCCGGCCACGGCCGCGGTACCGGCCGCAGCGGGCAGCCACGGCGGGACGGCGCGGACGTCCGGCGCCTCCGTCGGCTGAGCCACGACCGGAGCCCCCGGCGCCGTCGCGGCGGCGACCGCACCGCGGACCTCCCGGATGCCCGCCGCGGCCGATCCTCGGGCCTCGGTGGCGGAGTGCAACGTCCCACGACCGTCCAGCGCGACCGCCTCCCCCTGCGGTTCACCGGGCAACGGCACCTGCATCGGGGCCCCGCGCAGCGCCTCGACCAGATCGTCCCCGGTGACCGCGCCGTCGGGCAGCGGGAACAGCCAGGCGTCGGTGTATGTCCGCAGGACCGCGGCCCGCCCACCGTGCGCCGCGCGCGGCCCGACCGTGCCTCCGGTGATCGTCCGGGTACCGACCGCGCCCAACGGGCCGCCGCTCGTCGCCGAGTACGGCAGGACGACGTCGGCGACCCGCTCCAGCTCCACCGCGCGTTGCCCGGTGAGCCGGCCCACCGGGCGGTACACCCCGGCCGCCCCGGTGGTCTTGTCCACGATCAGCGGGGTCCCGTCGTCGGCGACGAGCACCGCCTCGGCGTCCCGCGGACCGTCCGGGTAGACGAGGTCGTAGCTGCGGGGCGGTCCACCGAAGGGCAGCACGACCAGGCGTACCGACTCGCGACGAGCCGTGTTGTCACCGATGTCGGCGACCCAGAGATCGCCGTCCGGCGCCGAACCGAGGTCCTCGACGTCGACGACCTGCACCGGCGCGCTCCGCTCCCCCGTCACGGCACAACCGGTCGGGTCCAGTGTGAACACCTGCGCGCGGCCGCCGCCGTCGACGATCGCGTGGTACCGCTGCGGCGCCCCGCCCGGGGCGCCGTCGGCGACCAGCCCGGAGATCTCGGCCAGCCGCGGGTCGGCGATCGTGCAGACCGGTGTCGGCTCCGGCAGCGCCACCGGTCCGGGCGCACCGCGTGGCTGCGCCGCGGCGGGTGCGCCGGCGACCGCGAGGGCGAGCACCGCGGCCAGCAGCGGCGCCGCGGCCCGAGCGGGCGCCGTCCGGCCGCGACCGCCGCCCTGCCCGCTGCGGGATCCGGTCGGGAACGGCCGGGTCAGCGCCCCGCCGCCGTCGCCGGCAGGTCCGGGTCGGCGACCAGGCCGGGACCGGCCGCCGCGTCGGCACCGTCACCGGCACGGACAGCCGCACGGGTGTCGGGACCGGCACCGTCACCGGCACGGAAAGCCGCACGGGTGTCGGCACCGGCACCGGTCGGGCCCCCGGCCACGGCGAACGGCAGCACCGCGGTGCCCAGCTCCGGCCCGATCCGGGCACGGATCCGGGTGCCCTCGGGGATGTGCTCCTCGGTCAGCACCTCGCCCTCGTCGTGCAGGCGGGCGACCAGCGCTCCCTCGGTGTAGGGCAGCAGCACCTCGACGTCGTACTCCGGGCGGGGCAGCAGGCCTGCGATCCGTTCCCGGAGCAGGTCCACGCCCTCACCGCGGTGCGCGGAGACGAACACCGCGTCGGGCTGCGCGTGCCGCAACCGGGCCAGCGCCAGGTCTCCCGCGGCGTCGGTCTTGTTCACCACGAGCAGCTCGGTCGGCATGCTGCCGCCCTGCTCCTCGCCGATCTCCACCAGGACCTTCCGCACCGCGGCGATCTGGTCACCGGGCAGCGGATCGGAACCGTCGACCACGTGCACCAGCAGGTCGGCCTGCGCGGCCTCCTCCAGCGTCGACCGGAACGCCTCGATCAGCTGGTGCGGGAGGTGCCGGACGAAACCGACGGTGTCGGTCAAGGTGTAGACCCGCCCGTCCGGTGTCTCGGTCCGGCGGGTGGTCGGGTCCAGGGTCGCGAACAGTGCGTCCTCGACCAGCACTCCGGCGTCGGTGAGCCGGTTGAGCAGGCTGGACTTGCCGGCGTTGGTGTAACCGACGATCGCGACCGACGGGACCTCGTTGCGCCTGCGGTTGCCACGCTGGGTCCGGCGGACCTGGCGCATCGCGCTGATCTCGCGGCGCAGCTTCGACATGCGCGCGCGGATGCGGCGGCGGTCGAGCTCGATCTTCGTCTCACCGGGGCCGCGGCCGCCGATCCCGACACCGCCCGCGGCGCGACCGCCGACCTGCCGGGACAGTGCCTCACCCCAGCCGCGCAGTCGGGGCAGCAGGTACGACAGCTGGGCCAGCTCGACCTGCGCCTTGCCGTCCCGCGAGCGGGCGTGCTGGGCGAAGATGTCGAGGATGAGCGCGGTCCGGTCGATCACCTTGACCTTGAGCCGCTCCTCGAGCTGGCGGAGCTGGCCGGGCGACAGCTCCCCGTCGCAGATCACCGTGTCGGCCTCCGCTGCGCGCACCGCGAGGCCGAGCTCGTCGACCTTGCCGGAGCCGATGAACGTCGCGGGGTCGGGCGTCGAGCGGCGCTGCACCAGCCCGTCGAGCACCTCCGAGCCCGCCGTCTCGGCGAGCCGGGCCAGCTCGGCGAGCGAGGCTTCCGCCTGCTCGGCGGACCCTTCGGTCCAGACACCGACCAGCACCACCCGTTCGAGGCGCAGGCGACGGTACTCGACCTCGGTGACGTCGGTGAGTTCGGTGGACAGGCCGCTGATCCGGCGGAGCGACGAGCGCTCCTCCAGCTCGAGTTCACCGGTGGACGGGCTGGCGGGCGTGTGAGCTTCAGTCATCTTGCCCTCGAGTGTCCCACGTACCGGGAGTCGCTGTCCGGTCCGTTTCGCCGGGCGGGTCGTCACCCGGCCGGCGAGTCCCACCAGCCGCGGTCCAGCTCACCGCTGGCGAGCAGCACGGCCGGTCCGTGCAGCACGGTGGCACCGGTGCGGGTGTCCGATCCCGCCTCGACGGTGACCCGCAGCTCCCCGCCGGGGGTGTCGACCCGCACGTCACCCGTGGTGTGCCCGGCGGCGCGCAGCGCGGCCACGGCGGCGGCGACCGTCCCGGTCCCGCAGGCCCGGGTCTCCCCCACGCCGCGCTCGTGCACCCGCATCCGGATCCGGCCGCCGTGGGCGGGGCCCGCCAGCGGGGTCAGGAACTCGACGTTGACGCCGTGGGGGAACACGTCCGGGTCGTGCACCGGTGCCCGGGTGAGGTCCAGCGCGTCCGGGTCGGCGGAGACGACGCAGGCCAGGTGCGGGTTACCGACGTCGAGCACCAGCCCGTCGAACCGGGCGGTCCCGCTGGTCGCGACCGACGCCGGCCCGATCGTGACCGGGCCCATCTCCACCGACACCCCGCCGTCGGAGACGGTGGCGGTCCGCACGCCGGCCCGGGTGCCGATCGCGCCGCCGCCGGGCGCCCAGCCGCGCTCGTGCAGGTAGCGCGCGAAGACCCGCACGCCGTTGCCGCACATCTCGGCGATCGAGCCGTCACCGTTGCGGTAGTCCATGAACCACTCGACACCGGGGACCGGCTCCGGGACCGTCTCGTCACCGGCCAACTTCGCCCACCGCACCACCCGCAGCACGCCGTCGGCGCCGAGGCCCCGGTGCCGGTCGCAGATCGCCGCCACCCGCTGCGGGGTGAGGTCGAGCGCGGCATCGGGGTCGGGCAGCACGACGAAGTCGTTCTGCGTGCCGTGCCCCTTGGTGAACGCGATGCCGCCGGTCATGACACCAGCCTACGAGCCAGCACCGACAACGCGTCCGCGGCCGGGTCGGGCCCGGACCCGTCGATCCAGTGGATGCGCCGGTCACGACGGAACCAGGACCGCTGACGGCGCACGAACCTGCGGGTCGCCTGCACGGTCTCCGCCCGGACCCGTTCCCGCTCGTCGGGGCCCAGCTCGGGGCCGGACCGTTCGAACGCCTCGAGGACCTGCCGGTAGCCCAGTGCCCGGGACGCGGTGCGGCCGCGTGCGAGCCCGGCCGGGAGCAGCCCCCGGGTCTCGTCGACGAGGCCGTCGTCGAGCATCCGGTCGACCCGGCGGGCGACCCGCTCGTCGAGCTCGTCGACCCCGCGGTCGACGCCGAGCAGGACGGCGTCGTAGCGCGGTGTGCCGGTGGTGGGCAGCGTCGCCCGGAACGGGCGCCCGGTCAGCGCGATCACCTCCAGCGCCCGGACGATCCGGCGCCCGTTCGACGGCAGCACCTCGGCCGCCGCCGCCGGGTCCACCTCGGCCAGCCGCCGGTGCAGCACGCCGGGTCCGAGCCGGTCCAGCTCGTCCTGCAGCTCGGCGCGCAGGTCGGGATCGGTGCCCGGGAACTCCATCTCGTCGAGCACCGCCTGCACGTACAGCCCGGAGCCGCCGACCAGGACCGGGGTCCGCCCCGCGGCGCGCAACCGCTCGACCACGGCGCGCGCCTCCCGCTGGTAGGCCGCGACCGACGCGGACTCGGTCACGTCGAGCACGTCCAGCTGGTGGTGCGGGACGCCGCGACGCTCGGCGGGCGTCAGCTTCGCGGTGCCGATGTCCATGCCCCGGTAGAGCTGCATGGCGTCGGCGTTGACCACCTCGCCGCCGAGCGCGAGCGCGATCTCCAGCCCGAGATCGGACTTGCCGGTGGCGGTGGGACCGACGACGGCGACCAGGCCCGGTGTCACGCCGGTTCCCAGAACGCCACGTGGTACGCGACGCCGTAGGGCGCGTCGGAGAACCGGTGGCTCGCGGTCCACCCCCGGCCGGCCGCCGCACCTGCCAGCACCTGCCACGGCGCGCGTCCGGCGGCCCACAGCTCGGCGGCGACCACCGGGTCGAGGCCGGCCAGCGCGTCCGGGTCGGCGCGGTCCAGGGCGTCGGCGACGGCGGCGTCGAACGGCTCGGCGCGCTCGTCGAATCCGCCGGGTGCGGTCGCGGTGTGCTTGGCCGACCCGTCGCCGACGATCAGCAGCCCGATGTCCCCGCCGGCCAGTCCGGCGCCCAGGGCCAGGCAGTCGGTCACCGGCGAGTCGGGTGCGACGAGCTCACCGTGCACCGACCGGACACCGGAACCGGCGGCTGCCCAGGCGGCCACCAGCAGCGGCAGCGGCAGCTCGGCGCCCTCGTCCGGGCCCCCCGTACCGGGCAGCTGCACCGGCACGTCGCGTCCGTAGCCGGCGAACGTCCCCCGGGTGCCGGGGGCCACCGAACGCCGCCCGCCCGGGTCGGCACCGACGGCGATCCACTCCGGGGCGGCGGCCGCCAGCGCCGCGACGACCTCGCGGACCGCTGCCCGGACCGCCTCGGCCCCGGCTGCGGCCGCCCCGCTCAGCTCCGGGACGAGCAGCGGCGGCTGAGGGACGAGTGCGATCGCGGCGGGCACGGCGTCCGAGCCTAACGACCCGTCCACCGGGGCCGGCCCCTGGGCGGTGTGATCACCGGGCCGTCACCGGCCGGGGGCTCTGCGGTTCCCCCGGAGGCGGTTCACCTGCTTGAATCGCGTCTCCGACCTCTCTCCGTGGCGAGGAGTTCGGCGCGCGTACGGCCCCGCCCGCACACGGACGGGGCGCCCGCCGGTGATCCGGCAGGCCGAACGAGGAGGACTCAACCGGTGCCCGAGACCAACGCCGCCACACCCGGACGACCGGGACCGCCCCCGGCCGGGCCTGCCCCGAAGCCGGGCCCGCCAGTGGCCGGCCGACCCGGCCCGCCGCCCGGGGCGACCGGGACGCCCGCCGCGGCACCGGTGCCGCCGCCGGCCGCCCTGCCCTCCCCCGTCCCGTCCGCGTCGGCGGATCCGGGCCGGTGGGGCCGCGCCGACGAGGACGGCACCATCCACCTGATCACCCCGGACGGCGAGCGCGTGGTCGGTTCCTACCAGGCCGGGCCGCCGGCCGAGGGCCTGGAGCACTACGCGAAGCGGTTCGACGCCCAGGTCACCGAGACCGAGGTGCTGGCCGCCCGGATCGCCGCCGGCGGGGATCCCAAGGCGTCGCTGACCGCGCTGCGGACGCTGCTCGACGGGCTCGACGACGCCCCGGTGGTCGGTGACGTCGCCGCGCTGCGGTCCCGGCTGGTGGAGCTCGTCGCGCGCGCCGAGCAGGGCGTCGCGGCGGCTCGTGAGGAGCGCGAACGGGCCCGGGCGGACGCGGTGGCCCGCAAGGAGTCGCTGGTCGTCGAGGCGGAGAAGCTCGCCGAGGAGTCCACGCAGTGGAAGCAGGCCGGGGACCGGTTCAAGGCGATCCTCGACGAGTGGCGCACCATCAAGGGAGTCGAGCGCAAGACCGACGAGCAGCTGTGGCGCCGCTACTCCAAGGCGCGCGAGGTGTTCAACCGGCGCCGCGGCTCGCACTTCGCCGACCTGGACCGGCAGCGGGTGAGTGCCAAGAGCCGCAAGGAGGAGCTGGCCGCGCAGGCCGAGGCGCTCGCCGAGTCCGAGGAGTGGGCCTCGACGGCTGCCGCGTACCGGGACCTGATGGCCGAGTGGAAGGCCGCCGGGCGGGCGCACCGTGAGGCCGACGACGCGCTGTGGGCCCGGTTCCGCGGCGCCCAGGACCGGTTCTTCGCCCGGCGCAACGAGTACTTCGCGGCCCGTGACTCCGAGTTCGCCGCGAACGCGGAGGCCAAGAAGGCGCTGCTCGCCGAGGCCGAGAAGATCGACCTGTCGGACCCGGACTCCGCCCGGGCCGCGCTGCGCGCGGTCCAGGAGCGGTGGGAGGAGATCGGCAAGGTCCCGCGCGAGGAGATCCGTTCCCTCGAGGGCAGGCTGCGCGGCATCGAGGAGAAGGTCGCCGAGGCCGCCGACGCGAAGTGGCGCCGGACCGATCCGGAGGCCCAGGCCAGGGTCGAGCAGTTCCGGGTGCGGGTCGAGCAGTTCGAGGCGCAGGCGGAGAAGGCCGAGGTGGCCGGTGACCGCAGGCGCGCCGAGCAGGCCCGCGCGCAGGCCACCCAGTGGCGGGAGTGGCTGGAGGCGGCCGAACGGTCGGTCAACGAACGCTGACCGGCCCGGGCGGGGGCCGCTCACGTGCGCGAGAGCGCCGCCCCGGCCCACACGAAGGTCAGCACCACGATCGCGAGCACACCCAGGACCAGCCCGATCCCGGGCCCCGGCGCCGCACCCGTCTGCAGCGACCAGATCGCCCACAGCCCGGTCACCGAGGTGACACCGCTGCCGAACGCGGCCAGCCAGGCCAGCACCCACAGCCGGGTCAGCAGCGCCGCGGAGGAGACGACGATCGCGAACGTGGTCATCGTGTAGGAGAAGAACGTCGGGAACCCGGCACCGGCGTCGGTGGCCATGACCTGCCAGCCCGATGCTCCCGCCACCCATGGCAACAGCAGCGAGGCGACGGCCGCCACCACGCCCACGGCGATCACCATCGCCCGGCTGCCGGGATCGATCCGGCGCATCGCGGCGCGGCCGATCCCGTCGATCTCGGCACGGGTCTGCGGGGACACGTCGCTCATCGGGAACCTCCGGAGGTGGTGACGGGCACCCCGCAACCGGCGGCCGGCGCAGGTTCCGCGGCCGGCTTCCCGAACACGGGCAGCCCCAACGTGGTGGGCACGCCGGCGGGCCGGGTGCCGGCCTCGGACGCGTCGCCCGCCCGGGTGCGACGGTGGGCCAGCACGCCGCCGTCGGCGACGAGATGGTGCGGCGCCCCGCGGTCGATCACGACGGTGACCACGTCGCCCGGCCGGATCCCGGCCGTCGCACCGGGGGCGAAGTGCACCAGCCGCCCGTCGCGGGCCCGGCCGGTGAGCCGGCTGGTCGCGCCGTCCTTTCGACCTTCGCCGCTGGACACCAGCAGTTCGACCTCGCGACCCTCCTGCGCGCGGTTCTCCGCCCAGGAGATCTCCTCCTGCAGCGCGACGAGCCGCTCGTAGCGCTCCTGGACGACGGCCTTCGGCAGCTGCCCGTCCATGTCGGCGGCCGGGGTGCCGGGCCGCGGCGAGTACTGGAAGGTGAACGCCTGGGCGAACCGGGCCTCCCGCACCACGTCGAGCGTGGCGGCGAAGTCCTGCTCGGTCTCACCGGGGAAGCCCACGATGATGTCGGTGGAGATCGCGGCGTGCGGGATCGACTCGCGCACCTCGGCGAGGATCCGCAGGAACCGCGACGACCGGTAGGAGCGGCGCATCCGGCGGAGCACGTCGTCCGAACCGGACTGCAGCGGCATGTGCAGTTGCGGGCAGACGTTCGGGGTCTGCGCCATCGCCGCGATCACGTCGGAGGTGAAGTCGCGCGGGTGCGGGCTGGTGAACCGGACCCGCTCCAGCCCCTCGACCTCCCCGCAGGCCCGCAGGAGCTTCGAGAACGCCTGCCGGTCCCCCATGTCCGCCCCGTAGGCGTTCACGTTCTGGCCGAGCAGGGTCACCTCGAGGACCCCGTCCGCAGCGAGCGCCTGCACCTCGGCCAGCACGTCGCCGGGGCGCCGGTCGCGCTCCTTGCCACGCAGGGCGGGCACGATGCAGAACGTGCAGGTGTTGTTGCAGCCCACCGAGATGGAGACCCATCCGGCGTAGGCGGACTCGCGCCGCGCCGGCAACGTCGAGGGGAAGACCTCGAGCGCCTCGGCGATCTCGACCTGCGCGGCGTCGTTGTGCCGGGCCCGGTCCAGCAGGGTGGGCAACGCGTGCACGTTGTGCGTGCCGAACACGACGTCCACCCACGGTGCCCGACGGGTGATCGTCTCCCGGTCCTTCTGGGCGAGGCACCCGCCGACCGCGATCTGCATGTCCGGATTCGCCAGCTTGCGCGGTCGCAGGTGCCCGAGGTTGCCGTAGAGCTTGTTGTCCGCGTTCTCCCGGACCGCGCAGGTGTTGAACACGACGACGTCGGCGGCGTCGGGATCCTCGGCCCTGGCGTACCCGGCCCCCTCCAGGAGACCGGCCATCCGCTCGGAGTCGTGCACGTTCATCTGACACCCGTAGGTGCGCACGGTGTAGCTGCGGCTCACCCCTGCGAGGGTATGCCTCACCCCGGCCCACCTGCTGCGCGGGGTTTCGCCGATGATGGACCGGTGCCCCCGGGTCCGGACGTGCTCCCCCGCCGCGCGCTGCTGCGCACGGGGCTGGCCGCGGGCCTCGTGCTGGGTGCCGGCGGAGCCTGCACCGGCGGGCCGCCGTCACCGGAGCTGGTGATCGCCGGCGGGGTGCAGCCGGGTGTCTACATCAACCTGGCCCGGTCGCTCGCCGCGATCTGGCAGGAGCGACTCGGACTCGACCGGCCCCCGCGGGTGCTCGACACGGCGGGCAGCGGGCAGAACATGCAGCTGCTGACCGGTGGTGCCGCGACGGTGGCGATCAGTCAGGTCGACGTGGCGGCCGAGGTCGCCGGCGCGGCGACCGGCCCGGACGAGCCGATGGCGCTGGCCCGGCTCTACGACGACGTCACCCACGTCGTCGTCCGCCGGGACTCCGGCCTGGCCCGGTTGTCCGATCTGCGCGGGCGCCGGGTGTCGATCGGTCCGGACGGCAGCGGTTACCAGCCGATCGCGCTGCGACTGTTGCGGGCGGCCGGGCTCGACCCCTCCGTGCTCGCGGACCCCGTCGAGCTGGGCCTCCCGGACGCCGTCACCGCGCTGCGCGAGGACCGGATCGACGCGTTCTTCTGGTCCGGCGGCGTCCCCACCGACGGCATCCGGGAGCTCGCCGCCCGAACTCCGATCCGGTTGCTGGAACTGGGCGACGCGCTCGACCGCACCCGCGAGGAGTTCCCGGTGTACTCGCTGGCGACCGTTCCGGCGAACACCTACGGCCTGCCCGGCCCGGTGGCCTGCCTGTCGGTCCGCAACGCTCTTCTGGTGCGGGCCGCGATGCCCGACGACCTGGCGGAGTCGCTGATCCGGGCGGCGTTCGACGCCCAGCCACGGGTCGCCGAGGCCAGTCCGGCCGCGGTCACGATCGACTCCCGGTCGGCGATCGGTACCCAGCCGGTCCCGCTGCACCCCGGCGCCGTGCGGTTCTACCGCTCCACCAAGGGCTACTGAGCAGCCCTGCGCCGCCCGGCCGCCCTAGTGGTCCGGTGGCGGCTCCGGCGGATCCAGCCACAACGTCACCCGCAGTCCACCGCCGCGCGCCGGATCGAGCACCAGCACCCCGCCCGCCGCGGCCGCGGTGCGGGCGGCGATCGCCAGGCCCAGGCCGCTGCCCTCCAGGTTGACCTGGCCGGGGGCCCGCCAGAACCGGTCGGTGGCCCGGGCCCGGTCCTCGGCGGACATGCCCGGGCCGCCGTCGACGACGCTCACCCCGACCCGCCCGTCCGACCGCCGGGTCGCCACCCGCACCCGTCCGCCGGACGGGGTGTACTTGAGCGCGTTGTCGAGCACCGCATCCAGGATCGTCTCCAGGCCCGCCGGGTCGATCCGGGCGCGCAGCCCGTGCGGCCCGCTGCGGCGCAGCTCGACGCCGGTGTGGTCGGCCAGCGGCCGCCAGTTCTCCACCCGGTCGTCGACGACGGCGTCGAGCTCGGTGACCGCGTCCGGGTCCCCGGTCTCGGCCGCCCGTTCCGCCCTGGCCAGTGCGAGCAGGCCGTCCAGCACCCGGGACAGGCGCTCGGCCTCCTCCATCGCCGCCAGGTGGTCGTCGGCCGCCCCCGGCGCCACCTGGCCGTCCAGGTTGGACAGCCGCAGACGCAGCGCGGTGAGCGGGTTGCGGAGCTGGTGCGAGGCGTCGGCGACGAACGCACGCTGCCCGGCGATCGCCTCCCGCACGGTGGTCGACATCCGGTCGAACGAGCCGGCCAGCGATCGCAGCTCGGGCGGCCCGGTCCGCCGGGTCGGCTGCTCGGGGGGCCCGCCGGCCAGGACCGCGGTGCCGATCCGGTCCATCGCCTCGTCCAGCCTGCGGACCGGGCGCAGCACCCACGCGGTGAGCGGCAGCGCCACCAGCGTCCCGGCGAGCAGTGCCAGCACGGCGGCGCCCGCGACCACCGACCAGGTACCGACCTGCCCGGCGCGCAGCGCGTCGGTCGGCGACACCGTCATCACGGCGCCGACCACCTCGCCGTCGACGAGCACCGGTTCGGCGAGCACGATCGGCGTGTCGTTCCAGGGCATGAGCAGCGGGTAGGGCGCCGAGCGTCGACCGGCCAGCGCCACCGTCAGCCGCTCGGCCGGCTCCCCGGTCAGCTCCGGCAGGCGCTGCGTCGGCCGGGAGGCCGCGAGGAGCTCACCGGACCGGTCGAACGCGAGCACGGCGACGCCGTACACCTCGTCGTAGCGGGTGATCTCGGCGGCGAACGCCGTCGTGGCCGACCGGCCCTCCGGGGACTCGATCAGCGGTCGCTGCGCGGCGGAGGCGAACGAGATGGTGTCGGTGAGCCGGTCGGTGAAGACCTCCTCCTGGCTGCGCTGCGAGTCGGTGAGCGCCAGCGGCACCCCGAGCCCGACGGCGAGCAGGCCGACCAGCACCAGGACGACCAGCAGCAACCTGCTCCGCACGGATCAGTCCTCGGTGGCCGCGAACCGGTAGCCGACCCCGCGCACGGTCCGGATCAGCTCCGGGCGGCCGAGCTTGGTGCGCAGGGTGGCGACGTGCACGTCGAGGGTCCGGTTCGCCCCGGCCCAGCCGCGCCCCCACACCTCGGAGACGATCTGTGCCCGGGTGCAGACCGCGCCGTCGGCGCGCGCGAGCAGCGCGAGCACCTGGAACTCCTTGCGGGTGAGCACGACCTCCTGCCCGGCCACGGTGACCTCGTGCCGTTCCGGGTCGAGGTGGACGTCCCCGACCGTCACCGGGGCGGCCCCGGCCGGGGACACGCTGCCGTCGGCGCCGACCTTGCGACGGCGCTGCACTGCGTGCACCCGGGCGACGAGCTCACCGATGTCGTAGGGCTTGACCAGGTAGTCGTCGGCACCGGTGTGCAGGCCGGCGATCCGGTCCGACACCTCACCGCGGGCCGTCACCATCAGCACCGGGACCTCGCTGACCGCGCGGATCGCCCGGCACACGTCGAGCCCGTCGGCGTCGGGCAGACCCAGGTCGAGCAGCACGACGTCCACCCCGTCGAGGTGCTCGACGACGCCGCGGCCGTGGTCGAGCCGGGTCGTGGTCATGCCGTGCCGGTGCAGGGCGGGGCGCAGGGCCGCGGCCACCCGGTCGTCGTCCTCGATCAGCAGGATGTGCACCCGCGACACCCCTTCCGTTACGTGGCCGAGACCCTAAAGCTTCCTCAAGCTGGTGGACTCACCTGTCCGTTCCGTCCAGGCTCTCGCCATGTCCGGAGGCAGCATGAGCAGCACGCCCGCGTCCAGCACCCCGATGGTCCGGATGACCGGGGTGCAGAAGCACTTCGGCGACCTCCACGTGCTCCGCGACATCGAGCTGGAGGTCGCGCGGGGTGAGGTCGTGGTCGTGCTCGGCCCCTCCGGGTCCGGCAAGTCCACACTCTGCCGGACGATCAACCGGCTGGAGCCGATCGACACCGGAACGATCGAGATCGACGGCACCGCACTGCCGGCGGAGGGCAAGGCGCTGGCCGGTCTGCGGGCCGACGTCGGCATGGTGTTCCAGTCGTTCAACCTGTTCGCCCACAAGACGATCCTCGACAACGTCACGCTCGGCCCACTGAAGGTCCGGAAGGTGTCGAAGGCCGAGGCGGAAAAGACGGCGCTGGCCCTGCTGGAGCGGGTCGGGATCGCCAACCAACGCGACAAGTACCCGGCCCAGCTCTCCGGTGGCCAGCAGCAGCGCGCGGCGATCGCCCGGGCGCTGGCGATGAAGCCGAAGGTGATGCTCTTCGACGAGCCCACCTCGGCGCTCGACCCGGAGATGGTCAACGAGGTGCTGGACACGATGACCTCGCTGGCCAAGGAGGGGATGACGATGGTCGTCGTCACCCACGAGATGGGCTTCGCCCGCCGGGCCGCGCACCGTGTGGTGTTCATGAGCGACGGCCAGATCGTCGAGGACTCCACCCCGGACGACTTCTTCTCCAATCCACGCAGCGACCGCGCGAAGGACTTCCTGGGCAAGATCCTCAGCCACTGAGGAACCGGCCACCGAGAATCGGCCGACCGAGATCGGCAACTGACGTACGCACCGTCGCGCGAGGCGCGGCACCCGGACCGTTCCCGAACGACTGGAGATCCACCATGAAGAGAACCCGCATGCTGGTGGCGGCCGCCCTGGCCACCGCCCTGGCGCTGGCCGGTTGCGGCCAGGAGGGCGCCCCGGGCGCCCAGGGATCCGGTTTCGAGCCGACCGTCGCCGAGAACGTCACGGTCGAGGGTTCACCGACCTTCGACGCGATGCAGCAGCGCGGTCGCGTCGTCATCGGGGTCCGCGACGACCAGCCCGGCCTCGGTTTCCAGGACGCCACCACCGGCGACTTCTCCGGTTTCGACATCGACATCGCCCGCATGGTCGCGGGTGGCCTCGGCTTCTCGCCGGACCAGATCGACTACCGGGTGGTGCCGTCCGCGGCGCGCGAGGACGTCATCGAGCGCGGCGAGATCGACTACATGGTCGGCACCTACACGATCAACGACAACCGCAAGCAGCGCGTCGGGTTCGCCGGCCCGTACTACGTCGCCGGACAGAGCCTGCTGGTGCGCGCCGACGACACCGAGATCACCGGGCCGGACACGCTCCAGGGCAAGATCGTCTGCTCGGTCACCGGCTCGACCCCGATCCAGCGCGTGCGCGACGAGGGCCTGACCGACCGGATCGTCGAGTTCCAGACCTACTCGCAGTGCGTGGACCAGCTCAACAACAACCAGGTCGACGCCGTCACCACCGACGACGCGATCCTGCTCGGCTTCGCCTCGCAGAACCCGGAGCAGCTGAAGGTCGTCGGCGAGACGTTCTCCGACGAGCCCTACGGCATCGGCCTCCCGCGTGACGACGAGGCGTTCCGCAACAAGGTCAACGACCTGCTCCAGGCCTCGTTCGACGACGGCACCTGGCAGACCATCTACGACGGCACGCTGGGCGCCTCGGGCACCCCGGGCACCCCGCCGGCTCTCGACCGGTACTGACCCGTCCGCCTGGTCCGGCCGCGGCGCATCCTCGCCGCGGCCGGGCCGTGCTCGCCGCTGAGGGAAGGAGCGCACCGCGATGAACGTCCTGCTGGACAACCTGGATCTCTACATCCGTGGGTTCGGGGGCACACTCGCGTTGTTCGTGGTGGCCGCGATCGGGTCGCTGATCCTGGGCACCCTTCTCGCAGCGATGCGGGTCAGCCCGGTGCCCGCGCTGCGCGGGTTCGGCACCGCCTACGTCACGGTCCTGCGGAACACGCCGCTGACGTTGGTGCTGTTCTTCTTCGCCTTCGCCTATCCGCGACTGGAACTGGTGGAGCTGTCGTTCTTCACACTGGCGTCGATCGGGCTGACCCTCTACACCGCCGCGTTCGTCTGCGAGGTCGTGCGGTCGGGCGTGAACACGGTGCCGGTCGGCCAGGCCGAGGCCTCGCGTGCGCTCGGCTTCACCTTCGCCCAGACCCTCGGCCACGTCGTCCTCCCGCAGGCGATGCGCGCCGTCGTCCCGCCGATGACGAACGTCCAGATCGCGTTGCTCAAGAACACCACGATCGCCTCCGGATTCGCGGTGTTCCAGGCGGGCAGCATCTACGCCAACCTGTCCGAGCGGGGCTACAACGTGCTGGTCGGGCTGCTGTGGGTGGCGCTGTTCTTCGTCGTCCTGGTGGTCCCGCTGACGATCCTGCAGCGCCGTCTCGACGAGCGCTGGAGCCCGTCGCGATGACCTCCGTCCGACCGCACCGTCCCGCCTCGCCCGCCCGGTTCCCGGAGGTGCTCCGATGAGCTCGGTCCTCTACGACGTCCCCGGCCCGGCCGCCCGGGCCCGCAACCGCACGATCGGGATCGTCGGTGTCGCGGCGCTGGTCGCACTGCTCGGGTTCGTCCTGTGGCGCTTCTACGACTCCGGAGCGTTCGCGCCCCGGATGTGGGAGTGGATCACCTACATCAACATCCAGTACCTGCTGCTCGAGGCGCTCTGGAACACCATCCGCGCCTTCCTGGTGGCGGCGGTCCTCTCGCTGCTCTTCGGAGCGGTGTTCGCCGCCGGGCGGTTGTCCGACCACACGCTCGTCAGCGTCCCGGCGACGGCGGTCGTGGAGTTCTTCCGGGCCGTCCCACTGCTGATCCTGATCTTCATCCTGTACTTCGGGATGTCGCAGGGACTGGGCATCGACATCTCCGCGTTCTGGGCGGTCGTCATCGGCCTGATGCTCTACAACGGCTCGGTGCTCGCCGAGGTGTTCCGGGCCGGCGTCAACGCGGTGCCCCGCGGCCAGCGGGAGGCCGCCTACGCGCTGGGTCTGCGCAAGACCCAGGTGATGACGAACGTGCTGCTCCCGCAGGCCGTCCGCTCGATGCTGCCGACGATCCTGTCCCAGCTCGTGGTGGTCCTGAAGGACACCGCGCTCGGGTTCATCATCCTGTACCCGGAGCTGCTCTACCAGGCGCGCTTCCTGGGCAGCCAGAACCAGCTGGGCGCACCGATCCTGCAGGTCGCGATCGTGATCGCGGTCATCTACATCGGGCTGTGCCTGATCCTGTCCGGGATCTCCCGGCTGGTCGAGAAGCGGCTCACGAAGGGCCCGGCGGCCCGGACCACCGACACCGGACAGGTCGGGGCGACCGCCGGGGCGCTCTGAGACCGGTGGCCGGTGTGCCGGCCGGACGGACCCGGCCCTCAGCCCAGGTGGCGCAGGAAGGCCTGCGGGTCGTCCAGGAACGCCCGGGTGAGACTGACCGGGGTGGCGTCGTCGTAGGAGACGGCACGGAGGCCGTCATCGGTGAGTTCCAGGATCCTCGCGCCGGGCAGCGCCAGCAGCACCGGTGAGTGGGTGGCGACGACGAACTGGCTGCCCTGCGCGGTCAGGTCGGCGATCCGCTGCAGTACCGCCAGGGCGCCGGTCAGCGACAGCGCGGCCTCCGGTTCGTCGAGCAGGTAGAGCCCGCGCGGCCCGAACCGGTGGGTCAGCAGCGCGAGGAACGACTCGCCGTGGCTGCGCTCGTGCCCGGACCCGCCGTAGGCCGGCAACAGCGGCTGGATCTTGTCGAGCCGTTCCACCTCGGACGCCACGTTGTAGTAGGACTCGGCGCGCAGGAAGAAGCTGGTCCTCTCCCGGCCCGGGCGCCGGGTCACCCGCAGGTACCGCCCGAGATCGGACTCGCTGGCCCGGGTCGCGAAGGCGAAGGACTTCGAGCCGCCCTCCGGGTTGAGGCCCAGCGCCACCGCCAGGCCCTCGACCAGCGTCGACTTGCCGGATCCGTTCTCGCCGACCAGGAACGTGACGCCGGGACGCAGCACCATGCCGTGCTCGCGCAGCCACCGGACCACCGGCAGGCCGAACGGGTACTCCTCGACCGGTGCCTCCGGGTCCAGCCCGACCCGGGCGACGAAGTGCCCTGCCCCCACCGGTCCGCCTCCCCGCCCGCCGAGATGCAGCTCAGCGGGCCGTGAAGATCAGCAATTCCCGCTGAGCTGCATCTCGGCGCGACCGGTCAGAGGTTCTCGATCCGGACGGGTTCGATGTGCTCGTCCGGCGGAAGGGTGAAACCGAAGATCCTGGCGTAGAACGCCAGCTCCGCGTCGAGCGCCCGGCGGATGTTCTCCGCCTTCCGGAAGCCGTGCTGCTCGCCGGCGAACAACAGGTAGGCGACCGGGACCCCGCGGGAGCGCAGCGCCTCGACGATCATCTCGGACTGGTTGGGCGGGACGATCGCATCCTCGTCGCCCTGCAGCACGATCAGCGGCGTGGAGAACTTCTCGACGTGGGTGAGCGGCGACCGCTCGGTGTAGACGTCGCGGGCCTGCGGGTAGGGCCCGACCAGACCGTCGAGGTAGCGGGACTCGAACTTGTGCGTCTCCCGGGCCAGCGCCTCCAGGTCGGCAACGCCGAAATGGTCGGCGCCCGCGGCGAACGGGGTGTCGTCCCGGGCCAGCGCCGCGAGAGTGGTGAAGCCGCCCGCCGAGCCGCCGCGGATCGCGAGCCGGTCCGGGTCGACCCGGCCGGCCTCGGCGAGGGAGCGGGCCGCGGCCAGGCAGTCGGCGACGTCGACGATCCCCCAGGCCCCCTTGAGCTCCTCCCGGTAGGCGCGGCCGTAACCGGTGGAGCCGCCGTAGTCGACGTCGACGACACCGAAACCGCGGCTCGTCCAGTACTGGACGCCGACGTTCAGCACCGGCGCCGCCGAACCGGTCGGGCCGCCGTGGATCACCACCAGCAGCGGCGGCAGCTCCCCCTCCGGCGCGTCGTGCGCGCCGAGCGGCGGGTAGTAGAGCCCGTAGCCGGTGCGCGGCTCACCCGCCCGGTCGACCGAGCGGAACCGGATCGACTCGGGCACCGAGATCGTCTCCGGGTGCAGTCCGAGGTCACGCGGCGCCCGCAGGACCTGCATCCCCACCGCACCGGGCTCACCGGCCGCCGCGGGTGCCGGGACGACCCGGTGCACCCCGGGCTCGGCGGTCGGGCTCCCGGCGACGCACACCACGGCGTGCGGGCCGTCGGCGCGCACCGAGCCGATCACCGAGAACGGCGTCTCCAGCTCGGTGATCGTGCCGCTGGTCTCGCGCACGGCGAGCGCGTCGAAGCCGTTCGACGACCGCGCGAAGACGATGCGGCCGTCGTCGAGGACGGCGTAGCGGGACCCGCCGAGCACCCAGCCGGGGACGCCGATCTCGGCGTCGATCCTGATCACCGACTCGATGTCGGTGCCGGGCAGCCAGCGGTAGAGGTTCCACCACCCGGTGCGGTCGGACAGGAACGTCAGCGAACCGTCGGACTGCCACTGCGGCTCGGTGACCGACTCCCCCGGCCCACCGGCCACGACCGTGTCGGTGCCGGTGGTCAGATCGCGGACGGTGAGCTCGACGTCGTCCCAGGGCATCGACGGGTGGTTCCACGACAGCCATGCCAGGGTCGATCCGTCCGGTGAGATCCGCGGCGCCGCGACGAAGTCCGGGCCGGTGACCAGCACCTCCGGCACCGACATCGAGCGTGCGTCCAGGCGGACGATCTCGTTGACGACGTCGGTCGCCGGGCACCCTTCCGACGGGTGGTGCTCGCGGACCGCGACCATCCAGGAGCCGTCCGGGGCGACGTCGCCGTCGGCGTAGCGGTCCCCGCGCGGCACCGCAGGATCCGGGGTCAACGGCACCGGCTCAGCACCGCGCTCCAGGCGGTACAGCCGCTGGTCGGCCCACTCGACGTAGAAGACCGTTCCGGGGCTGCCCTCGTGCAACCACCACGCGCCACCGCCGTACTCGTGCACGGCGGTGCGGGCGTTGGCCCCGGCGGGCAGCAGGTCCGTGCGGGTGCCGTCGTCGGAGCGACGCACCAGCTGCACCCGGCCGCCCTCGGCCGCCCGGCCCTCCGCCCAGATCACACCGGTCCCCTCGGCTCCCGGCGCGCCGTCCGGCCGGACCTCGCCGAGCCGCACCGCGGCCGTCACCACCAGTTCGGACGTGACCGGTGTCGGCCACGACCCGTACCCCGAGATCGTCACGGCCCCACGCTAGTACCTCGTCGCGGAACGCCCGAGGCGGACGAGCGAGCGGGACCGGACGCGACGCGCCGTCCGTCCGCGGGTCAGCGGCCGGCCGCCGCGTCGCGCAGCAGCCGGGCGGCCGTCGGCAGCGATCCGGGCCGCAACACCGGGAACAGCCCCAGCGCCCCGCGCATCCCGACCCACCACCGGACCTGCCCGTCGACCCGCAGGACGCCGACCGCCGGTGCCCGGCAGTCGGCGACCGCGGCGGGCAGGTTCGGGTAGATCTCGGCGAGGCGCGGTTCGCGGCAGGACCGGGCGCGCACCCGCACGGTCAGGCAACCGGGCAGCTCGCGGGCGATCCGTGAGCACGGGGCGCAGGCCGCGTCGTGCACGAGCACGATCTCCCGGATCCGCGTGCGGGCCATCCGGACATCATCGCGCCCTCAGCCCGCAGTCAGCGCGGCGGCCAGCTCCACCGGGTGCGACAGCATCGGATGGTGCGCCCCGGGCACCATCTCCGGGACGACCCCGCGCAGTCGGCGGGCGACGACGGTCCGCATCAACGACGGTGGGAGGAACCGGTCCTCGCGGCACAGCAGGAAACGCGTGCGGACCTCGGGCCAGCGCACCCGTGGCCACGGCTGCTCGAAGGCCGCCACCGACTGCGGGCGCTCGTGCCGCAGCGCCTCGTTCGCGGTCCGTTCGGCGACGTCGTGGTAGAAGAGCGCGATCACGTCGTCGGGGTCCAGGCCGAATCGCGCGGTGTGCTCGGCGAGCGCGGTGTCGTGGCCGGTCGCCGTCCACCATCCGGCGCCGGACTCACCCGGAACCGGCACCATCGCCGTGACCAGCACCAGCTCACGGACGTCGAGGCGGTCGCACACCAGCGGCGCGGTGAACCCGCCGAACGAGTGTCCGACGACGACCAGGTCGTCCACCGGCCCGTCCGCCTGCACCGCGTCGGCGACGGCGTCGGCGTAGTCGTCCAGGCCCGCCCCGTCGTCGTCGCACGGCAGGTCGACCGGGAGGGCGCGGTGCCCGAGCACGGCGAGCCTGCGGGCCACCGGGCCCCAGTACCAGCTGTCGGTTCCGGCGCCGGGTACCAACGCGTAGGTGGTCATGCCCCTCCGACCGCTCGTCGCCCACGTTCTCATCGGTGCCGTCCACCGGACACCCCGGTACCGTCGGAGCCCCGCCACCGAGGAGGTCCGATGCACGACCCCGCTCAACCGCCCCCGCTGCCGGAGAACCGCGAGCCCGCCGTGACCGACTACACCGACGACGGCGTCCCGACCTTCGAGTTCGTCCGCGACCGGATCGAGGGCCGGGCCGCCACCGCCGCCGCGGCGGAAGAGCTCGCCGGTGGCGACGAGAAGGCCCGCGAGGCGGAGGACGCGTTCGCCGACCGGGAGCGCAGGGCTGCCGACCGGCTGGCCGAGATCCGCCGGTCGATGGGCCGCTGACCGGTCGCGCGCTCCACCTGCCGGGTTGGCGCCCCGGAGGCGCGCCGCGGCGCACCCCCGGGGCTCGTGCTCAGCTACCGGACCGGCGGAAGATCTTGTCCCCCAGCCAGACCAGCGGGTCGTACTTGCGGTCGACCGCGCGCTCCTTCATCGGGATCAACGCGTTGTCGGTGATCTTGATGTGCTCCGGACACACCTCGGTGCAGCACTTGGTGATGTTGCAGTAGCCCAGCCCGTGCTCCTCCTGTGCCTCGGCGGCCCGGTTGCCGTGCGCGTCGAGCGGGTGCATGTCGAGCTCGGCGGTCCGCATCAGGTACCGCGGCCCGGCGAACACCTCCTTGTTCTCCTCGTGGTCGCGGACCACGTGGCAGGTGTTCTGGCACAGGTAGCACTCGATGCACTTGCGGAACTCCTGGCTCCGCTCCACGTCGACCTGCTGCATCCGGTACTCCCCCGGCTCCAGCCCCTCCGGCGGGGCGAACGAGGGGATCTCCCGGGCCTTCGTGTAGTTGAACGACACGTCGGTCACCAGGTCGCGGACCACCGGGAACGCACGCAGCGGGGTGACCGTGACGATCTCGCTCTCGTCGAAGGTGTTCATCCTGGTCATGCAGAGCAGCCGCGGCCGCCCGTTGATCTCCGCGGAGCAGGAGCCGCACTTGCCGGCCTTGCAGTTCCAGCGGACGGCGAGGTCGTTCGCCTCGGTGGCCTGCAGCCGGTGGATGATGTCGAGCACGACCTCGCCCTCGTTGACCTCCACCGGGTAGTCGACGAGCCCGCCGCCGGTGTCGTCACCGCGCCAGACCCGGAAGTGCTGGAGGTGGGTGCTCTTCTCCGTGCTGGTCATGCCTGGTCCTCCCCGGCTCGGTGCCCGCCCAGCTCGTCGCCGGTGTAGTACTTCTTCAGCTCGTCGAGCTCGAACAGGTCGAACAGGTCCGGCCGCATCGGGACCTGCTCCTTGCGGGTGAGCTCGATCGGCGTGTCACTGCCCTCGCCGCCCTCGGTCATCGAGCAGACCAGCAGCACCCGCCGCCAGTCCGAGTCCATCACCGGGAAGTCGTCACGGGTGTGCCCGCCGCGCGACTCCTGTCGTTCCAGGGCCGCCTTCCCGACGCACAGCGACACCAGCAGCATGTTCCGCAGGTCCAGCGCGAGGTGCCAGCCCGGGTTGAACCGCCGGTGCCCCTCCACCGAGACGGTGCGGGTCCGGGTGGCGATGTCCTCCAGCTTCGTGAGGGCGAGCTCCATCTCCTCGCCCTTGCGGATGATGCCGACCAGCTCGTGCATCGTCTTCTGCAGCTCCTGCTGCACCACGAACGGGTTCTCCCCGCCGTCGGTGGAGGTGGAGAAGGGCAGCAGCGCGCGCTCGAGGGCCTCCTCGACGTCGGACTCCCGCACCGCCGGACGGCCGCGGTCGGCGTGCCGGGCGGCGTGCAGCCCGGCCCGGCGGCCGAACACCAGCAGGTCGGACAGCGAGTTCCCGCCGAGCCGGTTGGAGCCGTGCATCCCGCCGGCGACCTCGCCGGCAGCGAACAACCCCGGTACCCGCGACATCGCGGTGTCCGGCTCGACCTCGACCCCGCCCATCACGTAGTGGCAGGTCGGGCCGACCTCCATCGGCTCGGACGTGATGTCGACGTCGGCCAGCTCCTTGAACTGGTGGTGCATCGACGGCAGCCGCTTGAGGATCTCCTCGGGCTTGAGCCGGGTGGAGACGTCGAGGTAGACACCGCCGTGCGGGGTGCCCCGGCCGGCCTTCACCTCGGAGTTGATCGCACGGGCCACCTCGTCGCGGGGCAGCAGCTCGGGCGGTCGCCGGTTGTTGTCCGGATCGGTGTACCAGCGGTCGCCCTCCTCCTCCGAGGTCGCGTACTGGTCCTTGAACACGTCCGGGATGTAGTCGAACATGAACCGGGTGCCCTCGGAGTTGCGCAGCACGCCGCCGTCACCGCGGACCGACTCGGTGACCAGGATCCCCTTCACCGACGGCGGCCAGACCATCCCGGTCGGGTGGAACTGCAGGAACTCCATGTTGATCAGCGTCGCGCCCGCGCGGAGCGCCAGCGCGTGACCGTCACCGGTGTACTCCCAGGAGTTCGAGGTGACCGAGTAGCTCTTCCCGACCCCGCCGGTGGCGAGCACGATCGCCGGGGCGTCGAACCGGACGAACCGGCCGTCGTTGCGGAAGTAGCCGAAGCACCCCGAGATGGAACCGTCGGTGGTGAACAGCTCGGTGATCGTGCACTCGTGGAACACCCGGATCCGGGACTCGTGGTCGCCGGTCTCGGCGAAGTCCTCCTGCTGCAGCGAGACCACCTTCTGCTGCAGGGTGCGGATCAGTTCCAGCCCGGTGCGGTCACCGACGTGCGCCAGCCGCGGGTAGGTGTGCCCGCCGAAGTTGCGCTGGCTGATCTTCCCGTCCGCGGTGCGGTCGAACAGCGCACCGTAGGTCTCCAGCTCCCAGACCCGGTCCGGTGCCTCGGTCGCGTGCAGCTCGGCCATCCGCCAGTTGTTGAGGAACTTGCCGCCGCGCATGGTGTCGCGGAAGTGCACCGCCCAGTTGTCGTTCGGGTTGGCGTTGCCCATCGACGCCGCGCAGCCGCCCTCGGCCATCACGGTGTGCGCCTTGCCGAACAGCGACTTGGAGATGATCGCGGTGCGCTTGCCCTGCAGGCGGGCCTCGATGGCGGCCCGCAGGCCCGCCCCGCCCGCCCCGATGACGACGACGTCGTAGTCGTGCCGCTCGATCTGCTCGTCCATGTGCGTGCTCACCCCACGATCCGCAGGTCGGAGATCCAGCCGGCGGAGACGGCCATGACGTAGAAGTCGGTCACCGCGAGGCTGATCAGGGTCGCCCAGGCGTAGGCCATGTGCCGCGTGTTCAGCTTGGAGACCCAGCCCCACAGCCTGTAGCGGACCGGATGCTTCGAGAAGTGGTTGAGCCGGCCGCCGACGACACTGCGACAGGAGTGGCAGGACAGCGTGTAACCGAACAGCAGGATCACGTTCGCGACCAGAATGATGTTGCCCAGGCCGATCCCGAACCCGCCGTCCGGCTTGACGAACGCGATCACCGCGTCATAGGCGTTGATCAGTGTGATCAGTGCCGCGATGTAGAAGAAGTAGCGGTGCGCGTTCTGCAGCAGCAGCGGGAAGCGGGTCTCACCGGTGTAGCGACGGTGCGGTTCGGCGACCGCGCAGGCCGGCGGGGACAGCCAGAACGCCCGGTAGTAGGCCTTGCGGTAGTAGTAGCAGGTCAGCCGGAACAGCAGCAGGAACGGCAGCGAGACCGCGGCGTAGGGCAGCCACCACACGTCCGGTGTGAACTGCCCGAAGTGCGAGGCCTCCGGGATGCAGCCGACCGAGACGCACGGCGAGTAGAACGGCGTCAGGTAGCCGTACTCCTCCACGTAGTAGTACTGCTGCATGAACGCCCGGACGGTCGCGTAGGCGACCCACGCCACGAAGGCGACGAACGTCGCGAGCGGTGGCAGCCACCAACGGTCGGTGCGCAGCGTGCGCGCGGCGATCGTGGCCCGGCCTGCACCGGTGCTGCCGCTGGTGTCAGTGGTGGATGACACGCGCGGGGACTCCTGTCGTCTCGCGGCACCGCGGCCCGATCGGGTCCCGGACACGGCGCCGTGTCCTCTGTCGTCGTCGCGCAAGGACGCGACCCGCCAGAGACTACGACGCAGATCACATGTGATCTACGTCGACCTGGGTATCGGCCCTGTATCGAGACGTGCCTCACAGTGACACGGCGCAGCTCGACTGTGACCGAGTCCGTGCCGCGTTACAACCTCGTGAATGTTCTGATGGCGACGGGGACCGCGGCGGGCGCGGGCCGGGAGGAGCGCAGGGTACACCGATGCACGCCACACTGGAGTCGATCCACCAGCGGGTCCTGGACCGCAACCCCGGGGAGTCGGAGTTCCACCAGGCCGTCCGGGAGGTGCTCGAGAGCATCGGCCCGGCTGTCGACAAGCACCCGGAGTACGCCCAGGCGCGGATCGTCGAACGGATCTGCGAGCCCGAGCGGCAGGTCATCTTCCGGGTCCCGTGGGAGGACGACGAGGGCGACATCCACATCAACCGCGGTTTCCGGGTCGAGTTCAACAGCGCGCTCGGGCCTTTCAAGGGCGGTCTGCGTTTCCATCCGACCGTGCTGCTCGGGACCGTGAAGTTCCTCGGCTTCGAGCAGGTCTTCAAGAACGCGCTGACCGGGCTGCCCATCGGTGGCGCCAAGGGTGGCTCGGACTTCGACCCGCGGGGCCGTTCGGACCGCGAGGTCATGCGGTTCTGCCAGAGCTTCATGACCGAGCTGCACCGCCACCTCGGCGAACACACCGACGTCCCGGCCGGCGACATGGGGGTCGGCGCCCGGGAGCTGGGCTACCTGTTCGGTCAGTACAAGCGGATCACCAACCGCTACGAGTCCGGCGTGCTCACCGGGAAGTCGCTCTCCTTCGGTGGCGCACAGGTCCGGCGCGAGGCCACCGGCTACGGCTGCACCTATTTCGCGCAGCGCGCGCTGGAGCTGCGCGGGGACTCGATCGAGGGCAAGGACGTCGTCGTCTCCGGCTCCGGGAACGTGGCGGTGTACGCGGTGGAGAAGGTGCACCAGCTCGGCGGCCGGGTGGTCGCGGTCTCCGACTCCAGCGGGATCGTGCACGACCCGAAGGGCATCGACCTGGAGCTGCTCAAGGACGTGAAGGAGGTCCGCCGGGAGCGGCTCAGCGCCTACACCGACACCGTCGGGCATGCGGAGTTCTCTGCGGACCGCTCGATCTGGGAGGTGCCCTGTCAGGTCGCGCTGCCCTCGGCCACCCAGAACGAGCTGGACGCCGACGGCGCCAGGGCACTCGCCCGCTCCGGCTGCCTGATCGTCGCCGAGGGGGCGAACATGCCGACAACCCCGGAGGCGGTCCGGGTGCTGCGCGACGCCGGCGTCGTCTTCGCACCGGGCAAGGCCGCGAACGCCGGCGGGGTCGCCGCGTCCGCGCTGGAGATGCAGCAGAACGCCTCGCGCGACTCGTGGAGCTTCGAGTACTCGGAGAACCGGCTGCGCGAGATCATGATCGACGTGCACGACCGCTGCCACGCCACGGCCGCCGAGTACGGCCGCCCCGGTGACTACGTGGCCGGGGCGAACATCGCCGGTTACGCCCGGGTCGCCGAGGCGATGCTGGCGCTGGGTCTCATCTGACCCGAGCTGAGCCGGCCCGGTACGGGGCGATCCGGAAGCGAACGACCCGGTACACCTCCGCCGGAGGTGTACCGGGTCGCACCGGACGGGCGGACTACCCGGCCGTGCTCACTTCTTGCGGCCGCCCACCGTCGCGGCGAGGTAGTCGCGGTTGAGCTGCGAGATCACGTCGAGCGGGATCTCCTTCGGGCAGGCCACGGCGCAGGCACCGGTGTTGGTGCAACCGCCGAAACCGGCGTCCTCGTGCATCTCGACCATGTTGACGACCCGGTCGTAACGCTCCGGCTGGCCCTGCGGCAGCTCCCCCAGGTGGGTCAGCTTGGCACCCAGGAACAGCGACGCCGACCCGTTCGGGCAGGCCGCGACGCAGGCACCGCACCCGATGCAGTTCGCCGCCGCGAACGCACGGTCGGCGTGCGCCTTCGGCACCGCGTTCGCGTTCGCCTCCGGCGCCGAGCCGGTGTTGACGGAGACGTACCCACCGGCCTGGATGATCTTGTCGAACGCACCGCGGTCGACGACCAGGTCCTTGATCACCGGGAACGAACCGGAACGGAACGGCTCGATGACGATCGTGTCACCGTCGTTGTAGTGGCGCATGTGCAGCTGGCAGGTGGTGGTCGCCCGCTGCGGGCCGTGCGGCTGACCGTCGATGACCATGCTGCACGTACCGCAGATGCCCTCGCGGCAGTCGTGGTCGAACGCGACCGGCTCCTCACCGGAGAGGATCAGCTTCTCGTTCAGGACGTCGAGCATCTCCAGGAAGGACATGTCCGGGTCGGCCTCGACGTCGTAGGTGGCCAGGCGCCCCTTGTCGACCGCGTCGCGCTGGCGCCACACCTTCAGAGTCAGTTTCACGTCTGCTCGCCTTACTTGTAGCTGCGCTGGGTGGGGTGCACGTACTCGAAGACGAGCTCCTCCTTGTGCAGGACCGGTGCCTGCCCGCGGCCGGTGTACTCCCAGGCCGAGGTGAAGGAGAAGTTCTCGTCGTCGCGCTCCGCCTCGCCGTCCTCGGTCTGGCTCTCCGCACGGAAGTGGCCGCCGCAGGACTCGCGACGCACCAGCGCGTCCAGACACATGAGCTCGCCGAGCTCGAGGAAGTCGGCCACCCGGCCGGCCTTCTCCAGGCTCTGGTTCAGCTCGGCGCCGGTGCCGGGCACCTTGACGTTGCTCCAGAACTCGCGGCGCAGCTCGGGGATCCGGTCCAGCGCCTTGCGCAGGCCCTCCTCGGTCCGCTCCATACCGCAGTAGTCCCACATGATCTGGCCCAGCTCGCGGTGGAACGAGTCCACCGTGCGGGTGCCGTTGATCGACAGGAGCTTCTCGACCCGGTCGTTCACCGACTTCACGGCCTCGACGACCTCGGGGGCGTCGTCGGGCACCGGGTCCAGGTTGTGCTTGGCGATGTAGTCGCCGATCGTCACCGGGAGCACGAAGTAGCCGTCGGCCAGGCCCTGCATCAGCGCCGAGGCGCCGAGCCGGTTCGCGCCGTGGTCGGAGAAGTTGGCCTCGCCGCCGACGTAGAGCCCCGGGATGGTGGACTGCAGGTCGTAGTCGACCCAGAGGCCGCCCATCGTGTAGTGCACGGCGGGGTAGATCCGCATCGGGACCTCGTACGGGTTCTCCCCCGTGATCCGCTCGTACATCTCGAACAGGTTGCCGTACTTGGCCTCGACCGCCTTGCGGCCGAGCCGGTTGATCGCGTCGGCGAAGTCCAGGTAGACGCCGAGCCCGCCCGGCCCGACGCCGCGCTTCTCGTCGCAGACCTCCTTGGCCGCGCGGGACGCGATGTCGCGCGGGACCAGGTTGCCGAACGCCGGGTACTTGCGCTCCAGGAAGTAGTCGCGCTCCGACTCCGGGATCTCGTTCGGCCCGCGGTCGTCACCGAGTCGCTTCGGGACCCACACCCGGCCGTCGTTGCGCAGCGACTCCGACATCAGGGTCAGCTTCGACTGGTGGTCACCCGACACCGGGATGCAGGTCGGGTGGATCTGGGTGAAGCAGGGGTTCGCGAACAGCGCACCCTTGCGGTGCGCCCGCCAGGACGCGGTCACGTTGCAGCCCTTGGCGTTCGTCGACAGGTAGAAGACGTTGCCGTAGCCGCCGGAGGCGAGCACCACCGCGTCGGCCGTGTGCACCCCGATCTCACCGGAGATCATGTCCCGGGCGACGATGCCGCGCGCGCGGCCGTCGACGACGATCAGTTCCAGCATCTCGTGCCGGGCGAACATCTCGACGGTGCCGGCGTTGATCTGCCGCTCCAGCGCCTGGTAGGCGCCGAGCAGCAACTGCTGGCCCGTCTGGCCGCGGGCGTAGAACGTCCGGGAGACCTGCACGCCGCCGAACGAGCGGGTGTCGAGCAGGCCGCCGTAGTCGCGGGCGAACGGCACGCCCTGCGCGACGCACTGGTCGATGATCTGGCGGCTGATCTCGGCGAGCCGGTGCACGTTCGACTCGCGGGCGCGGAAGTCCCCGCCCTTGACGGTGTCGTAGAACAACCGGTAGACGCTGTCGCCGTCGTTGCGGTAGTTCTTCGCCGCGTTGATGCCGCCCTGGGCCGCGATCGAGTGCGCGCGCCGCGGGCTGTCCTGGTAGCAGAACGTCTTGACCTGGTAGCCGGCCTCGCCGAGCGTCGCGCTCGCCGCGCCACCGGCCAGCCCGGAGCCGACGACGATGATCTTCTTCGAGCGCTTGTTGGCCGGGTTGACGAGCTTCACACCGAAGCGGCGGCGCTCCCAGCGGGTCTCGATCGGGCCCGACGGCACGGCCTTGTCGACGACCGGCTCACCGATCGTGTAGTCGGCATAGGGGCCCGGGCCGTTCTCGGTGCTCTCCCCGGGGCTGTGGTGGTGGGTGGTGGCGTCAGTGTTGTCCATGGACTCAGACCAATCCGAACGTGACGGCGAGGGGCACCGAGATGAACCCCAGGGTGAGCACGGCGGCGAACACCGTGGCCACCGTCTTGATGGTGCGCTCCCGGCTGTTCGAGGACCACCCGAGGGTCTGGATGCCGGAGAAGATGCCGTGCCGCACGTGCAGGCCCAGCGCGACGACGGCGAGCACGTAGAACAGGGTGACGTACCAGCGCTCCGGGGCGAAGCCCGCGGAGATGTTGTTGTAGGCCTCCAGGTGCACGCCGTTCGGGTTGGCGACACCGATCGTGAGGTCGAGGATGTGGTAGATGACGAACAGCACGATGATCACGCCGCCCCAGCGCATGGTGCGGGCCGCGTAGCTGCCCTTCACCTTGTGCGAGCCGCCCGCGTACTTGATCGGCCGGGCCCGCCGCGCGCGCAGGGTCAGCACGGTGGCCGCCCAGATGTGCGCGATCACCGACACCAGCAGCACGATGCGGACGATCCACAGCAGGCCCCCGTGGGGCAGTGCGGGCTCGAGCACCGTGCGGAGCCAGGCCGCGTACTCGTCGATGGACTCGGGACCGAAGAAGATCTTCAGGTTGCCGATCATGTGCAGGACGACGTAGAGCAGCAGGAGTATCCCGCTCACCGCCATCACGAACTTCAGGAACGCGCTCGGCGTTCTCGGGCGCCGGGGCTCGGCTGCGCCGCCCGCCCGGGACTTGTCGGACATCGTGACCACGACGTCCAGTGGACATAGCAACACCCATGGCCGTCCAATGCATCGAGCGGCCATCTGTCATAGCCGTAAGCTATTACGGTGACACTTCAGCAGCTCATGTACTTCGTCGCCCTGGCGGACGTGCGCAGCTTCACTCGTGCGGCCGACCAGGTCGGTGTTGCGCAGCCCACTCTCAGCAGGTCGCTGCGCGCGTTGGAGCAGGAGCTGGGCGCCCCGCTGATCAACCGGGGGTCGGCGGTGACGCTGACCCCGGCCGGTGAGCTGGTGCTGCCGCTGGCCCGGCGGATGCTGGCCGACTCCGACATGGTGCGCACCACGGTGGCCGAGCTGGTCGGCCTGCGCAGCGGCCGGGTCCGGGTGGGTGCGACGCCGTCGCTGTGCATCGGCGTGCTGTCGGACGTGCTGCGGGTGTTCCACTCCCGGCACCCGGAGATCCGCGTCGAGCTGGCCGAGGACGGCTCGCAGCCGCTGGAGAGCTCGCTGGTCCGCAACGAGCTCGACATCGCACTGGTGATCGTCCCCCCGGACGGGGTGGACCCGGCGCTGCACAGTGCCCCGCTGCTGCGCGAGCGGCTGTCGGTGGCCTCCCCGCGCGCCCGGCGCCCGCTGACCGCCCGCGGGACGATCTCGGTCCCCGAGCTGGCCAGGCACGACCTGGTGATGGTGCGGAAGGGCTACGACCTGCGGGAGGTGACACTGCGGGCGTACGCGGTCGCCGGGGTGACCCCGCGGATCGCGGTGGAGGGCGGTCAGATGGACGCCGTGCTCCGGATGGTCGAGGCGGGGACGGGGGTCGCGGTGGTGCCCGATCTGGTGTTCATCGGGCGGCCGCGGCTGCGCAGGACGGTGCTGACCCCGGCCCTGCACCGGACCGTGGCGCTGGCCCGGCGCGCGGACGTCGCGCCGACCCCCGCCGTGACCGCGTTCGCGGACACCCTGCTGGAGCACATGTCGGACACCTCCGCAGCGCTGCGGTCGGGCACGAACGACGTCCAGGTCCTGCACCGGCACCGCACCGGCCGGGAGCTGCTGGGGTGAGCGCGGGCCGGTCCGGGCTCCGGATCGCTCACCGGGCGGGCCGCGGTCACGGGGCCACAGCGCTCGACGGACGGTGCGGAGGATGCACCGGCAGCGTCGCCACCCCCTCCCGTTCCTGGGCGACGGCGAGCCCGCAGCCGTGCCGCCGGGCGCGCCCGGCGGCCCGGGTCGAGCCCAGCTCGGCCCACGGCTCGGCACCGGGGCCGACGAGCTCCACCCGTCCCAGGTCGGACCCCACCAGCAGCGCGACGGCCCGGGCGAGCGCGTCCGGCGGCAACGGCGCCCGGATCGTCAACCGGGCACGGGCCCGCCGCAGCTGGTCGTCGCTCCACGGTGCGGCGTCGGCGACACCGCGGTAGAGCTCGTCGAGCCGAGGGTCCCGGCCGGGCAACCGCACCCGCACGTCCCGGTGGGTCTGGACGAGCAGCGAGTCCACCAGCTCGACCGGTGTCCGGCCGGCGGCCGGCTCGACGTCGGCGAGCACGTCGGGCACCGCACCCGGCAGCGGCACCGCGCGGGCACCCGGTTCCGGGACGAGCGCGGCGATCCGGAGGCGTTCACCGTCCTTGCCGGCGCGGGCCCCGGGCCGTCCCGCCCAGTCCGGGCCGTCGTGCCAGGCCACCGCTGCGGGCTCGTGCACGAGCAGCGCACCGTTGTTCCACGCCCGGTAGGCGAGATCCCAGTCCTCCCCGCCGTAGCCGACGTACCGCTCGTCGAACCCGCCGAGATCGTCGAACAGGCCGCGGTGCATCCCGAGCACGGCGCTGATCACCAACCGCCAGTCGCCCGGCCGGGCGTCGAGCAGGTTGCGGGTCCGCCGGTACCCCTCGGTCAGCCACGCCGGTTCCGGCAGCCGCGGCGCCACCGCGGGATCCTCGCCCGGGGCGGTGCCGCTCAGGTCCGCGTGCCGGCGGCGCCCCACCGCCAGCACGTCGGGGCCCGCGGCGAGCCGGGTGGCCATCGCGGCGAGGAAGCCGGGCCCCGGGACGGTGTCGGCGTCGAGCATGACCAGCACGTCACCGTCCACCGCGGCGACACCACGGTTTCGAGCGGCGGCGGCCCGGAAACCGCGATCGGGTTGGGTGACCACCCGCACCGGGACCGGACCGGTGAGCGCGGACACCTCCGGGGCGTGGGGCGACCCGTCGTCGGCGACGACGATCGACACCGGACGGAGCGTCTGGCGGTGCAGCGCGGCGACGGTGCGGACCAGGGCCGCTTGCTGACGGTAGTGGCAGACGACGACACCGATCCGCGGCGGCGGCCCGGTCGGCGCCTCCAGCAGGTCCCAGCGGTTCCCGGGGACCCAGGGCGGCGGCGTCGCACCGGCCACCGGGTCGGACGCGCGGCGGTTCACCGGCCGAGGACCCGCCGGTACAGCGCCGCGTGTCCGGCGCCGGGATCGGGCCAGGGCGGGACCGGGCCGTGGGTGCCCTCCGGACGGGCGAGCGCCTCGGCGACCAGCTCGTCGCGCTCCCGGAACCCGTCGTAGAGGCGGACCGACCCCGGTGCGGCGGCGGCGACCTCCCGGGCGTGCGGATTCGCCGCGGACAGCGGCACCCGGCCGTGCGCGGGCCACGCCAGCAGCGAACCGCTGGCGCTGACCGTGCGGCTCGGAGCCACCGCGACGGTGATCGCCGCAGCCGCGGCGGCCAACTCCGCGGGATCCAGTGCCCCGGTGAGGATCCAGTCCACACCGGACCGACGAGCGTGGCGGGCGAGCGAACGAGCGAGGTCGTCGTGCCCGTCGGCGACCGCCCCCGCCGCCACGACAGCGGGCCGATCCGGCTGCGCGGCGGCCGCGTCGATCACCTCGACGTGCCCCTTGCCGGGATGGACGAACCCCAGCACGCCCAGCGTGCTGGTCGAGGACCAGGCCGGTGGCGGCCCGGGCGGGACCGCGATCGGCAGCGGAAGGGGCAGCGTCACCACCCGTGACGCGCCGAGTGCGACGGCCTTGTCCGCCTCGTGCGCCGCGGACACCACGACCACGTCCGCGACCGCGACCACCTGCCGGTACCCGGCGCTGCGGCGGGCGTCGCGGGCCGGATCGGGGTCGGCGCCGGGCAGGTCGTGCAGGGTCACCACCAGCGGCCGCGGCACCGTGCGGACCGCGGCACCGAACGCACGGGCGGCGGACGCCACGTCCGCCCCCCACAGGGCGTCGGTGAACTGGGCGTGGGTCAGGTCGGCAGCACCCGCGGCGACCACATGGATGCCTCGGGCGGTGACCGCACCGGCGATCGCCCCGGCGTGGCGGACCACCCCGTGTCCGGGCGACCCCGGGGCCAGCCACCGGGCCACCACCCGGGTCATCGCCCGACTCCGGCGAGGACGTACCGGTACAGCTCGGCGTGCGCGGTGGCCACCCGGGCGCGGGCGCGCTCCCGCTCCTGCGGATCGGCCCGCCACGCCGGGCGGGCCCGGTGGGCCAGCGCGAGTGCGGCCCGCAGTGATCCGCGGTCCGGGCCGTCCGGGCGCAACCGGTAGGTCAGGCAGGGCGCCTGCTCGCGAAAGTGCCCCACGTCCGGGACGAGCGCGGTGGTGCCCAGGTCGTGGCAGGCCTCCAACCAGCCCGAGTGGGTCCCCCACCGGTACGCGAGCACCGACACGTCGAGTTCCTGCAGATAGGAGTGGAAGGCGTCGTCGTCGAACGGCGGATGCACCCGCACGTCCAACGCGGGTTCGTCGGCCAGCGCCGCGGCGACGGCACGCCCGCCCGGGTCGTCGTGCGCGTCGATGCGCACCGTCACCCCGTCCGGTGCCACCGCGGCCAGTGCCCGGGCCACGCCGACCGGGTCGGCGTTCACCCGGTGGCTCTTCGCGTGCACCCCGACCACGAACCCGTCGCGGGGCGGGCGGGGCCGCCGCGCCCAGCCGGGGCCGACCACCGCCGGATGCGCCAGCACCCGGGCCTCGACACCCCACCGCTCGGCGATCCGGGCCGCCGCCCCGGGGGTCAGCGTCACCACCGCCGCCGCAGCGGGGACCAGCACGTCCAGTGCGGCGGTGTGCGGCGCGGGATCGGCGTGGTGCGGATTGCGCAGATCGTGCACGGTCAGCACCAGCGGCCGGCCGGCCGTGCGCAGCGCGCCGAGCAGGTCGCGCAGCTGCGCGGGGGTGCGGTCGTCGAACCCGAAGTGGACGTGCAGCAGGTCGAACTCCGCCGCCCGGGCGCGCACCTGCTCGGGCTCCAACCACGGCGACGGCCACCACCGCCCGGCGGGAGCCCCGGGTACCGGAGGGTCGGGCAGCCGGACCACCGCGTCGTGGTGCAGCGCCCGCACGTAGGGATGGGCGGTGGGTACCGATGCCACACGCACGGGGTGGCTCCTCTCGCTCGACACACCCTCGATTCCCCGGCCCGCGCCGGGTCAACCGCGCGGGGTGCACCGCACCCCGTCCGGTGCCGGGAGAGCCCGGCGCCGGACGCTCCGTGACCGACGCCGTCGGGAGGACCCGAGGCCCCGAGTTGTGGTAGGTCGTTGCACCACGCATGATCAGGGTGCCGTACGGGTTCAGCAGACTGCTCGAGGCGGTGTCCCGCACCCGACCCCAGGAGCATGAGCCCGATGAGCATCTCCGCCGTACCCCGTTGACCGCGCGGATCGCCCTGATCGCCTCCGCCCGCTATCCCATCCGGGAACCCTTCCCCGGTGGGCTGGAGGCACACACCGCAGGCCTCGCCGATCGACTGCGTCGCCGCGGCCACGACGTCACCGTGTTCGGTGCACCCGGTTCCGACCCGCGCCTGCGGGTACGCGAGATGGCGGAGCTGCCACCCATCACCGAGGCCGCCCGCAGCGACGTCGGTATGCCGGCCGACTGGTTCCTCGCCGAGCACCACGCCTACCTGGCGCTGCTGCTGGGGATCGCCCGCGAGCGCGGCCGCTACGACGTGGTGCACAACAACTCGCTGCACTACCTGCCGCTCGCGCTCGCCGACACACTCGACGCGCCGGTGCTCACCACGCTGCACACCCCGCCCACGCCGTGGATGGAGTCGGCGATCCGGCTCGGCGACCCGGTCCGGTTGCCGTTCGCCGCGGTCAGCGCACACACCGCCCGCGCCTGGGAACCCACCGGCGCGCGGGCCACCGTGGTGCGCAACGGTGTCGACACCGTCGCCTGGCCCGCCGGGGCGGGCGGCGGGACCCCGGTGTGGTCGGGCCGGGTCGTCCCGGAGAAGGGGCCGGTGGAGGCCATCCGCGCCGCCCGCCTGGCGGACACCGGTCTGCGCCTGGCCGGGCCGTGCCCGGACCGCCGCTACTTCCGGGACGAGGTCGCCCCGCTCCTCGGGGACGGCGTCGAGTACCTCGGGCACCTCGACCACGGTGCGCTGGCCCGGCTGGTCGGTGCCGCGACGGTCGCCGTGGTGTCACCGTGCTGGGACGAACCGTACGGCCTGGTCGTCGCCGAGGCACTGGCCTGCGGCACCCCGATCGCCGGGTTCGCCCGGGGCGCGCTGCCCGAGATCGTCGCCCCGGGCTGCGGGGTGCTCGCCGAGCCCGGGGACGTCGCGGGCCTGGCCGAGGCCATCCACCTCGCCTCCCGGTTGTGCCGCGGGGCCGCCCGCCGGCACGCCGAGACGGCCTGCTCGGCGGAGACCATGGTCGACGGTTACGAGCGGCTCTACGACCGGCTCACGGCGGCCGCATGAGCGCCGCCGCACCGGGCACGGTCGTCTACTACGTCCACCACCACGGCAGCGGGCACGCCCACCGGGCGAGCGCGATCGCCGCCCGCTGCCGGTCCACCGTCGTGGGGGTCGGCAGCAGGCCGGCCCCCGCCGGCTGGCCGGGTGCATGGCACGAGCTGCCCCTGGACACCGACGGGGTCGACGGCCCCGCCACCCGCGCCCTGGACGTGACCGCGGGTGGGACGCTGCACTGGGCGCCCCGCGATCACCCCGGGCTGCGGGCCCGCGCCGCCGCGGTGTCCGGTCTGCTGGCAGCCGGCCCGGCCCGGCTGCTGGTCGCCGACGTGTCGGTGGAGATGGCGTTGCTGGCCCGGTTGCACGGCGTGCCGGTCGCCGTCGTGCTCCAGCCCGGCGACCGTCGCGACCGCCCGCACCGGATGGCGCACGACCTGGCCGAGGTGCTGCTGGCCCCGTGGCCGGCCCGGCCGGCGCGCCCGGACCTGGCCGGGCGCATCGTGCACCTGGGCGGGTTGTCCCGCTACGACGACAGGGCCCCCGTCCCGCCACCCGGTGGGCGCCGGGTGCTGGTCCTGACCGGCAGCGGCGATGCCGGCGTCGATCCGGCCGCGGTCGCTTCGGCGGCCGCCGCCACCCCGGACTGGACGTGGGCCGTCGCCGGGTCGATCGCCGGGGCACTGCCGTCCGACGCGCCGCCGAACCTGGAGCCTGGCGGATGGACCGGGGACGTGTGGGCCGCGCTCTGCGCGGCCGACGTGGTCGTCGGGCACGCCGGCCAGAACGTCGTCGCCGAGATCGCTGCCGCCCGCCGGCCGGCCGTGATCATCCCCGCCGACCGCCCGTACGGCGAGCAGGTCGAGACCGGGGGCGTGCTCGACGACGCGGGACTGGCGACCGTGCGGACCCGCTGGCCCGAGCCGCGGCAGTGGCCACGGCTGCTCGCCGAGGCGTGCGCCCGAGGTGGGCAGGGATGGGTCCGATGGTCCGACGGCCGGGCGGCGGAGCGGGCCGCCGACGTGCTCGACCGCATCGCCGCCGGCGGCGCGGAGCCCGGCCCGTGACGCCCGGGGGTGCCGCCGCACGACAGGACGGCCCGGGTCCGGCGGCCGGGGTCGCCGTGGTCACGACGGTGCGGGGGCGGGCCGAGCACCTCGCCCGCCAACGCCGGCTGCTGGCCACCGGGCCGGCGGTGCGCCACGTCGTCGTCGGGATGGGCGAGCGGCCCGCCACGGGCGGGGTCGGGCCACCGACCCGGGTGCTGACCGTTCCCGCCCCCGGCCCGCTTCCCCTGGCCACCGCCCGCAACGCCGGGGCCCGGGCCGCCCTGGACGACGGCGCCGGCCTGCTGGTGTTCCTCGACGTCGACTGCCTGCCGGGGCCCGAGCTGATCGCCCGCTACGCGGCGGCCGCGGCGCGCGAGCCGGGTGGTCTGCTCTGCGGCCCGGTCACCTTCCTGCCGGAGGGGGTCCGACCGGAGCAGGACCTGCCCCGCCACACCGATCCCCACCCGGCACGACCGGCGCCGCCCGACGGTGCCCTGCTGGTCGAACCGCGCCGCGAGCTGTTCTGGTCGCTGTCGTTCGCGGTCACCGCCGCGGCGTGGGACGGCACCGGCGGGTTCTGCGAGGACTACGCCGGCTACGGCGCCGAGGACACCGACTTCGCGCTGTCCTGCGGACTCCGGCTGTACTGGGTCGGCGGCGCGCACGCCTACCACCAGCATCACCGGCCGGCCCGGACCGACCCGGCCCGGGTGGCCGAGATCGTCGGCAACGCCCACCGGTTCCGCGACCGGTGGGGGTGGTGGCCGATGGCGGACTGGCTCCGGGAGCTGCACGGCCGCGGAGCGGTCGAGTTCGCCCCGGACCGCGGTGTGCTGCGGAGGCGGTGAACCACCGCCCGTCCCGCGCGCGGCGGTCGCACCGGACGGATCACCGCCCGCACGCCCGCGTCGATCGGCCCGGCGGGCCGTGGCGAGATCCCGGGCGGACGGTCGGACGGGCGTGATGCCGGCCGGCCGGAGCCTTCGCCGGAGGGGGCCGCAGCGGGGCCCCGACGCTATGCCGGGGTGTTGCCGCCCGCCGACGGCCCCGGGCGCTCGGGGGCAGGCCAACCGCAGCGACGTGTGTGCACCCGGATCGGACCGTCCATCCGCCCGCCCGCCACCTCACAGGCGGCGACACAGAACTGTGTCCACATGTGGAGCTGGATCTCCTTGCCGACCCCGATGGTGTCCAGCACCACCGCCGCTGCCCGGCTCCCCGGCCGGCACCACGCCTCGATCCCGAATTCCAGCCCGCCCTCGACGTCGTGCGCCGCGAACTCGATCTGGCCCGCCTCCAGATGGTCGGCCAGCGTGGCGAACCGGAACGACGTCCGGTCCCGGCGCAGTACCCGCACCGGCCCGCTCCAGGGGGCCGGCATCCGGACGACGTACTCGTCACCCGGGCGAAGCTCACCGAGCCGGCCACGCAGCTTGCGGAACGAGGTGACCTCGGAGGGCGCGGCGCGGTCGAGGTCGGCGCAGATCCGGTCCATCAGCGCCTCGGCGCCGAGGTCGGCGTCGCGGATCCGGACCCGGAACGTGCGGTGCAGCAGCGGCCCGGCGCCCTCGTCGATCACCTTCAGGTGGGCGTCGAGAGCCTCGCGCGGAAGCGCGGGCGGCAGGTCGGTGGCGTCCCCCACCTCTTCGGTCCGCCGTACCCGACGTGAGCAGCGCAGATAGCGGGCGGTGCTGAGGGCGAGACCTGCCGGGTAGCGCATGATCGCGCAGGCCCGCCGGACCCGTCCCGGCTGCGGCGTCGGGTCGGCCCGGCGGTTCGTGGTCCGCCGGGTCCGCTCGGCGTGCTCCTCGACGGCCGCCGCGAGCAGCTCCGGATCGCGCACGGTGACGGTGACACCGGGGTGGCGCAGCAGCCCCAGCGGCTCCAGCCCGGGCACCGGCCGGTGGAAGCGGATGCACACGCCGCGCCGGGTGTTGGTGCCGAACGTCACTCCGCGGTCGGCCAGCGACAGGTGCGGACCGATCACCTTCGGGGCGCTGAACGGCCCGGCGAGCTGCGCCCCGGCCAGGTTGCGGACCGGCGTCGACACGCTCCAGGCGCCGAAGCGCACCAGCAACCGGTGCTCGTCGAGCTCGACACGGGCCCCCGAGGTCTCGGTGACACCGAGCGGGGCGAGCACCGGGAGGAAGCGTGGGTCGAACGCGAACGGCAGCCGGAGCGGCTTCACGGGAACGCTGCTGGTGTCGGTCACCTGACGGACTACCCGTTCCGGAGGCGGCCACGCCGGCGCCGGGACCAGACTTTCGTCACGCATCCCGGCACGGCGCCGCGCGGCACGCCCCGGCCGACGAGCACACGGCCGCCCGGGTCCGAGGGTGCCCGTTCAGTCGTCGGGCGGGGCGTCGCCGAGCTCGTCGGGGTCCGCGCCGGCAGCGGCGATCTCCTCCTTCACGACGCCGTACGCCACTCCCGGGCCGTACCCCTTGCGGGCGAGCATCCCGACCAGCTTCCGCGCGGCGGACCGGCGTTGCTCCGGGGATCCGACGGGCAGGCTGCGCAGGCGGCGCGCGACCAGCTCGCGCGCGCGGTCCCGCTCGGAGTCGTCGTCGATCCCGGTGAGTGCCTCGTCGGCGGTGTCCCGGTCGATGCCCTTGCGGTGCAGCTCGAGCGCGATCGCCCGCTTGCCGAGCCCGCGGTGCCGGTGCCGGGACCGGACCCACTGGTCGGCGAACGCCTTGTCGTCGACGAGCCCGACCTCGTCGAAGCGTTCGAGGACACGACGGGCGACCTGGTCGGGGATCTCCTTGCGGCGTAGTGCGTCTCCGAGCTCCTTGACCGAACGGGCCCGGTCGGTGAGCAGACGGAGGCAGATCTCTTTCGCTCGTGTCTCCTGCTCGGCGGGGCTCTCCGGCCCCGCGGACGGTGCTCGGTCACCCGATCCGCCCGAGCGGCGACCCCGGGCACCGGGGCGGCCGGCACGGGAGGGCCGTGCGCCACCGGCACCGGCCCGGCGGCCGGGCCCGTCGTCGACGGGCGCGATCCGGGGCGCGTCCGGCCCGGCCGTGGCGGCGCTCAGCTCCTCGAACGACACGACCCGCCCGGTCCGGTGGGTATCCGCCGGATGCCCCGGCCGGTCGCCCGCGAAGCCGGCCACATCGGCGGCAGCGCCTGGGGCCGCACCCGGGCCCGGGCCTGTGCCCAGGGCCGCATCTGCCCCCGGGCCTGCGTCTGGACCCGGGCCTGCATCTGCCCCCGGGCCCGGGTCTGCGCCCAGGGCTGCATCTGCGCCCGGGCCTGCGCCGTCGTCTGCCCCTGGGACCGGGTCGGCGACCGAGACCGGGGGTGGGCCGACGCCGGGCCCCGCCGCCGGGCCCGGCTCCAGGGTCGGGTCGACGAGCCGTACGGCGACACCCTGGTCCGCGTCGTCGTTCGAGCCGTGGCCCGACGAGTCGGCGCCCGAGACGTGATCGGGTCGGCCTGCTGCCACCGGGCCCGCACCGAACAACTCGTCGAGCGAGAGGGTGCGGGCCCGGTCGGACCCGGCACCGCCGGAGGCGGGTGGGTCGCCGTGAGCAGACCCGGTGCGCTCGCCGGGCACGCTCAGAAGTCGACCGGGGCCGGCAACGGCTCGACCGGCGTGGCCTGCTCGGCATCCAGCACGGGACCGATACCGAGCTTCTCCTTGATCCGCTTCTCGACCTCGGCCGCGACGTCCGGGTTCTCCTTGAGGAACTTCCGGGCGTTCTCCTTGCCCTGCCCCATCTGGTCGCCCTCGTAGGTGTACCAGGCGCCGGACTTTCGGATGATGCCCTGCTCGACGCCCACGTCGATCAGCGAACCCTCCTTGCTGATCCCGATGCCGTAGAGCACGTCGAACTCCGCCTGCTTGAAGGGCGGGGCCACCTTGTTCTTCACGACCTTGACCCTGGTCCGGCTGCCGACCATGTCGGTGCCGTCCTTCAGGGTCTCGATCCGCCGGATGTCCATCCGGACCGAGGCGTAGAACTTCAGTGCCTTGCCGCCGGTCGTGGTCTCCGGGGATCCGAACATCACGCCGATCTTCTCGCGCAGCTGGTTGATGAAGATCATCGTGGTGCCCGAGCTGTTCAGCGCGCCGGTGATCTTCCGCAGCGCCTGGCTCATCAACCGGGCCTGCAGACCGACGTGGCTGTCGCCCATCTCGCCCTCGATCTCGGCACGTGGCACGAGCGCCGCCACCGAGTCGATGACGATGAGATCCAGCGCACCGGAGCGGATCAGCATGTCCGCGATCTCCAGCGCCTGCTCGCCGGTGTCCGGCTGGGAGACGAGCAGCTCGTCGGTGTTCACCCCGAGCGCCTTGGCGTACTCCGGGTCGAGCGCGTGCTCGGCGTCGATGAACGCCGCCACACCACCCGCGGCCTGCGCGTTCGCCACCGCGTGCAGTGCGACCGTGGTCTTGCCGCTGGACTCCGGGCCGTAGATCTCGATCACGCGGCCGCGTGGGATCCCGCCGACCCCGAGCGCCACGTCGAGCGCGATGGAGCCGGTGGAGATGGCGCTGACCGGCGCGCGCGTCTGGTCGCCCAGGCGCATCACCGATCCCTTGCCGTGGTTCTTCTCGATCTGGGCGAGGGCGAGTTCGAGCGCCTTCTCGCGGTCCGGAGCGGACATCTCTTGACTCCTCGCTGATGTGCGATCGGGGCCTGCTGCTGTCTTTCGGGGAGGCACTCCGCAACGGTATGGGGTGCCCCCGACAGTTTCGGCGGCCGGATCGGCACCTGTGGACAACTCGCCGGGGACCGCTGGCGTCTCCCGCCGGGAACAGTAGCCGAACACGCGTTCGATCCGCCGCCGCGACACGCCGACCGGGCACCCCCGGGAGCCGAACGGTCGCCCGGGGCCCCGACCGGCCGGTGCACCCGCTCCGCGACGCCCGCTCAGCGACGCGCGGGCGGGACCTCGTAGGCCTCACAGACCGCGCGCCACACCCGGCGCAGGTCGACCCCCGACTCGATCGCCTGCTCCACGGTCTGCCCGTCGAGCTCGGCGAACACGTGGTCCCGGGACAGCGACGCCGCCCGCACCGCCCCGAACTCGCCCTCCATCAGTTCCCGGAAGTGGCTCATCCGCACACCGGCGAGGGTAGCTCGCAGCACGAGCGCGGTTCCCACCCGTGAGCGGTGGACCGCCGGTAGGATGGGAGTTATGTCCGAACTGCTTGCCGCCGCACCCGTCGACGTCGCCGACGAGGTCCTCGCGACGACCGGCATCGGATCGCCGCTGGCCTGGCAGATCGTCTCGCTGCTGGCGCTGCTCTCCGCACTGGTCCTGCTGCTGCGCTGGTGGAACCAGCAGCGCAAGCGCTGATCCGCGGCCGACCGGCCACCGACGGCCGGTTGCCCGGCCTGTTCAGGCCGTGGCCGGCGACCGCCCCGCCCGCACCACCAGCAGCAGGTAGGGCACGGTCAGCACCGCCGCGACGATCCCGAGCACCGCGTAGGACCCGATGGCCACCACCACCCCGGCTCCCAGACCGGCGGCCGCGCCGGCCAGATTCATCGCCACGTCGACCGCACCCTGGACCCTGGGCCGCTCGGTGACCGCCACGGCGGAGGTCAGCAACGCGGACCCACCGACCAGGGCCGCCGACCAGCCCAGCCCCAGCAGCACCAGTCCGGCGGTCAGCAACCCGGTCGCCGTCGGCGCGGCCGCGGCACAGAGCACCGCCGCCGCCACCAGCGTCACCGTCGCGCCGGTCAGCACCGGGACCGCACCGAACCGGTCGGCCAGCCACCCGAAGACCGGGCTCAACGCGTACATCCCGGCGATGTGCATGCTGATCACGAAACCGACCACGGTCAGCGCGGCGCCGCCGTGGTCCATGTGCACCGGCGTCATCGACATCAGGCCGACCATCACCGCGTGTGCCAGCACGATCCCGGCCGCCCCGACCAGTGCCGGAGGGGAACCGCGCAACACTGTCCAGGTCGGCGTCCCGGACCGGCGGGGGCCCGCTCCCGGGGCCCCGGCCCGTTTGCGTGCCCGGGCCAGCGGATCGGGACGCAGGCCGGCCCAGCTCACGAGCAGGGCGGCGCCGAACGCCGCCGCGCAGAGCAGGTACGGGCCCACCGTGGGTTCCAGCCCCGACCCGGCCGCCACGCCCTGCAACGGGCCCAGCAGGTTCGGCCCGGCGACGGCGCCGACCGTCGTCGCCCAGACGACCATGGCGAGCGCCCGCCCGGCCCGGTCCGGTGCCGCCAGGTCGGTCGCGGCGTAGCGGGCCGCCAGGCCGACCGCCGTCCCGGACCCCATCAGCACCAGTGCCACCAGCAGCACCGGCGCCGAACCCGCCGCCGTCCCGAGCGCCGCACCGGCCGCACCCACGAAGGCGGTCAGGTAACCCCAGGTCAACGCGGGGCGGCGACCGCGCCGCTGAGCGATCCGCGCCACCACCGCCGCAGCGCCCGCGGCGCCGAGCACGATCGCGGTCGACGCCAGCCCGCCCACCGTCGGCGAGCCCGTCAACCGGGCCGCGACCAGCGGGCTCACCGCGATCGAGGTCGCCACCGCCGTCCCGCCGAGCACCTGGCCGGTGGCGAGCACCGCCAGCAACCGGGGTTGCGCAGGGTCCTGCAGATGTGGCGTCGTCATCACGCGGGGATGCTGCCCCGCGGCCGGCTCCGGCACCAGCCCGATACGCTTCGCGCCCGACCGGCACGAGGGAGAGGACGGCACCGATGGCGCGGACGAGGCGCGAGGCCGGCATCGAGGACGCCTACCGCCTGGTGTCGGACGTGCTCGAGGGAGCGGTCCGCGAGACCCTCGCCGAACCGGGTCCGGAGCCCGCCCGGTTCGCCGTCCGCCAGCTGACGTCGGTGGACGACGAACTGCCCGACGAGGCGACGCCGCCGGGCTGGTCACTGGCCTTCCTCGTGCTCGCCGACTGGTACGAGGCGGCGCGCACGGCCCTCGCCGACGACGAGCAGCGCGCCGAACGCGCGCTGGGCTGGGTCGCCGAGCACCTCGGCCGCCGGTTCGCCGCACGTGCCCGGTACACGGTCGCCCCGCTGGTCGACCTCGCGAACGCGCGCGAGACCTCGCTCTACGTCGAGGCACTCGGTGAGGACTTCCTCCCGACCATGGTCTGGACGGTGGCCGGGCTGGTCGCCGAGTACCCCGGCCGGGCGACCGACGACGAGCGGATCTGGCCCCGGTCCCGCGCCGACGACGCCCGCGACGGCTGAGCGCTCCCGCCCGGACCGGGTCCGGCAGGAAACTGTCGGTGCCCGACCGCATGATGGTCGGGTGAGCGCACTCGACGGCTTCTCCCCCGCCACCCGCCAGTGGTTCGAGGGGGCGTTCGCCGCGCCCACCGCCGCCCAGGAGGGCGCCTGGGCCGCCGCACAGCACGGGCGTGACGCGCTGGTCGTCGCCCCGACCGGGTCCGGCAAGACCCTCGCCGCCTTCCTCTGGGCACTCGACCGGCTGGCCGCCGAGCCACCGCCGCCGGAGCGCAGGCTCCGCTGCCGGGTGCTCTACGTGTCACCGCTCAAGGCACTCGCGGTGGACGTGCAGCGCAACCTGCGCTCGCCGCTCACCGGCATCCGGCAGGCCGCACAGCGGCTCGGTGCCCCGGTTCCCGACATCACGGTCGGAATGCGTACCGGCGACACCCCCGCCGACGAGCGGCGGCAGTTCGCGCGCACCCCACCGGACGTGCTGGTCACCACGCCCGAGTCGCTGTTCCTGCTGCTCACCTCCGCGGCCAGGGAGTCGCTGCGCGGGATCTCGACGGTGATCCTGGACGAGGTGCACGCCGTCGCGGGGACCAAGCGCGGCGCGCACCTGGCGCTGTCCCTGGAGCGGCTGGAGGCGATCACCGCGGGTTCCCCGCAGCGGATCGGGCTGTCCGCGACCGTCCGGCCGGTGGACGAGGTCTCGACGTTCCTGTCGGGGGCCCGGCCGGTGCAGGTCGTCCAGCCGAGCACCCCCAAGACGATCACGGTCGAGGTCCAGGTTCCCGTCCCCGATCTCGCCGCGCTCGACGAGCGGCCGGCGCCGGGCAGCACCGACGAGGAGGTCGTCGGCTCCGCGGCCGGCACCGCGCAGCGGCCGTCGATCTGGCCGGCGGTCGAGGAGCGGTTGCTCGGCCTGGTCCGCGCGCACCGCTCGACGATCGTGTTCAGCAACTCGCGCCGGCTCGCCGAGCGGTTGACCTCGCGACTCAACGAGCTGGCGGCCGAGCAGGCGGAGCGGGCCGCGGCGGAGGCCGACGATCCGGACGGTGAGCAGCGTCATCCGTTCCCCGCCGAGGCGATCGGCCAGTCCGGCGTGGGCGGTGGTGCGGCCCCGACCGTCGCCAAGGCCCATCACGGTTCGATGTCCCGCGACCAGCGCACCCTGGTCGAGGAGGAGCTCAAGTCCGGTCTGCTGCCCTGCGTGGTCGCCACGTCCAGCCTCGAGCTCGGGATCGACATGGGCGCCGTCGATCTGGTCGTGCAGGTCGAGGCACCGCCGTCGGTCGCGTCCGGTCTGCAGCGGGTCGGCCGGGCCGGCCACCAGGTGGGGGCCGTCTCCGAGGGCGTGGTGTTCCCGAAGTTCCGTGGCGACCTGGTGTCGTGCGCCGTCGTCGCCGAGCGGATGACCACCGGGGCGATCGAGTCGACGCGCTACCCGCGCAACCCGCTCGACGTGCTGGCCCAGCAGATCGTGGCGATGGTGGCGATGGATCCCTGGTCACTGCCCGACCTGGCCGCCACCGTGCGCCGGGCGGCGCCGTTCGCGGCGTTGCCCGACTCGGCACTGCACTCGGTGCTGGACATGCTCGCCGGGCGCTACCCGTCCGAGGAGTTCGGGGAGCTGCGCGCCCGGATCACCTGGGACCGGGTCACCGACGAGCTGCGCGGCCGCCCCGGCGCGCAGCGGCTCGCGGTGACCTCGGGGGGCACCATCCCCGACCGCGGGCTGTTCACCGTGATGACACCGGGCGGCGCCGACGGGGCGGGTTCGCGGGTCGGTGAGCTGGACGAGGAGATGGTCTACGAGTCGCGGGTCGGGGACACGTTCCTGCTGGGCACCTCGTCGTGGCGGGTGGAGGACATCACCCACGACCGGGTGGTCGTCACCCCGGCGCCCGGGGTGCCCGCCCGGATGCCGTTCTGGAAAGGCGAGTCGATCGGCAGGCCGCTGGAGCTGGGGCGGGCCGTCGGTGCGTTCGTCCGGGAGATGACCGGGTTGTCCGAGGAGGCCGCCCGCGAGCGGGCTGCCATCGCAGGCCTGGACGAGTGGGCGCAGGACAACCTGCTCTCCTACCTGCGCGAGCAGCGGGAGGCGACCCGGCACGTCCCGAGCGACCGGACGATCCTGGTCGAACGGTTCCGCGACGAGCTGGGCGACTGGCGCCTCGTCGTGCACTCCCCGTTCGGCGCCCAGGTGAACGGCCCGTGGGCGCTGGCGATCGCAGCCCGGATGCGCGAGCGGCGGGGCGTCGAGGTGAGCGCCTCCGGCGCCGACGACGGGATCGTGCTCCGCCTGCCCGACGCGGTCGACGAGTCCGGGTCCGAGGTGGTACCCGGCGCGGAGGACGTGCTGCTCGAACCGGGTGAGATCGAGCAGATCGTGGTGGCGGAGCTCGGCGGCTCGGCACTGTACGCCTCCCGGTTCCGGGAGTGCGCGGCGCGGGCGCTGCTGCTCCCCCGCCGGGACCCCAGGCGGCGCAGCCCGCTGTGGCAGCAGCGGCAGCGCTCGGCCCAGCTGCTGTCGGTCGCCGGGAAGTTCGAGCAGTTCCCGATCACCCTCGAGGCGATGCGGGAGTGCGTGCAGGACGTCTACGACCTCCCCGGCCTGCGCGAGCTGATGGGTGACATCGGCGCCCGGAAGGTGAAGGTCGCCGAGATCGAGACGGCCCAGCCCTCCCCGTTCGCGCGCAGCCTGCTCTTCGGCTACGTCGGGATGTTCCTCTACGAGGCCGACGCCCCGCTGGCCGAGCGGCGGGCCGCCGCGCTGTCACTGGACTCGACCCTGCTCTCCGAGCTGCTCGGCTCGGAGGCGATCCGTGAGCTGCTCGACCCGGAGGTGCTGGCCGAGGTCGAGGCGGGGCTCCAGCGCACCGCCGCGGACCGGCACGCCCGCGACGTCGAGGGCGCCGCCGACCTGCTGCGCTTCGTCGGGGACCTGTCCGTCGCCGACGGGCGGGCCCGCGGTGTCGACCCCGCCTGGTTCGCGGAGCTGGAGGGTGAGCGGCGGGCACTGCGGGTGCGCATCGCCGGTGAGGAGCGGTTCGTCGCGATCGAGGACGCCGGCCGGATCCGCGACGCGCTCGGCGCGGCGCTGCCGGTCGGGGTGCCGGAAGCGTTCACCGAACCGGTCGCCGATCCGCTGGGCGACCTGGTGCTGCGGTACGCCCGTACGCACGGCCCGTTCACGGCGGGTGAGTGCGCTGCGCGCTTCGGGCTGGGTGTCGCCGTGGTCGCCGGGGTGCTGGACCGGTTGACCGGGACCGGACGGCTGGTCAGGGGGGAGCTGCGGCCGCAGGCGTCCGTGCCGGCGGGGGTGCGCAGCGAGACCGAGTACTGCGACGCCGAGGTGCTGCGGCGGTTGCGCCGCGCCTCGCTGGCGAAGCTCCGGCACGAGGTCGAACCGGTCGAGCAGCGCGCGCTCGGCCGTTTCCTGCCGGCCTGGCAGGGCGTGCAGGTCCGGTCCGGGTCCGAGCGCCGCGGCCGGGTCCGCCGGGCCCCCGCCGCCGAGGACGTGCTCGGTGTCGTCGAGCAGCTGGCCGGCGCACCGCTCCCGGCGAGCGCGGTGGAGTCGCTGATCCTGCCCGCCCGGTTGCCGGGGTACACCCCGGCGCTGCTCGACGAGCTGACCGCGGCGGGTGAGGTGACCTGGGCGGGATGCGGGGCGCTGGCCGGGCAGGACGGCTGGCTGGCGCTGGCCCCGTCCGATGTCGCGGACCTGCTGCTCCCCGCCCCGGACCTGGACACCGCGGGCACGCCGCTGCACACCGCGGTGCTCACCGCGCTCGGGCTGTCCGATCCGGCCGCGCTGACCGACCCGGACCGCGCCGCGGAGCAGGCCGGCGGGGCGCTGTTCTTCCGTGAGCTCGCCACCCGGGCCGGTCTGGTCCTCACCGAGCAGGGGGAACCCGCCCCGTCCGACGACGACGTGGTCGCCGCCGTGTGGGACCTGGTCTGGGCCGGTGCACTGACCAACGACACCCTCAGCCCGCTGCGGGCCCGGTTGTCCGGCAGCGGGAGCAGGCGGGGGGCGGCCGGACGGTCCGGTGGGGCGCACCGCACCGCACGCCGGGCGCCCCGCGGCCGGTACGCGCAGCTGCGGGCCGGGAGGCCGTCGATGCCGAGCCGGACCGGGCCACCGTCGGTCGGTGGCCGCTGGTCGGTTGCGGTCGCCCGGGAGGCGGACCCGACCCGGCGGGCGCACGCGGCGGCCGAGGCGTTCCTGGAACGACACGGGGTGCTGACCCGGGGTGCGCTCGGCACCGAACGGGTCACCGGCGGGTTCGCCGGGGTCTACAAGGTGCTGCGGGCGATGGAGGAGTCGGGCCGGTGCCGGCGCGGTTACATCGTCGAGGGGCTGGGCGCCGCACAGTTCGCGGTGCCCGGGGCGATCGACCGGGTGCGGGCGCTCGCCGCGGCCGGCGGTCCGCCGGCCGGCAGGGGCACCGGGAGCGGTGCGGCGGCCGGCAGGGGCACCGGGAGCGGTGCGGCGCCCGGCAGGGGCACCGGGAGCGGTGCGGCGCCCGGTGGAGTTCCCGGTGACGGGGCCGCCCCACCGGAGCCCGGGCCGGCGCCGCCTCCCGCCCGGCGCGGTGGAACCGGTGCCACCGACCCGAACCCCGTGTGGGCTCCGGAGGACGGCTCGCCCGGCGAGGTCCCGGAGGATCTGCTGCGGTCCGGCGCCTTCTCCGGGGCCGGGCGGTACGACGAGTTCGACGGTGGCGCCGGCCGTCGCCCCGCCCCGGTGCAGGACGCCTGGCGGTCGCTGTCCCGGGTCGTGCTGGCGGCCGCTGACCCGGCGCAGCCCTACGGCGCCGCGCTGCCGTGGCCGGAGACCGCCGGGGACACCCGGCACCGTCCGGGTCGCAAGGCCGGCGCGCTGGTCGCGCTGGTCGACGGGGCCCCGGTGCTCTACGTGGAGCGCGGTGGCCGGTCGCTGCTGTCGTTCACCACCGAGCGCGACGAGCTGCGCGCCGCCGCCGAGGTGCTGGCCGGTGCGGTGCACGAGGGCTGGCTCGGGTCACTCGCGGTGGAGCGCGCCGACGGGCAGGACTCGCTGGCGTCCGAGCTGTCGGAGGTGCTCACCGAGGCGGGGTTCCGGGTCACACCGAAGGGCCTGCGGCTGCGAGCCTGAGGCGCCCGACCTGCCGCCCCGCGAGCCTGAGGCGCCCGACTGCCGCTCCCGCGAGCCCCGGGGCGCCCGGCCCGCCACGCCGCGAGCCTCAGGCACCCGGCCCACGGGCGGGAGCACCGGGAGCACCGGGAGCGGCCGGACGGCACCGGGAGCGACCCTGCGCCGGGCGTCCCGGGCTGCCCCGTCGTCGCAGCCCTGCGACGATCACCGGATGACCCGTCACCGTCCCGAGCGCACCGCGTACGCACTGGCCGGGCTGCTCGGCACCGCCGCGGTCCTGCATGCCGTGCGGCCCGAGCCGTTCGACTCGATCGTGCCGGAGCGGCTGCCCGGCACGCCCCGGTTCTGGACCTATGCCTCCGGCGTCGCCGAAGGAGCGGTGGCGGTGGCGCTCGCCCACCCCCGGACCCGCCGGATCGGCGGGTACGCGGCGGCGGGCCTGTTCACCGCAGTCTTCCCGGCGAACATCTCGATGGCGCTGCGCTGGCGCCGCGAACCGCCGCTGTACCGGGCGATCGCCTGGGCCCGGCTCCCGCTGCAGATTCCACTGGTGCGGTGGGCACTGCGGGTCGCCCGGTCCGGGTCACCGATCCCGACTGCCGCGTAGCGTCGTCCCGGTGCCCGAGGGAGACACCGTGTACCTGGCCGGGAAGCGGATGCACGCCGCGCTGGCCGGGCACGAGCTCGTCCGCGGGGAGCTCCGGCATCCACGCCTGGTGGAGCACGATCTCGCCGGCCTGACGGTCACCGGCGTCGTCCCGGTCGGCAAGCACCTGTTCACCCGGTTCGCCGACGGCCGCAGCCTGCACAGCCACTTCCGGATGGACGGCGCCTGGCACCTCTACCGACCCGGGATGCGGTGGCAGCGTGCGGCGCACCAGGCGCGTGCGGTGCTGGAGACCGCTGACCGGGTCGCCGTCGGGTTCGCCCTGCACGACCTGGAACTGCTGCCGACCGCCGACGAGCACACCCTGGTCGGGCACCTCGGGCCGGACCTGCTCGATCCCACCTGGGGTGAGCGGCACCACGCCGAAGCGCTGCACCGGCTCACTGCCCGGGGGGACCACGAGCTGGGCCTCGTGCTGCTGGAACAGCGGGTGATGGCCGGGCTGGGCAACCTCTACCGCAACGAGATCTGCTTCCTGCTCGGTGTGACACCGTGGGTGCCGGTGCGCGAGGTGCCCGACCCGGCCCGGGTGATCGCGCTGTCCCGGCGGCTCCTGTCGTCCAACAAGGACCGCCCGGAGCAGACGACCACCGGCTCGCTGGCGGCGGGCGAGGCGCACTGGGTGTTCGAGCGGCCGGGCCGTCCGTGCCGCCGGTGCCGGTCCCGGATCCGGACCGCGGATCAGGGCCGGCCGCCCTACGCCCGGGTCACCTACTGGTGCCCGCGCTGCCAGCGGGGCCCCGCCCCCCGCTGATCCGCGGCGCCACCGGCCCCGTGCCGCACACCCCTTCCCTTCGCCACACACCTGTCGCAGCAGGTGTGCGGCGAGGCGGAAGGGTGTGTCGTGGCCCTACCAGGTTCGGTGCTGCGGCTCAGGCCGTGCCGGGCTGGTTCTGCTGGGTGGGGTCGGACTGCTGCGCCGGGGCGGGCGACGACGGCAGCTGCTGGGTGCGCTGCTCCCCCTGCCCGACCTGCGGTGCCTGCTGACCCGCGATCGGTGCGCCGGACATCGAGGCCCGGATCTGCTCCAACCGGGACGCGCCCGCCATGTCGGTGGTCGACTGCTGGACCTCCAGCATCCGGCCCTGCACCGAGTTCTGGGCCAGCTCCGCGGAACCGAGCGCGTTGGCGTAGCGCTTCTCGATCTTGTCGCGGACCTCGTCCAGGGACGGCGCGTTGCGCGGAGCGGACAGCTCGCTCATCTGGCGCAGCGAGTTCGCCGCCTGCTCCTGCATCTTCGCCTGCTCGAGCTGGCTGAGCAGCTTGGTCCGCTCGGCGATCTTCTGCTGCAGCACCATCGAGTTCCGCTCGACGGCCTGCTTGGCCTGCTCGGCGGCACCGATCGACTGGTCGTGCAGGGTCTTGAGGTCCTCCACGCCCTGCTCGGCCGTCACCAGCTGGGTCGCGAACGTCTGCGCGGACTGCTCGTACTGCTGGGCCTTCTGCTCGTCGCCCTGGGCGCGGGCCTGGTCGGCCAGCACCAGCGCCTGCCTGGCCGAGGACTGCAGCTTCTCGATCTCCCCCAGCTGCCGGTTCAGCTTCATCTCCAGCTGACGCTGGTTGCCGATGACCGCCGCCGCCTGCTGGGACAGCTGCTGGTGCTGCCGCTGGGCGTCCTCGATGGCCTGCTGGATCTGCACCTTCGGGTCCGCGTACTCGTCGACCTTCGACGAGAACAGGGCCATCAGATAGCTCCATGCCTTGGTGAATCCGTTGGCCATCTCTTCGCCTACCTCCGGGTGGGGCTCGCTCACGACCGTGCCCGCTCCGCGGCGGGCGCACCGGACCGCGCCGACCCCGCGTTCCCCCCGGTGGTCGGCACTGGCGCTCCGGCCCTCTCCATCCTGGCACCGCTGCCAGTACGCGCGCACCCTACCGTGACGAGCCGGAGGTCACGCGGCGCATCACGCCGCCGACGCCACCGGCCCGCCGGACGACGCCGGGACCGCCGCACCCGCGCCGGGGCGCCCGGCCAGCCGCAGCTCGGCGTGTCGCTGCCCGATCGGCACCAGCACCTCGTCGGCGGTGCGGTCGTGCGCCGCCGGATCGGTGCTCATCTCGCGCACGACCGAGGTCAGCAGGTCGGCGACGGTGATCCCGAGCGCCTCGCAGATCGCGGCCAGCAGTTCGCTGGAGGGTTCCTTGCGGCCCCGCTCGACCTCGGACAGGTAACCGAGGCTGACCCGAGCGCCCCGGGAGATGTCGCGCAGCGTGCGCCGGCGCGCGGTCCGCGCACGTCGCAGGCCGCTGCCGATCGCTTCCCGCAGCAGCATGTGCCCTCCTCGAATCGGCCCGGGCCGCACCGCGGTACCGGAGCCCGATGCGCATCACCGTACCGACTCACCGGCCCGACCGGCGCGGTCGAACCCGGGTGGCCGTGTCCGCCCACGGCGAACACGCGCCCTCCTGCACAACGCCGCGGCCCCCGCCGGTAGTCCCGTCCGGTCAGGTCGCCGCTCGGACCGCCTTCACCACGTAGTCGATCCCGGTCACCACGGTGAGCACCAGCGCCACCACCAGCACCGTCCACTGCACCACCAGCACGGCGGTGAGTGCATCAGGGAACAACAACGGCAGCGGCAGCAGCAGCAGCCCGATCGCGAACGTCTGCGCGACCGTCTTCGCCTTGCCGCCCCGGCTCGCCGGGATGACCCCGCGCCGGATCACCAGGAACCGCAGCACCGTGATGCCGGCCTCCCGGCCGAGGATCACGATCGTCACCCACCACGGGACGATGCCGAGCACCGACAGCCCGATCAGGGCGGCCCCGATGAGCGCCTTGTCCGCGATCGGGTCGGCGAGCGCCCCGAACCAGGTGACCAGTCCGCGGCTGCGCGCCAGCTGGCCGTCCAACCGGTCGGTGAGCGCGGCCACGACGAAGACGGTGAACGCCGTCGTCCGCCAGAACGTGTCCTCGCCGCCCTCGGCCAACAGGGCCGCCACGAACACCGGGACCAGCAGCAGGCGCAGGCAGGTCAGCGCGTTGGCGATGTTCAGCAGCGGCGCCTGGCCGCCGACCGGGACGGTCCCCCCGGTCGGCTGCGGGGAGCTCATCCGGTCCCTGCCGCGAGGGCCGCGACGTCGGCGGGGGCACCGGCGGGGAGCAGCTCCACCGCCTCGACGAGCAGGTCGACCCCGTCGGTGTCGACCACCCGGCACCGCACCAGGTCACCCGGGCGCAGCGAGCCGGGCTCCGGAGCGCCGTCGGCGGCGGCCACCACGTAGGACTCGCCGTCGGCGTCCGGTCCCTGGTGGGCAGCCCGCCCGGCGATCTCCGGCTCGGCGCCCACCGTCTCCTCGGGCTCGGACGACCGTTCGATCAGCAGCACGACCTCGGAACCGATCCGTTCCTCGGCCCGCTGCACCATCAGCTCGTCGACCAGCTCGGAGATCCGGGCGACCCGGGCCTGCACCTGCGCCGGGTCGAGCTTGCCGTCGTAGCCCTCGGCCTCGGTGCCGTCCTCGTCGGAGTAGCCGAACACACCCACCGCGTCCAGCCGGGCCCCGATCAGGAACGCCTCCAGCTCGGCCAGGTCCTCCTCGGTCTCACCGGGGAACCCGACGATCACGTTGGACCGGATCCCCGCCTCCGGTGCGAGCGCCCGGATCCGCTCGCACAGGTCCAGGAAATCGGTGCGCGAGCCGAACCGGCGCATCCGGCGCAGCACCGGCGCGCTCGCGTGCTGGAACGAGAGGTCGAAGTACGGTGCGACTCCCGGCGTCGTCGCGATCGCGGCGAGCAGATCCGGCCGCAGCTCGGCCGGCTGCAGGTACGACACCCGGACCCGGCTGATCCCGTCGATCGCGCCCAGCCGCGGCAGCAGGTCGACCAGCGCGCGGGTGCCGCCGGGCAGGTCCTTGCCGTAGGACGTCGAGTTCTCGCTGACCAGCACCAGCTCACGGACGCCGTCGGTCGCCAGCCACGCGGCCTCGCCGAGCACGTCGGCCGGTGGGCGGGAGACGAAGCTGCCGCGGAACGCCGGGATCGCGCAGAAGGCACAGCGCCGGTCGCAACCCGACGCGAGCTTGAGCGAGGCGACCGGGCCGCCGGTCAGCCGGGTACGGCCGGGCACGGCGATGTCGGGAACCCAGTCGTGGCCGGGCACCGACACGTCGGCGGTGGCGGCCGGCCGCTCCACCGGGGAGATCGGCAACAGGGTGCGCCGGTCCACCGGGACGTGCGGGGCCGGGGCGTGCCCGCCGAGCACGTCGGCGAGCCGGTCGGCGAGCTCCGGGTAGGCGTCGAAGCCGAGGACGGCGTCCGCCTCCGGCAGGTCGGCGGCCAGCTCCGCACCGTACCGCTCGGCCAGGCAGCCGACCGCCACCACCTTCGCGCCGGCCGGGCGGGCCACGTCGGAGGCCGCGAGCACGGTGTCGATCGAGTCCTTCTTGGCCTGCTCGACGAAACCGCAGGTGTTGACGAGGATGACATCGGGATCCCCGTCCTCGGCGTCGACCAGCTCCCAGCCGGACCCGACCAGCCGGCCGGCGAGCTCCTCGGAGTCGACCTCGTTGCGCGCGCAGCCCAGGGTCAGCAGCGCGGCACGCCGGGGTGTGTTGTCGGGGGAAGCCACGGCCTACAGGGTAGACGGCGGGGAGGTGGTCCCCGGCCCGGCGTCTACGCTCGTCGTCCGTGCCCGACGCACCCGAGCCCCAGCTGCCCGATTCCGGCCCGACCGTGACCGTCCGGCGCGCCCGCACCCCCGACGTCCGGGTGATCCGCGAACTGGTCGACGAGTACGCGGGACGCGTGCTGCTGGCCAAGGAGACCGTCACCCTCTACGAGGCCGTCCCCGAGTTCCTGGTCGCCGAGCTGGACGGGAAGGTCGTGGGTTGCGGGGCGCTGCACGTGCTCTGGGAGGACCTCGGCGAGATCCGGACGGTCGCGGTGTCGCCGTCGGTGGTGGGGCGCGGGGTCGGGCACCGGATCGTGGACGCGCTGATCGACGAGGCCCGCGAGCTGGGCCTGCGGCGGTTGTTCGTGCTGACCTTCGAGAAACAGTTCTTCGCGCGGCACGGCTTCGCCGAGATCGACGGCACACCGGTCTCGGCGGAGGTGTTCGCCGCGATGCTGCGCTCCTACGACGCGGGCGTCGCCGAGTTCCTCGACCTGGCACACGTCAAGCCGAACACCCTGGGCAACGTCCGGATGCTGTTGACCCTGTGACCGCGGGCCGCCTGCGGCGATACTGGTTCCCGTGGCGGAGCGGGCCGGCGCGGCGCGATGGCGGACCTCGGCCGCGCTGCGCCCACTGGTGTCCGAGATCTGGGTGTGGCGGGTGGGCGCCGGTCCGCCCGGTACCCATCAGGGCGTGTCCAGCGGGCACCTGACGGTGACTCTCTGCATCGAGGGATCGGTCGAGCTGTTGCGCAAGCCGGACCCGGTTCGTGGCGCCGGGCGGTTCGCCGCCTCGGTGGCCGGCCTGCACGCCTCCCCCGCGGTGATCGCGACCGGTGAGCCGCAGGCCGGGCTGCAACTGGCACTGACCTGGCGGGGAGCGCGCGCTCTGCTGGGGCTGCCGGCCGCCGAGATCCTCGGCGACGTCGTCGACCTCGCGGACCTGTGGCCGCAGGTGGGCTCGCTGCTCGACCGGTTGCACGCGGCACCGACCTGGACGCGGCGGTGCGCCCTGCTGGACGCGGCGCTCTGCCGGATCGCCGCGCGCCGGCCCGCCCGGGGCGGGCCGCCACCCGAGGTCGGGCTGGCCTGGGACCGGCTGGTCGGCTCCGGTGGCGCGGCGCGGGTCGCCGCCCTCGCCGACGAGGTCGGCTGGTCGGCCCGGCACCTGGGTGAGCAGTTGCGCCGGGAGACCGGCCTGGGCACCAAGACCCTCGCCCGGGTGATCCGTTTCGAACGGGCCTGCGGACTGCTGCGCCACTCCCCGGCCACCGCGCCCGCCTCCACGGCCGAGGTCGCGGCCGTCTGCGGCTACGCCGACCAGCAGCACCTCGCCCGCGAGTTCCGCGCCCTCGCCGGGACCACGGCGGGCAGCTGGCTGGCGGAGCGGCCCGGTTCCGGGGTGACGGAGGCCCGGTGACAGGGTCGGTGCCGTGCTCCGTATCGCCCTGCACACACCGGAGATCCCGCCGAACACCGGCAACGTGATCCGGCTGGCCGCCAACACCGGGGCCCAGCTTCATCTGGTGCGGCCGCTCGGCTTCTCGCTGGAGGCGACCGCGGTGCGCCGGGCCGGGCTGGACTACCGCGACCTCGCCGACGTCGTCGTGCACGAGGACACCGGGGCCTTCGCGGCGTGGGTGCGCGCCTGCGCGGCACGGGTCGTCGCGTTCGTCCCGCGGGCGGACCGGTGGCACACGGACATCGGTTACGCACCGGGTGACGTCCTGCTCTTCGGCCGGGAGTCGACCGGGTTGCCCGCGGAGGTGGCCGGTGCGGACTGGGTGAGCGACCGGGTGGGGTTGCCGATGCGGCCGTCGAGCCGCTCGCTCAACCTGTCGAACGCCGTCGCGGTGGCCGTCTACGAGGCGTGGCGGCAGCTGGACTTCCGCTGACCCGGGCCGGCTCGCGTCAGGCCGCCGCTGCCCGGACCGCCGCGACCAGGGCCCACACCAGCGCGGCCACGACCAGCACGACGAGCGACACGAGCAGCAGCACCGGCGCGAGCGCGACGACCACCCCGATCATGACCTTCGCCGCCGTCCCGAGCGCGGCGAAGCCGGCGGTGAGCGCGCCCCACAGCGGATTGCGGCCCTGCGCGAGCGCCCGTCCGGCGCCGAGTGCGGCCGCCGGGGCGGGCCCGCCCGACTCGGCGATCCGTTCCAGCGAGTCCGCGAGCTCGTCGACCTTCGCCAGGGCGAGCGCTGCGAACCGGTCGAGCACGGCGACGACGAGCCGTTCGGCGGAGTCACGCAATCGCCCGGTCACCCGACCGTCACATCGTTCACCGACCTCGATACCGCTCATGGTCGCCCGCCTCTCGCCGTGCCGATTCCGTCCCGAACGATCAGTGGGCCGTGGGCGGTTCCGGAAAGGGATGCCGTTCGCTCCGTGACGGCCCGGCCGGACATCTGGTGAAATCGCGTCGCGGCACATCGCGGGAACCGGGCCGGAGGGAGAGCCATGGAGTTCCGAGATCGTTCCACGGTCGACCATGTACTGCTCGCCGCGGTGTCGCGCGAACCGGGTGACGGAGCTGCCGTCAGACGGGCCGTGCACGAGCGTTCCGGGGCGCGGGCGTCACTGCCCTCCGGTCTGGTGCACCGGGCCCTGCACCGGCTGGAGCGGAACCGGCTCGTGCGGCGGGAACCGGGGTCTCGGGTGTACCGGCTGACCGCGTCCGGGCGGCGGGTGCTGCGTTCGCACGACCGGGAGCTCGATGAGCGGCTCGGCCTGCTCCGGTCGCTGCGGGACGGTGACGGGCCGCTCACCGGCGGTGCCTCGGCAACAGCGGACCGAGCGGACCGAGCTCCAGATTCAGGTCCTCGGCGGTCAGCCCGAACTGCTCGGTGAGCTCGTCCATCGCCTCCTCCAGGTGCATCAGCGCGGTGCCGAGGTCCTCCACCTCCGCCTCGTTCAGGTCGCCGTCGCCGACCCGGCGCAGCGCCTGCCGTTCCATCAGCTGGCGCAGCAGCTCGACGACCGTCAGCACCAGTTTCATCAGGTCCCGGCGGACCTCGTCGCGGTCGATCGCGATCCGTCCGGAAGGCCGGGTCTCAGCGGTCATCGGTGGGCCTCCCCGTCCCGTCCGTCCCGGCGCCGTCACCGGCCGGCGCGATCGACACGACCAGCGCCCGCAGCGAGATCCTGATCAGGTCCACTCCGGCGAGCGAGATCGTGACGTCCCCGGCCAGCACGACCCCGCCGGCCAGCAACCGGTCCAGCAGGTCGACCAGCGCGATCTCGCGACCCGCCGGCAACAGGGTGGCCTCCTGCGGTTCGCTCACCGCTCGTCCCCGGCGAACGAGTACGGCACCCACGGTCCGGTGACCTCGACGGTGAGCGTGCTCCCGGTGATCGCGGCGTCGATCGCGGCGCACCATCCGTCCCGGTCCGCCTCCTCGACCAGATAGGCGCCGTTGAGCACCATGGTCCCGGGGCGACCGGTCAGCTCCGCGGCGTGCAGCCGGTGCCGCCGCCCGGCCACCGCGAGATCGCAGGCGACCCGGTGCAGCTCCTCGGCAGCGGCGGACGCGGCGTCGTCGTCCCGGGCGGCGTTCGACAGGGCGGCGCGGCGGCGCCGCAGATAATCCGCCCCGGAACTGGGCCGATCCGCACGGGCCTGCGGCTGCGGCGCCCCGGCGAACGCCTTGACCCCCCACTCGGCCCGTCCCCGCAACCGGTCGAAGAGCCCGGTGAACGAGTCGGCACGGTCGGTGAGCATGGCCCGGACCCCGTCCTCGTGGTGATAGACGGTCGCCAGTGCCAGCGGGACGAGCACCGACCTGTGCCCCAGCTCGTCGACGACGCCGTGGTGCTCCCGCGCCGTCCGCGCCAGCCAGGTCAGGTCCTCCAGGTTGGACACCAGTGCCGACTCGCCGAACTCGTCACCGGGTACCTGCCCGGCGGCCGCCCAGTGCGCCCCGTCACCGGTGATCGCGTGGACCGGGCGTCCGGCGATCCCGGTGAGACCGTCGAGGTCGGGAACGGGCGCCTCGGCGACGGCGTACACGTAGACGAGATCCGATGCCACCCCTCAGCCCTCCGACCGGTCGCGCGCGGGACGCCGGGGGGCGGTGCGCGGGTTGCGGCGGCGCGGGGCGTCGCGGTCGGGTGGGTCGGTACGGCCCGCTGCAGCCCGGCGGCCATCGCGGCCCGGGCGCGCGCCGTTACCCGCTGCTCCGTCGGGGAGCGCCCGTTCCAGCCGCTCGACCCGCTCGCGCAACCGGGCGTTCTCCTGCTCCAGGTCGCCTCGTCCCGCCGACAGCGTCGGGTCCCGCTCCCACCAGTCGATCCCCATCTCCTTGGCCCGGTCGACCGACGCCACGACCAGCCTGATCTTGATCGTGAGCAGCTCGATGTCGAGCAGGTTCACCTGGATGTCGCCTGCGATGACGATGCCCTTGTCCAGCACCCGCTCCAGGATGTCGGCGAGGTCGGTGCCGGACTGCTGCCGCGGCTCGGGCCGGCGCTGCTGCACACCGGGGCTGCTCCATCGGACGGTGTCGCTCATCAGGTCCTCTCTCCTGCGGGGTCGCTCGATCAGTCGTCGCCGCGTCCGCGCTGGTAGCGGCGGACCCGCTGGTACGACATCAGCTCGGCTTCCGGATCGAGCTCGGCCTCGTAGACGGCGAGCACGTCCGCGGAGTCCGGGATCCGCTCGGTCTCGACGACCTCGACACCGATCCGCCAGCCTCCGTCCTCCCGGCTGACGAACGTCACGCCCTCCGGGGTCTTCCCGGTCATCTCGTGCACCTGCTCGACGGCGGCGCGGGCGGCCGCGCGGGCACCGATCCGCCGCCGGGGTGCCGGATCGGCCTCCGCGCCGTCGGGCCCGGGAGCGTCACCGGCCGGCCCGGACTCGCCCACTCCGCTGTCGGGGGTCGTCACCTCGTCGCGGTCGGTGGGGGTCTCCACACCGTCGGTGCTGTCGTAGGCCAGGTCCCGTCCGTCGGGCTCGTCGGGCCCGGGGTCGTCGAGCCCGGGGTCGTCGAGCTCGGGGTCGTCGAGCTCGGGGTCGTCGAGCTCGGGGTCGTCGAGCTCGGGGTCGTCGAGCTCGGGGTCGTCGAGCTCGGGGTCGTCGAGCTCGGCACGGTCGGGCTTCCCGTCGCGGGCCACGTCGGCCGGTCCGATCCCGCCGGTCGCCGCCTCGTCCGCTTCCACGGTGTCCGGCGGCGGCCCCCTGCGTCCGGCCGTCCCCCGCCTGCCGGTGGTCGGACGCCGCCCGCGATCGTCGGCCACCGGGGCGCCGTCGTCCGCACCCCGGCGGGCGCTCCGGGGACGGGACGGCGTCCGCGGCCGGTCCTGCTGTCCGCCCTCCTGTCCGCCTTCCGGTCGCGCGGTCCGGCGGCGCGCCGGGCCGCTCCGCCGGCTGTCGTCACCCGCTCGTGGGGACGCATCGGGGTCGGGTGCCGAGTCCCGGGTGGTCCGGCCCTCGTCCGGCGGTCCCCGGCGGCGCGGTCGCTCCCGGTCGGTCCCGCCGGACCGTTCGCGCGGTGCTCGCCGACGGCGGGTGGGCTCATCGGCCGACCGGCGGCCCGCACGGGCCCCCGGTTCTCGTTCGGCAGCCGGCCCGACCCGTCGTCGCCGGGCTCGGCCGGGATCGGGCTCAGCCATCTGCCGGCCCTCCCGAACCCGTCAACCTCGCCAGCAGGAGCTCCTGCTGTTCGTCACGCTCGGCCTCGGTGATCTCACCGCGCTCGTACGCGCGTTCCACCTGGTCGATCTGCCGACGGACCGCCACCGGGTCGTAGAGCTGCGCGTGTGCCTGGTCCCGAAGCTGCTCGCCCACCCACACGACCCCGCGCAGCGGTGCGAGCGGCAGACCGAGCAGGCCGCTGAACAATCCCATCTCAGCTCTCTCCCGTGGGTTCCGGCAGGAAGTCGTACGGCGCGACCGGCCCGATCAGCCGCAACCGGACCCGTCCGTCCCATTCGTCACCGAGGGCGTCCACCGCCTGCTCGAAGTCGGCGAGCCGGTCGCGATGGACGAGCAGTGCCAGCTCCAGGGCGCTGTCCTCCTCAGCCGGATCCTTGGGTGCGACGGCGACCGCGAACGGCTCCAGCCGCTCCCGTGCGAACCCGGCGTCGGCGGCCCGGATCCGGTCGACGTGGACCGAGATCGCCTCCCCCAGGCGGATCCGCTCGTAGTAGGTCGCATCAGGGTCGGCGTCGCGGACGGAATCGCTGAGCTCGCGGATCTCCGCGTCGGCGGCGAGGATCGACGAGACCAGTTCGTCCTGGTCATAGCGGCCGTGCAGGACGAACTGCCGGCATCCGTCGAGCTGTTCCAGGGCCCACACGAAGTAGTCGTGGTGGTGGCCGAGCAGCTCGTCGACCACGGCGGTGTCGTTCTCGACCACGCCCCCGAACCGCATCGGCAGCACGGTCGTCGCCCGGGCGAGGGTGTTCACCACTCGCTCGTGCGCGATCAGGTCGTCGCGGCCGCCGAGCGGCCGGTCCCGGGCAAGGTCGCTGACGACGGCTCCGAGCCGGCCGTGGTCGATGATCGCGACCTCGTCGCCACCGCCCACCGGTGCGAGCCCCTCGGGCAGCTCGACCTCGGCTCCGACCACCGCGTAGATGTAGGTCGCGGTGCTCACGCCTCGCGCTCCTTCCGGGACCGACGTTCGTCGCGGAGGTCGTCGAACTTCTCCTTGCCCGCTTCGATCATCCCTTTGGTCTTTCCCTTCGCCCCTCCTTGCGTCACACCCTCGGTGAGACCGCCGACGACCTGGCCGAGGTCCTTACCACCCTTCTGGTGCAGATCGAGCCGATTCGTCGCCTCCGCGAACCGCAGATAGGTGTCGACACTGGCCACCACGATCCGGGCATCGATCGTCACCAGCTCGATACCGACCAACGACACCTTCACGAAGACGTCGATCACCAGCCCCTTGTCCAGGATCAGATCGATGACCTGCGCGAGGTCGCCCTGGGGGGCACGATCGACGCGGCTGGGACCCTGCCGTTGGCTGACGGTCATGGGGTCGCCCCCTTCGTGGACGTGCTCGGTGCGGGGCAGGTCGGGTCAGGCACGCGAACCCACCTTGCGACGACGGCGGTTCCCGACCCGGCGGCCCTCGTCGGGCTCGTCCGCGGGCGCGTCCTCGGCGCCCTCGAGATCTGCCTCCTCGGTGTCGATGTCGTCGTCCTCGTCGTGGGCCTCGGAGTCGACGTCGTCGGCCCCGTCGTCGGCCCCGTACTCGGCGTCCTCGGGCTCGTTCTCGGTCTCGTCGTACTCGGGCTCGTCGTACTCGGCGTCCTCAGCACCGCCGTCCTCGTACTCGGCGTCCTCAGCACCGCCGTCCTCGTACTCGGCGTCCTCAGCACCGCCGTCCTCGTAGCCTGCGTCGTCGTACTCGGCGTGCTCCTCGTCGGCGGCCTCACGCTCCTCGTCGAGGGCCTCCTCGTGGGTCTTGACGACCTCGCTGTCGCGGATCTCCCCGCGCCAACCCTCGATCTCCTCCTGGTTGAGCAGCGACTCGACCATCACGTGCCGCCCGTAGTGCTTGAACTCCAGCCGGGCCCGGCGGCCGACGGCGCGCCAGATGTTCCCGGTCTTCTCGAACAACCCGACCGGGTAGTACTCCATGACCAGCAGCACCCGCGTCAGGTTCGGCGCCAGCTCGTGGAACGACACGCAACCGTTGACGTAGCCCTTGTCCCCCTGCGACCGCCAGATGATGTGGGTGTCCGGCACCTGCTCGAGGATCGTCGCGCTCCAGCCCCGCTTGGACCAGAACACCTGCGCCTTCCAGTTCGTCTTCTCGTCCGACTCCTGGTCGACCGAGTGCACCTTCTTCATGAAGGTCGGGAAGTCCGCGAACTGGGTCCACTGGTCGTAGGCCACGCGCACCGGGACGCCGACGTCGAGGTGCTCGACGATGTTCATGAACTTGAACTTGCCGCGACCGGCGCCACCGCTCCCGCCGCCGCCCGAGCTGTCACCGCCACCGATCCCGACCGCGCCCAGCACCTTGTCCTTGACCGCCGACAGGCCGCCGGTGACCGCTCCCATGATCGGGCTGCCTCCTTCCGCGGCCGAACGGCCGCCACCAAGTGCTGCCTGGAGGCCCACACCCCCGTTGTCCGCGACGTTCGTCAACCGATCCGTCAGCCCCTCGACCTGTGTCAGCGCCGCACCGACCGCGCGGTCCGCCGCTGTCTTCAGCAGCAGCTGACCCGCCTTCTTGAGCCGGTCGGTGGGCAGTTGGTCGAGGACCGATGCCGATTTCTGCTCATCGGTGTCAGCCATCGGCCCGTGCCTCCGAACGGCTGGAGGAACGCCCGCTGCCGCGGGTCGCGCGACCGTTGCGGGAGGCGCCCTTCGCAGCGCCGCGGCCCGATCCGCCACTGCCCGATGACGAGCGGGAGGCCGTGCGCCGCGTCGTGCCGCTGCCGGACGAGCCGTTCGATCCCGACTCCACCGCGGCGGGACTCCTGGCGGTGCGTCGACGTGGCGCTTCCTTCTCCTCGTCCCCGTCACCGGAGGATCGGCGGCGCCGCGAGGTCGCCGCGGACGCGGCCCTGCCCGCGCCACGTGCCGCCGAACCGGTGGCCTTCGTCGCGCCCTTGGCGGTGCCGCCGGCGACGGGCGCCCGGTCCGCGGTCTCACCCGCGGCGTCGGTCGCGTCGGCCACCGCGTCGGTGCTCCCCTCTGCCGTGTCGCCCGCGCCCTCGGCGATCTCGCCCGCGGCCTCACCCGACTTCTCGACGGCGGCCCCTGCCGCGTCGCCCGCCTTCTGCACGCCCGCACCGGCGGCGTCCCCGGCGGCCCCCGCAGCCTGCTCGACGGGTCTACCGATGTTCTCGACGCGGTCGACCAGCGAGTCCGTCAACGCTTCCAGCCGGTTGCTCGCCGCGGCCACGGCCGCCTGCTTGCCCGCCTCGAGCAGTCGTCCGCGCACCGCGTCGGAGAGGCGGGTGAGTTCCGGTGACGACGCGGCCAGTTTGGACACCTGGGCGAGCACCTCTCCCGGGCTCAGGTTCATCTTCCTGCCGGCGAGCGCACCACCCAGCATGATCGCAAGCTTCGCCATTTTCGTTCTGCCCAGAACGTAGCCGCCGACCACGGCCATTCCGATCTTCGAGGCGTTACTCATACGTCGGTACCTCTCCCGTGACGTTCTACGGGGAACGCCGACCGGAACGTCGACGTCGACCCGTCCTGAATCGGCACTCTGACACACACCGAACCGATCCGCTGAGTGCACGGAATACCCGACAGCGAGAGGTGTACGCATTGATCAGCGACTATTTTCGGTGTCCGCCGTTCGGTCCAGATCGAATTCTCAGGAAATAAGAGATCGACGTGGGGCGAGTTTCCGGATCAGGCATCGGTCGCCGTAAGATCAGGTCTTCGAAAGGAAGAGCGGATTGCTCCGAACGGCCCTCGGCCGGATGCGACCGGTCCGGCGCCGAGCCGCCGGTTCTCAGGTTCTCCGGCTGACCGGCGCACCGTGCGCCGGTCGGCGAACGGTCGACCGGCGCACCGCCGACCGGTCGGCGAACGGTCGACGGTCGCCACCGCTCGGGCCGGGTCGATCCGGACCGACCCCGGAGTCCGGTCCGAGGTCCGGTCCTGAGTGGATGATCGGGGCGGAGTCCGCGCACCGGACCGACGGGGCACCGGTGAACCCGGCGACCGGGCCGGCGGATCGGCAGGACCGTCGAGCCCTGCCGGTCAGGCCTGCCGGACGGCCTGCACGTCCAGCTCGATCTCGATCGTCGAACCCACCACCGGCAGCCCCTTCGCGATCATCTGCTGCCAGTTCAGCGTGAAGTGCTCGCGGTGCAGCTGGGTGGTCGCCACCGCGCCCACACGGTCGCCGTTCCACTCGGCCGAGCCGAGGAACGTGGTGTCCAGCGAGACGTCGCTGGTCAGGCCGTGCAGCGTGAGGTCGCCGTCGACCGTCCACCGGTTCCCGCCCCGCTGCACGAAGCGCACGCTGGAGAAACGCAGCTCGGGGAACTGCTCGACGTCGAGGAAGTCGGGCGAGCGCAGGTGGGTGTCGCGGGCCTCGACGTTGGTGTCCACGCTGGCCGCGTCGATCACGACGTCGACGGCCGATTCGTCGAACGGCTCGGCGATGCGGATCTGGCCGTGGAAGCGGTTGAACCGGCCGTACACCTTGGACAGCCCGATGTGGCGGGCCACGAACCGGACCGAGCTGTGGTCGCTGTCGATCAGGAACACACCCGATGCCGGCGGGCGCAGCGCCGGGTCCTCACCGAGGACCAGCACGCCCATCTCGACGTGCGAGCCCCAGGAGACCTCGACGACCTCGGTCCGCGGCCGGTAACCGCCCGCCTCGACCCGGACCCGGTACCGGCCGGGCATCAGCGAGGCGGCGTACCGGCCGAACGGATCGGTCTCCAGGTGTGCGACGCGCCGGTCGGCGGCGTCGAACACCGACACCTCACAGGCGGGCAGCGCCCCACCCTGCCCATCGCGGACCTGCCCGGAGAGCACACCACCGGTGAGCGGAATCGGGACGAGCGCGTGCCGGTCGGTGGTGCCCTCGGCCGGACGACGACGGTCCTTCTTCCTCCAGAACACCGGGAGACCCCCTTCGCCCGGGCGGGCAGGACGACACACAGGCCACCGGACGACGGCCGGAACCACTCTGGCACGGACCTGCCCCTCCCGTTAACCACCTCCCGCGAAAGAGTGGTTACGCTTGGTGCTCGTCACAGCACCGTCAGGCAGAAGATCGCCACGCTGCGTTCACTCCGTCACTCGTCGTCGACGTCTGCTCCGTCGGCCGTCCCACCGCCGCGGATCAGGTAGAGCGCGTTCTCCAGCTCGTCCGGCTTCACGAGCACGTCGCGGGCCTTCGACCCTTCCGACGGACCCACGATGTTGCGGGTCTCCAGGAGGTCCATCAACCGGCCGGCCTTGGCGAACCCGACCCGCAGCTTGCGCTGCAGCATCGAGGTCGACCCGAACTGCGAGGTGACGATCAGCTCGGCCGCCTGCAGCAGCAGGTCCAGGTCGTCGCCGATGTCGGCGTCGATCTCCCTGGCCTCGCCGGCCTTCGCCGCGGTGACGCCCTCGGTGTAGCTCGGCTCGGCCTGTTCCTTGGTGAACGCGACGATCTTGGAGATCTCGTCGTCGTCGACGAACGCGCCCTGCATGCGGACCGGTTTACCCGCGCCCATCGGCAGGTAGAGCGCGTCACCCATACCGATCAGCTTCTCGGCGCCGGGCTGGTCCAGGATCACCCGCGAGTCGGTCAGCGAGGAGGTGGCGAACGCGAGCCGGGACGGCACGTTCGTCTTGATCAGGCCGGTCACGACGTCCACCGACGGCCGCTGAGTGGCCAGGATCAGGTGGATGCCCGCGGCCCGGGCCTTCTGGGTGATCCGGACGATCGCGTCCTCGACGTCGCGCGGGGCCGTCATCATCAGGTCGGCGAGCTCGTCGACGATGCACATGATGTACGGGTAGGGCCGGTAGACGCGCTCCGAACCGGGCGGCGCGGTGATCTCACCGGAGCGCACCTTGCGGTTGAAATCGTCGACGTGGCGGACCCGGTTGGCCTGCATGTCCTGGTAGCGCTGCTCCATCTCCTCGACCAGCCAGGCCAGCGCTGCGGCGGCCTTCTTGGGCTGGGTGATGATGGGCGTGATCAGGTGCGGGATGCCCTCGTAGGGCGTCAGCTCGACCATCTTCGGGTCGATCAGGATCATCCGCACCTCGTCCGGCGTGGCCCGGCTCAGCAACGAGACCAGCATCGAGTTGACGAAGCTGGACTTGCCGGAGCCGGTCGAGCCCGCGACCAGCAGGTGCGGCATCTTCGCCAGGTTGGCGACCAGGTAGTGGCCCTCGATGTCCTTCCCGAGCCCGATGCCCATCGGGTGCTGCTCCTTGCGGGCGCTGTTCGACCGCAGCACGTCGCCGAGCCGGACCATCTCCCGGTCGGTGTTCGGCACCTCGATGCCGACCGCGGACTTGCCCGGGATCGGGGCGAGCAGCCGGACGTTGTCGTTGGCGACCGCGTAGGCGAGGTTGCGCTGCAGCTGGGTGATCTTCTCGACCTTCACCGCGGGTCCGAGCTCGATCTCGTAGCGGGTGACCGTCGGGCCGCGGGTGAAGCCGGTGACCTGGGCGTCGATGTTGAACTGGTCCAGCACGCCGGTGATCGCCTCGATCATGGCGTCGTTCGCGGAGCTGCGGGACTTCGGCGGCGGGCCGGCCTCGAGCACGTCGGCCGGCGGCAGCACGTACTCGCTCTCGCCGACCGGCTCACGGATCGCCATCGAGAGCTGCTCGCCCTCGGTCGGCGGCACCTGTTCGGCGGGCGGGGTCTCGACGACCGGTTTGCGGGGTGCCTTCCGCGCGGCGGGGGCCGGCGGGACGTCGGCCGGGGCACCGGGCACGTCGGCGTCCACCGGGGCGGGAGCGTGCTCGCCGTCCTCGACCCGGAACGCGTCCGCCTCGCTGGCCTGCTGCCTGCGCCGGGCGGGGCGGCGGCGGGCCGGTTTCGCACCGTCGAGATCGGCTTCGGCGACGGCGTCGGCCACCGTGCGCCGCGTCCCCGTGCCGTGCTCGTCGTCGGCCTGCTCCTCGTCGGGCGGCAGCTGCCCGGTGAGCCGGCGGAAGCGGTCGGGGAGCTCACGGACCGGGATCCCGGTGACCAGCAGCAACGCGTACAGGGTGAGCAGGACGAGCACGGGTACGGCCGTCCACACGGTCAGTCCCGCCTCCAGCGGGGTGCCCGCGACGTAGCCGATCGCGCCGCCGGCGTCACGCCAGGCGTCCGGCTCGGCCGGTCCGCCGCGGGCCAGGTGCACCAGCCCGAGCACGCCGAGCGCGAGCAGCAGGCTCCCCGCGACGATCCGGGGCCGGGCCTCCGGGTGTGCGGGCGTCGTCACCAGCACGACGCCGATCCCCAGCAGGATCAGCGGGATCAGGACCGACGCCACACCGACCACGGCCTGGACGACGAAGGTGAACCAGTAGCCGACCGAGCCGCCCGCCTGCCACCACAGCCCGGCGGCCGCGATCACCGCGAGCACCAGCATCGCGAAACCGAGGCCGTCGCGACGGTGCGCGGGGTCGATGTCGCGGGTCCGCCCGACGGCCCGGCCGGACGCGCGGAAGGTCTTCGCCACGCCCCGGCCCACCGCGTCGATCGACCGGTCGATCAGATCGGGGCCCTGACGCCTGGCCGGGGCCCGGCGGGTGGCCGGCTTGCGGCGGGCGGACGAACGCGAGCCGGACCGCCCCGAGCCACGGCCCGCGGCCGCCGCCGTGCTGGTCCTACGCGTGCCGGTACGTCCTGCCATGTCACCCACGGTAGCCCGTCACGGTGATCGAGCCGGGGACCGACGCGGGGGTCCGGCGGTGCGGACGCACCACTCGGGCCCCGCAGCTCGGGCCCGGCGGACGATCCGACGGCCCAGCGGTGCCCGTGGGACGGGCCACGGGCGACCCGGGGGCTCATGCACCTGTTCCCGGCAGCGGGGGCACCGCGGCCGGGGAGCGCACACCAGGCCTACTCGCCCGCTGACCAGTCCGCGATGAGCGCGACGACCTCGGACTGCCAGGCCCTCGTCCTCGGGTCCGTGTAGCCCGGGTCGTCGGGCACGGCGATGCCGTGCTGGGCGCCGTCCAGTTCCACGAGCCGGTGCGGGCAGGTCAGCGCCCGTGCGGCGCGCCGGGATGATTCGATCGGGATGAACGTGCCGCCGGTGCCGTGCACGATCAGGGTCGGCGCGACGATCGCCGGCAGCTCGGACCGGACGTCCCACCAGAAGACCTCGTTGAGCAGGGCCGGTCCGAGCCGGAAGGTCGGTGAATGCGTCAGGTAACCGTTCTCCTGCAGCGACCTGGCTTCCGCCTCGCCGAGACGATCGGCGTGCCACTCGGGCTTCTGGTCGACGAACCGTGCCGGTCGACCCCGCCGCCGTGCACGAGCACGACACCCCGGCCGGCTCCCGCCGGGACCTCCAGATCCCCGGCCAGCCGGGTGCCGTCCGGTGAGCGGAACGTGTGGCGCACCTGGTGACGTCCTCTCCGCTCAGGCGCTCGGGGCCGGCCGCAGCGCGCGCGACGGCGACCGGCCCCTGGCTGCTCAGACCGCGATGACCGTGGGCACGATCATCGGGCGGCGCCGGTAGGTGTCGGCCACCCAGCGCCCGACGACCCGCCGCACGCCCTGTGCGATCCGGTGCGGATCGGAGACGCCCTCGTTCTCCAGCCGGGACAGCTCGTCCTCGACCAGGGGCTGGGCGGCGTCGAGGGCCTTCGGGTCGTCGGAGAACCCGCGACCGGACAGGGTCGGGCGGGACAGCGCCCGCCCGGTCTTCTGGTCGATCGCGACGGTGATCGCGATGAAACCGCCCTCGCCCAGGGTCAGCCGGTCCCCGAGGGTCGTCTCACCGATGTCACCGACGGCGAGGCCGTCCACGTAGACCTGGCCGACCTCGACCCGTCCGGTGATCGCGGCCCGGCCGTCGACCAGGTCGACGACGACGCCGTTCTCGGCGATCACGACCGACTCCTCCGGCACCCCGGTCTTCACCGCCAGGGCGGCGTTGGCGCGCAGGTGGCGCCACTCGCCGTGCACCGGCATCACGTTCGACGGGCGCACCGCGTTGTAGAGGAACAGCAGCTCCCCTGCCGGCGCGTGCCCGGACACGTGCACCTTCGCGTTGCCCTGGTGCACGACGGTCGCGCCGAGCCTGGTCAGGCCGTTGATCACGCCGAACACGGCGGTCTCGTTCCCGGGGATCAGCGAGCTGGCCAGGATGATCGTGTCGTCCGGGCGGATGGTGATGCTGCGGTGGTCGCCGCGGGCCATCCGGGACAGCGCGGCGAGCGGCTCGCCCTGGGACCCGGTGGAGACGAGCACGAGCTTCTCGTCGGGCAGCCGCATGGCCTCGTCGATGTCGACGAGCAGGCCCTCCGGGATGTTCAGCAGCGAGTGGTCGTCGGCCAACCCCATGTTGCGGACCATCGATCGGCCGGTCAGGCAGACCTTGCGGCCGTGCGCGTGTGCCGCGTCGAGCACCTGCTGGACGCGGTGCACGTGGCTGGCGAAGCAGGCCAGGATGATCCGGGACGGGGCCCGGCGGACCAGGTCGGCGATCACCGGCCCGATCTCGGTCTCCGGCGTCACGAAGCCCGGGACCTCGGCGTTCGTGGAGTCGACCAGGAACAGATCGACCCCCTCCTCGCCGAGCCGGGAGAACCCGGCCAGGTCGGTCAGCCGCCCGTCCAGCGGGAGCTGGTCGAGCTTGATGTCGCCGGTGTGCAGCAGCAGCCCGGCCGGTGTGCGGATCGCGACCGCGAGGGCGTCCGGGATCGAGTGGTTCACCGCGAAGTACTCGCAGTCCCAGTTGCCGTGCCGGACCCGGTCACCCTCGGCGACCTCACGCAGGTGCGGGGTCAGGTGGTGTTCCTTGCACTTGGCGGCGACCAGGGCGAGCGTGAACCGGGAGCCGACGACCGGTACGTCGGGGCGCAGCCGGAGCAGCCACGGCACGGCCCCGATGTGGTCCTCGTGGCCGTGCGTGAGCACGAGGGCGTCGATGTCGTCGAGACGGTCCTCGATGGCCCGGAAGTCGGGCAGGATCAGGTCGACGCCGGGCGAGTCGTCGGACGGGAACAGCACGCCGCAGTCGACGACGAGCAACCGGCCCTCGTACTCGAAGACCGTCATGTTCCGGCCGACCTCGCCGATGCCGCCGAGGGCGAACGTGCGTAGTCCGCCCTTCGGCAGCGCCGGCGGCGGGACGTCCGGCAGCTCGGGCCGGTCGACCTTCTCGGGCGGGGCGCTCAGGGACCGCCCGGGGCGGTTGCGGCGGTCGTTGCGCTGGGGACTCACAGGGTTTCGTGCCTCACAGGTTCGTGTGTGTACTCGGATGACGTCACGGCCGCCGACCGCTCAACGGTGGTATGCGACCTCGGCGCCGATGTCGGTGGGGGTGCGCCCGCCGAGCGCGCCCTGCCCGGGCTCGTAGGCGACGGCACCGGGCCGCGCCTGCGGGTCGAGCGCGACACCGGCCACGGCCAGGTCGCCGGCGATGGCGGCGATCTGCTCCTCGGTGGCCGGAGGCAGCGGGAGCCGGGTGTCCCCGACGTCGATGCCGCGCAGCCGCAGCGCCGTCTTCGCGAAGACCGCACCGCCGACCCGGCCCATCGCGCGGATCACCGGGAGCATGGCGTAGTGCAGCGCGCGGGCCCGCTGGTGCTCGCCCGCGTGGTAGGCGTCGATCATCGCCCGGAGCCGGTCGGCGACCACGTGCCCGATCACGCTCACGAACCCGACGGCGCCGACGGACAGCCACGGCAGGTTCACCGGGTCGTCCCCGGAGTAGTACGCCAGCGTCGTCGTCGCGAGCACCTCGGTGCCGACCCGCAGGTCGTTGCGCGCGTCCTTGACGGCGACGATGCGCGGGTGCTGGGCGAGTCGCTGGAAGGTCTCGACGTCGATCCCGATCACGCTGCGCGGCGGGATGTCGTAGAGCATCACCGGGAGCTCGGCGGCGTCGGCGACGGCGGTGAAGTGCGCGAGCAGGCCCTCCTGCGGCGGCCGCGAGTAGTACGGCGTCACGACCAGCAGCCCGTGCGCCCCGGCCCGCTCGGCGCCCCGGGCCAGCTCGATCGAGTGCGCGGTGTCGTAGGTGCCGGCACCGCTGACGACCGTGGCCCGGTCCCCCACCGCCGAGAGGACGGCGCGGATCAGCTCGGACTTCTCCTTGTCCGAGGTGGTCGGCCCCTCGCCGGTGGTGCCGTTGACGACCAACCCGTCGTTGCCCAGGTCCACCAGGTGGGTGGCCAGCTCCTCGGCCTTCGCCAGGTCGAGCTCCCCGTCGGCGTCGAACGGCGTGACCATCGCGGTGAGGACCTCACCGAACGGGCGACCGGGCGGGTGCTGTACCGCCGGGGTGGTCTGGGAACCGGAGTCCATGGGGGTTGACGGTACCGGGTTGCAGGCTCACATCCCGCGGGGCGCGGCCCGGTAGGTCTCGACGTCGGCGGGCAGCCCCTCCAGCTCCACCCGGGCGGCGTCCCGGCCGAACGCGTGCAGCACCAGCTCCGCCGGTTCGCCGACCACGGTGACCAGCCCGTACCCGGTCGCGACGACCTGCTGGGCACCCTCCGGGCGGCGCAGCACGAGGCCGACCGGGCTGCGCCGGAACAGCAGCTTCGCCTGCGCGGCGAGCAGGGTCCACAGCTGACCGTCCAGCTCGGGATCGGCCGGGCGCGGCTCCCAGCCGGGCTCGCCGCGGCGCAGGTCCTCGTGGTGCACGAAGAACTCGGCGCCGTTGGCGATCTCGTCGACCTTGCCGACCCGGAACGGCGACCAGGCGGGCGGCCCCTTGCGCAGGTCGTCGATCATGTTCGGCCATGCCTCGTCGGCGTAGGATGCCATCGCCCGGTCGGTCACCGAGGACAGCGCGGGGACCACGATCCCTGCGGCGTTCCACGGTTGGCGCTCCCGGACCAGCAGGTGGGTGAGCAGGTCACGGGCGTTCCACCCCTCGCACAGGGTCGGGCGGTCCGGGCCGGATCGCTCGAACTCGGCGCAGATGGCGGCACGTTCGTCGGTCGCGAGGCTCACGCCTCCACCGTAGTCCGGACCGGCGGTCCCCGCCGCACGCGCGCCGAGCGGCCGACCAGCGGACGAACGGTCGACAGATGGTTGACTGTCCGACACTGTTTTGTAGCCAGTGATACAGATCGCACCCGGGGGCGTCCGCATACTCCCGACAGCCCGAACGACAGCCCGAACGGCGGACGTCCGGCTCGTCCTGTCAGCCGGTCCCCAACGGAGAGGACCCCGCCCGTGACTCACGCTGCCTCCTCGCAGCCACCACCGAAGTCGATGCGCAAGATCGCGATGGCGAGCATGACCGGCACGGTCATCGAGTTCTACGACTTCTTCATCTACGGCACCGCTGCCGCGCTGGTGTTCAACCAGGTCTTCTTCCCCGAGCTCGGGGCGGCCGCGGGAACCGCGCTGGCGCTCGCCACCTTCGGCGTCGCGTTCGTCGCCCGCCCGTTCGGCTCGATCCTGTTCGGACACTTCGGTGACCGGCTCGGGCGCAAGGGCACCCTGGTCACGACGCTGCTGCTGATGGGCTTCTCGACGCTGGCCATCGGCCTGCTGCCGACCACCGGGATGATCGGCGTGCTGGCCCCGATCCTGCTGGTGGTCCTGCGCATCCTGCAGGGCCTCGCGGTCGGCGGCGAGTGGGCCGGGGCGACCCTGCTCACCGCCGAGAACGCCCCCACCAAGGCCCGCGGGAAGTACGCGCTCTACCCCCAGCTCGGTCCGTCGGTGGCGTTCGCGCTCGCCTCCGCGACCTTCCTGATCACCGCGCTGACCATGAGCAACGAGTCGTTCGTCGCCTGGGGGTGGAGGATCCCGTTCATCGGTTCGGTGCTGCTGGTCGGCATCGGGCTCTACGTCCGGCTCGCGCTGGAGGAGACCTCCACCTTCACCCGGTCGAAGGCCGCGACCACGGGAACCAGGCTACCGATCACCGAGGTGTTCACCAGCCGTCCGGCGGCGGTGTTCCTCGGCGCCGGTTCGACCACCGCGGTCTTCGCCTTCTTCTACATCGGCGTCACCTACCTGACCAGCTACGGCACCCAGCAGGTCGGGTTGAGCAGGCCGACCGTGCTCGCCATGGGCATCGTCGGTGGCACCGTGTTCGCGTTGACGACGATCGCGTCGGCGATCCTGTCCGACCGGGTCGGCCGGCGGAAGATGGTCGTGATCGGCAACGTCGCGTCGGTGGCCGCCGGTCTGATCGTCTTCCCGATCATCGACATCGGCACCGCCTGGTCGTTCGGGATCGGCATCTCCATCGTGCTGGGCGTCGTCGGCATCGCCTACGGCCCGATCGGCGCCCAGCTGCCGGAGCTCTTCCCGACCCGGTTCCGCTACACCGGTGCCGGGATCGCCTACAACCTCGCCGGCGTGCTCGGCGGTGGCGTGGTCCCGCTGATCGCGGCGGCGGTGGTGCCCCTCTACGGCAGCCTCGCCATCGGCCTGCTGCTCGCCGCGGTCTCGCTGCTCAGCCTCGGCTGCACCCTGGCGCTGCCGCAGACCGACGCCGACTCGTTCCGCGACCAGGACGCCAGTCTGGTCTCCGCCTGAGAACCGCTCGGCCGGACCGGCCCGCTACCCACGGAAGTGGGTAGCGGGCCGGTCCACCGCTTCCCCCTCCCCGGACACCGGGCTACCGTCCGGGCGATCGCGCGGGAGCGACAGCCGGTCGCACCCCGTCACGGACGGAGGTGACGCGTGGGCGTGGACGCGGTGAGCAGTGCGGAGCCGCGGGCTCTGCCCGCGGACACCGGCCCCGACGACCCGCCGGTGTCACCGTTCCTCAGCGCGCCGACGACCGCCCTCACCGAACGGATCGCCGCGCTCGGCACGCCCCGCCGTTACTCCCGCGGTGAGCACGTCTACCTGCAGGGCGAGTTGTCCACCCGGTTCCATCTCGTGCGCTCCGGCCGGGTGCGGATCTACCTGCACCGCCCGGACGGCACCGAACGGTCGCTGGCCTACGCCGAGGCCGGCGCCACCCTCGGCGAGGCCGCCGGCATCGACGGCCGCCCGCGACACCTCGCCGCCACCTGCACCCAGCCGTCGCAGATCGTCTCGATCACCCGGGACGCGCTGCTCGCCGCCGCCCGCACCGATCCCGAGCTGCTGCTGGAGATCACCCGCCGGATCGCCTACAAGCAGCGGGTGATGCAGCTGCACGTGCTGATCGAGGGCCTGCCCGCCCGGGAACGGGTGATCCTGCTGCTCGGGCACCTGGTCGAGGCCTACGGCGAGGTCGCCCTGGACACCACCACCCGGCTGTCGATCCGGCCCGCCGTCGACGAGCTGGCGCTGCTGGTCGGGCTGACCAGGGTCACGATGAGCCGGGAACTGTCCCGGTTGGTCGCCGAGGGCCTGGTCGGCAAGGAGGGGCGCGCCATCATCGTGCGGGACCTGCCGGATCTGCGCCGGAGGGTGCACGCGGTGCTGGCGTGAGCGGGCGGTCCGCGGCCCGGTCGAGGTAGGCGAGCACGGCCAGCACCCGGCGGTGCACCGCCTGCCCCGGCGGCAGCTCCAGCTTCGTCAGGATGCTGCCGATGTGCTTCTCCACCGACACCAGGGCCAGCACCAGCCGATCGGCGATCGCCTGGTTCGACAGACCCTGGGCCATCAGGTCCAGCACCTCGTGCTCGCGCGCGGTGAGCGCGGCCAACGGCCCCCTGCGCCGCCCCCGGTTCAGGAGCTGGGCGACCACCTCCGGGTCCATCGCGGTACCACCGGTGGCGACCCGCTCCAGCGCGTCGAGGAACTCGTCGAGCTCGCCGATCCGGTCCTTCAGCAGGTATCCGACGCCCCCGGCACCGTCGGAGAGCAGCTCGGCGGCGTAACCGGCCTCGACGTACTGGGACAGGATCAGCACCGGCTCGGCCGGATGCCGCTCGCGGAGCCGGATCGCAGCCCGGAGCCCCTCGTCGGAGAAGCCGGGCGGCAGCCGGACGTCGGCGATCGTGATGTCCGGCCGGTGCTCGACGACGGCCCGGACCAGGGACTCGGCATCGGCCACGGCGGCCACCACCTCGTGCCCCTCCCCCGCCAGGATGCGGGTGATGCCCTCCCGCAGCAGCACCAGGTCCTCGGCCAGCACTATCCGCACGGCAGCTCCGCCCTCACCGTCGTCGGCCCGCCGGGCGGGCTGGTCACCGACAGCGTGCCGTCCAGTGCCTCCACCCGGTACCGCAGGCCGGTGAGCCCCGGGCCGCCCGGGTCGGCCCCGCCGCGGCCGTCGTCGGCGACCTCGATCCGCAGCGTGTCCGGGCCGCGGGAGGTCCGGACCCGGCAGTGGGTGGCCCCGGCGTGCTTGGCCGCGTTCGCCAGTGCCTCCGCGGCGACGAAGTACGCCGCCGTCTCGACCGCCGGGGCGGTCCGCCCGCCTGCGGCCCGGTCCAGGTCGACCGGCAGGCCGCAGTCCTCGGCGAGCGCGCTCAGCGCGGCGTCCAGGCCGCGGTCGGTCAGTACCGGCGGGAGGATGCCGCGCACCAGCCGGCGCAGCTCGGCCAGCGCGGCGCCTGCGGTGTCGACGGCTCCGGCCAGGTCGGCCCGGGCCCGGTCGGCCTCCGGCCCGAGCGGTCGCAGCGACCGGCCCAGTGCTGCGAGCTGCATGGTCAGCGCGACCAGGCGGGCCTGCGCGCCGTCGTGCAGGTTCTGCTCGATCCGGCGCAGCTCCGCGGTCTGGGCGTCCACCGCCCGCGCCCGGCCGGCCAGTACCTGCGCCAACCGGTCCGCACCCCCGCACAACCGGGTCTGCGCGGCCCGGGTCTGGGCCGCGGCCGACGTGCGGATCAGCAGCACGACCAGAGCCAGGAGTCCGGCCGCCGCCGTGCGCACCGCCCAGTCCGGGCCGGCCGGCAGGGCGAGACCGCCCGGAAGGACGGCGTCCACCCTCCCCCAGTGACCGTCGAGCAACCCGGCCACCGCGACGACGCCGGGAACCATGACGCCGACCGCGCTGACCGGACCGATCCCGGCGAGCAGGAGCAGGTACCGCCACCGGTCGGCGTGCAGCGGCCCCAGCACCGCCTCGGCGACCCGCGTGACCCGGCCGGCCGGATCGGTCCGCCGCCGGCGCGGGACCTCGAGGCCCACCAGCCGCAACCGGGCGCGTTCGGCCGGCTCCACCAACCGCACGGTCGCGATCACCGGTAGCAACACGGCCAGCGCGAACAGGTTCGTGAACGACGACGCCACGAGCAGGCCCAGGCCCAGCAGCCACAGTCCCAGCACCGCCCCGGCCAGTAGGAACACCAGCTCGTGCGGGACCGGGAGCAGCCACCGGCGGACCGCGGCGAGCCCGCTCACGGCGCGGGCCGCGTCGGTTGCTCGGACCCGCAGGACGCGCCGGGGCCGGGCAGCTCGCCGTCGAGGAGATAGCGGTGCACGGTGTCCCGGACGCAGCGGTTGTCCGGCTGCCCCAGGTAGACGGCGTGGGTGAAGCCGTCGACGGTCAGGACCGCGCCGGGGCCGAGTGCGTCGGCCACCCGGCGCGCCCCGGCCAGGTGGGTCGCCGGGTCGAGCGTGCTGTTCACGACCAGCGCCGGCGGTGCGTCCGGTGCCACCAACGGGCCGGGCGGGTTCGTCCCGGGCAGCGGCCAGCCCGCGCACCGCCAGTCCTCGACCGTCGGGGCGGGCCCGATGCGGGGGGCGACCTCGGTCGCCCGGACCCGTCCGGCGGCGAGCACCGCGTAGTCGTCCGGGAGCGGGAAATCGGCACAGTTGGTGAGCTGCCCGGCGTCCGCGCCGCCGGCCGGGGCCTGCCGCATCGGCGCGGCCAGCGGGGCGGCGTCGCCGTCCCGGGCGGCGAGCAGCGCAGCGGCGTAGCCCCGCGGGTCGGTCTCCGCCATCGACGGCGCGGTCATCCGGATCTCGTCGGCGCGCAGCGCAGGACCGCCCTCGACGGGCAGCGGCGCGCGGGCGACGACGTCGTCCCACAGCTGCAGCGGGTCCTCCCCCGGTGCGCACTCCGGGTCCTCGGTGCAGCGGACCGCGAACCGCTCGAGCAGCGCGTCGCCCGCCGCCGCCCGGTCGATCCGGTCGCGGTCGGTGGACGCGGTGTGGTCGACCACGCTGTCCAGGTAGAGCCGGCTGAGCCGGGTGCCGTGCCGCTGGGCGTAGGCCTGTCCGAAGACGGTGCCGTAGGAGTTGCCGAAGAACGCGATCCGGTCCTCGCCGAGCGCCGCCCGGATGTCGTCGATGTCGTCGGCCGCATCCGCCGCGCTGACGTGCTCGACGAGGTCCGGCGCCCCGGCCCGGCAGGACTCGGCGTACCGGGCCTGGTGCTCCCGGTGCGCGTCGAGGGCCTCCGGCGAGTCGAGCACCGCGATCGGCGGTGCGAGCCCGGGATCGCAGGTCCCGGCGCTGGCGCCGTAACCGCGGGAGTCGAAGGTGACCACGTCGAACCGTTCGGCGAGCTCGGCCACCCCGGCGCGGCGCCCCGGGTCGAGCAGCACCGGGCGCGACGGCGCGGGCCCGCCTACATGCAGCACGAGCGTCCCCCGGCGCTGGGCCGGGTCACGGGCCGGCATCCGGGCCACCGCGATGTCGATCGTCGGCCCGCCCGGGTCCGCACGGTCCACCGGGACCGGCACGGTCGCGCACTGCACGGCACCGTCGGCCCCGCAGGGCTCCCAGGAAACGGCCGGGGACGGGTCGGGATCCGCGGGCGAGCACGCGGCGAGCACCCCCAGCGCGGCGACGCCGAGCAGGGCGGTCAGGCGAGATCGAATCATGATCGTCGATCGTGCGCACCGCACGGCTCCCGCACATCGCAGCGCCCCGTACTCCCGGGGTACGGGCAGCCATACCCCGCCGGCGGGTCAGCCCTCGCTGACCAGCGGGCTGGAGGCGATCTCGGTGCCGTCGGCGAGCTTCTGGATCTCGAAGTCGGCGAACACGTTCGGCACCTCCCGCTGCAACTGGCGCAGGCACTCCACGGCGAGCTCGCGGATCTCGACGTCGGCGTGCTCGGAGGCCCGCATCGCGATGAAGTGCCGCCACGCGCGGTAGTTCCCGGTGACGACGATCCGGGTCTCGGTCGCGTTGGGCAGCACCGACCGGGCGGCCTGGCGGGCCTGCTTGCGCCGCAGGGTCCCGTTCGGCACGTCGGCGAACCGCTTCTCCAGGCCCTCCAGGAGCTTCTCGTAGGACGCCAGTGCGTTCGCCGACGCCTGCTGGAACAGCTCGTGCAGCTCCGGGTCGTCGGCGATCACGTCCGGCTCGACCATCGCGGCGTCGCGCTCGGGCACGTAGCGCTGGGAGAGCTGGGAGTAGGAGAAGTGCCGGTGCCGGATCAGCTCGTGGGTCAGCGACCGGGAGATCCCGGTCAGGTAGAAGCTGACGCTCCCGTGCTCGAGCACCGAGAGATGCCCGACCTCCAGGATGTGCCGGATGTAACCGGCGTTCGTCGCGGTCCGCGGGTTCGGCTTGCTCCAGGACTGGTAGCAGGCCCGACCGGCGAACTCGGCGAGCGCCTGACCACCCTCGGCGTCGGTGGACCACGGCACGTCCGCCGGCGGGAGGAACTCGGTCTTCGCCACCAGCTGCACGCTGAGCGGGACGGTCTGCGGCGCGGTCTCCGACATGCCGAGGAGGGTAACCGTCGCCGGTCGATGACATCATTGGTGACAGCAAGTCCTCGACACGACGTCATCCATGACGCCATAGTGGCGTCATGGACCTCACGCCCTACGTCGCGCAGCTGCGCGACGATCTCGCCGCCGCCGCGGCAGCGGGTGACGAGCAGACCCGCCGCACCGCGGCACTGCTCGGCTCCGCGATCGAGCCCGCGGCCCGCCTGGCGATCATGAACGCGCTCTCCGACCTCGCGTCCGAGGCGACCGCCGCACTCGGCGACCGCTCCGTCGAGATCCGCCTGCACGGCCGGGAGGTCCGGGTCTCGGTCTCCGGCGGTCCGGACGTCGCGCCGCCCGCGCCGGACGACACCGCGACCGAGCGGCCCTCCGCCTCTCCGTTCGGCGGTGACGCCGGTGACATCAGCCGGGTCACGCTGCGCATCGTCGAGCAGATCAAGGCCCAGGCCGAGCAGGCCGCGCAGTCGCAGGGCGTCTCGCTGAACACCTGGGTCTCCCAGGCCGTGCAGGGTGCGCTCGCCGGTGCCGAGGGGCGGGCCCGCGCACGCGACCCCCGTGACGGCCGGAACCTCCGAGGATGGGTGCAGGGATGACCGACGAGCAGAACACCGGGGACCCGGCCGTCGACGCCACCCGCCGCGAGCGGTGGGACAGCGCAGGCCCGGCCGAGCTGGAGATCACCATCGGTGGCGGGCGGGTCCGCGTCGACCTGGTCGAGGACGCCTCGGAGGTCACCGTCGAGGTCGGTGCGGACGGTGCCGGTGCACCCTGGTCGGGCGGTCTGGGTGGACTGCTGGACTGGATCGGCTCGTCGATGAGCGGAGGCTCCCCCGCAGGCGGCGCCGGCTGGTCCGGCCGCGGGTTCGATCCGATCGTCGGCGCACCGTGGGAGCGCTCCGGCGACCCCACCGCCGACGCCCTCGACGCGGTGCGGATCGAGTGGTCCGGAGCCGGCAGGCGCCTGGTGGTGCGCGGGCCGGAGGAACCGGGGCTGAGCGCGGTACCACTGCTCGTCACCGTGTCCGCACCGGCGGGATCGCGGCCCGCCGTGCGCACCGGTGCCGCAGGGGTCGAGGTGAGCGGGCGGGCGTCCTGGACAGCGGTGCGCACCGGTTCCGGAACTGCCCGGGTGGCCGAGGTGACCGGCGACGCCGACATCACCACCGGCTCCGGCGGGATCGACCTCGGCGCGTGCGGCGGGCGGGCACAGCTGCGCACCGGCAGCGGTGAGATCGAGGCCGGTTCGATCGGCGGCCCCTCCCGGGTGCGGACCGGCAGCGGTGACGTCCGGCTCGGTGAGATCACCGGAGACCTGGAGGTGCGCAGCGGATCCGGTGACGTGGTGATCGCCGACGCCGTGTCCGGTGATGTCCGGTTGAGCACCGGATCGGGCAACGTGCGGGTCGGTGTGCACTCCGGCGTCGCCGCCGAACTCGACCTGTCCACCGGGTCCGGCCGGGCACGCAGCGAGCTGGAGGTGCACGACGGCGTCCCCGACCAGCGGGCGGTGCGGCTCTCCGGCCGCACCGGTAGCGGGGACGTGCTGGTCACCCGGGCGGCCACCGCGGCGGTCTGAACCGACGTCCGCGGCGGGCCCGGCCGGAGGCGGCGGACCCGGGCCGGAGGCGGCGGACCCGGCCGGGGCCGCGGCGGGCCGATCCGGCGCGGTGGCGGACCTGCCCGGTGCCGCGCCGGACCCTGCACGATTGCACGACGACGGATACTCTCCCCCACTCGACCGGACGGCCGATGCGGGAGGACCGTTGAGCGCAACACAGCAGGAGACTCCGACCCGGTTCGCCCGGGCACTGGGCGTGGTGGAGCGGGTCGGCAACCGGCTGCCCGACCCGGTGATCCTGTTCGTGGTGCTCTCCGTGCTGCTGGCCGGGCTGTCCGCGGTCCTCGCCGCGGCCGGGTTGAGCGCGCAGGTCCCCGGTCAGGACGAGGTCACCCCGGTGCGCAGCCTGCTCACCGGGGAGGGGCTGCGGTTCGCGCTGACCGAGGCGGTGACCAACTTCGTCGAGTTCCCGCCGCTGGGCACGATCATCGCGGTGCTGCTGGGGATCGCCGTCGCCGACCGCAGCGGGCTGCTCCCGACGCTGCTGCGGGCGACGGTGCTGCGCGCGCCGCGCCGGCTGATCACCCCGGCCCTGATGTTCACCGGGGTGTGCGGGTCGATCGCCTCCGACGCCGCCTACATCGTGCTGATCCCCTTGGGCGCCATGGTGTTCCGCACCGTCGGCCGCAGCCCGGCGGTCGGTGCCGTCGCGGCGTTCGTGTCGGTCGGGGCCGGTTACGACGCCAGCATCTTCGTCACCGCCACCGACGTCCTGCTCGCCGGGATCACCAACTCGGCGGCGGCGATCGTCGACCCGTCGATCCAGCTCACCGCGCTGTCGAACTACTGGTTCAACGTGGTCAGCGCGGTCCTGATCGCGATGGCCGCGGCCGTCGTCGTCGACCGGGTCGTGGAGCCGTCGACGCGGCGGGGCGCAACCACCGGCTCCGGGCCGGCCGCCGATCCCGGTACCGCCGCCGACGGTGAGCCGCGTCGCCCGGACCCCGGCCTCACCGAGCAGGAGGCGGAGGAGGCCCGCGCCGCCATGGTGACCACCGAGCAGGTGCGCGGACTGCGTGACGCGGGCCTGACCCTGCTCGGGCTGCTCGCCCTCTACGCCGCCGTCTGGTTCCCCACGGGCTCACCGCTGCGTGACCCCGAGACCGGCTCGCTGGTGCCCTCGCCGTTCCTCGACGGCATCGCGGTCGTGCTGCTCCTGACCTTCATGACCGTCGGCATCGTCTACGGGCTCCGCGTCGGGACGGTCCGGACACCGGCCGACGTCCCCCGCCTGATGCGCGAGGGGCTCACCGACATCGTGCCGATCCTGGTGCTGTTCTTCGTCATCGCACAGTTCCTCGCCTGGTTCACCTGGAGCGGCATCGGCCAGTGGATCGCGGTGTCCGGGGCCGAGGTGCTCCGGTCCCTCGGCGCGCCGGCGCCGGTGCTGCTGTTCCTGACCGTCGTCATGGTGTTCGTGCTCGGCCTGGTGATCACCTCCGGGTCGGCACAGTGGTCGCTGCTCGCCCCGGTGCTCGTCCCGATGCTGCTGCTGGTCGGCATCGACGCCGACCAGACGATGGCGGCGTTCCGGATCGGTGACTCGGTGGCGAACTCGCTGACCCCGATGAGCCCCTACTTCGCCGTCGCACTGGGGTTCCTCCAGCGCTACCGGCGGGACGCGGGCATCGGCACGCTGATCTCGATGACGTTGCCGATCTGCGCGGCGATGTTCCTCGTGTGGACGGCGCTGTTCCTGGTGTGGGTCTCGCTCGGGATCCCGCTGGGGATCTGATCACCCGGCCCGCACGGCGTCACGCAGCGCGGGCGCCAGGTCGCCCCGCTCCCCCACCTCGACACCGTCGAGCCCGAGCCAACCGGCCATGGTGGCCAGCTCGGCGGCCAGCTCGGCCGCGATCCGGCTCCGCAGTACCGGCGCGGCCGGCTCCGCGAACGCCCCCGGCACGCGCAGCACACCGGCCGCCCGGTCGGCCTTGAGATCCGTCCGCCCGACCAGCGCGCCGTCCAGCAGGAACGGGAAGACGTAGTAGCCGAACTCCCGCTTCGCCTCGGGCACGTAGATCTCGATCCGGTAGCGGAAGCCGAAGATCCGCTCGGTGCGGTCGCGCTCCCACACCAGCGGATCGAACGGGCTCAGCAGCGCGCGCCCGGGCACCGCGCGCGGGACCGTCGCCGACGGGCTCCGGTAGGCGGGCCGCGCCCAGCCCCGGACCGCCACCGGCTCCAGCTCACCCGCGTCGACCAGCTCCGCGATCGCGGTGCGGGTGCGCTCGGGACCCAGCCGGTAGTAGTCGCGCAGGTCGGTCTCCGTGCCGACGCCGAGCGCGGCGGCGGACCGCGCGACGAGCGCGCGGGCCGCGTCGGCCGGATCCGGCGGCGGGGCCGCGTACACCTCGGGCGGGAGGACCCGCTCCGGGAGGTCGTAGCAGCGCTCGAAGTGCCGCCGGGTTCCGACAGCGAGTTCGCCGACCGCGAACAGGTACTCGCAGACCCGCTTCACCTCGGACCGCTCCCACCAGCTCGCGCCCGGAGGGCGGGATCGCACGCCGCCCGCCCGCCCCTCGGGGGCCAGTGCCCGCTCGATCGCACCGGCGCCGATCGGGCCGCGCTCGGCGACCACCGCCCGGATGTCCCCGGCCAGCGACGGGTGCCGCTCCAGGAGCGGTCCGTAGTGCTTCCACCAGCGGCGGGGCAGGGTCTCGTGACCCAGCAGCGGCCGATCGGCGACCGGCACCAGGCTCGCCTCGTGCGCCCACGTCTCGGTGAGCAGGCGGGGCCTGCGGGCCGACGACGACCAGGCCGCGTCGTCGAGCAGGGCGGGCGGGTAGGGACCGAGCCTGCTGAACAGCGGCATGTAGTGCGCGCGCACCGCCACGTTCACCGAGTCCAGCTGCAACAGCTTGATCCGCTCCAGCACCCGTAGCAGATGCCGCCGGGTGACCGGCCCGGACGGCCGGGGGTCGGTGAACCCCTGGGCAGCGAGAAAGGTCCGCCGGGCCACGTCCGCCGAGATCGTCCGCACGGCCGGGATGCTGCCACGGCCCCCCGACAGTTCCTTCGCGCCCGCCCCCGGTGATCCTGTCTCCGGCACCGGAACGGTCGATCGGCGGACGTCCCCGTGCCGGACACGGGATCACGCGGCGGGCACGGCACCCACTGCGTCCGCCGCGCGCCGGCAGGGTAGGCATGACCCATGGCCACCGCGACCGTCCGCCCCGCCACCGACGACGACGTCGACGCCATCGTGAGCATCCAGGACCGCACCTGGCGCACCGCGTACGCCGGGCTGCTGCCCGAGGAGGCGTTCGCGAGCCTCACCTCGGACGCCGCCCGCAGCCACTGGACCGACGCGGTGCACGCCGGTGACGACTTCCACCTGCTGGTCGCGCAGGAGGGCGCCGAGATCGTCGGCTTCGCCGCCGCCGCCCGGTACCCCGGTGCGGACGGCCTGTCGATCGCGGAGGTCTCGGCACTGCTGGTGGAGCCGCGCTGGGGCCGGCGCGGTCACGGCGGGCGCCTGCTCGCCGCCGCCGCAGCCGCGCTGCGCGCCGCGGGCGAGCGGACCGGCCGGGCCTGGGTACCGGAGGCGGACCCGGCGTCCCGCGGGTTCTACGCGCGAGCGGGCTGGGAGCCCGACGGCGCCGTCCGCACCCTGGACACCGGGGCCGGCACCATCCGGGAGCTCCGGATGACCGGCACACTGGACCTCCACCTGGTGGAGTAGCCGGTCAGCCCAGGCCGAGCAGCGGTTCCAGGCCGATCGTCAGGCCGGGCCGCTCACGCACCGCGCGTACCGCCAGCAGCACCCCCGGCATGAACGACGCCCGGTTCATCGAGTCGTGCCGCAACGTGAACACCTCGCCGTCGGTACCCAGGATCACCTCCTGGTGGGCGATCAGCCCCGGCATCCGGACGGCGTGCACGTGCACCCCGTCGACGACGGCGCCGCGGGCCCCGCCCGGGTCGGTGGTGGTCGCGTCCGGGACCGGGCCGAGCCCGGCCTCGGCCCGCGCGGCGCCGATCACCGATGCGGTGCGCGCGGCGGTACCCGAGGGCGCGTCCACCTTGGCGGGGTGGTGCAGCTCGACGATCTCGGCGGAGTCGAAGAAGCGGGCCGCCTGCGCCGCGAAGTGCATCATCAGCACCGCACCGACACCGAAGTTCGGGGCGATCAGCACACTGCCGCGACCCCGCTCGTCGAGGAGCGCGCGGACCCGGTCGAACGCGGCGTCGTCGAACCCGCTGGTGCCGACGACCGGAGCCACGTCACGGGCGAGACACTCCCGGATGTTGTCCAGCGCCGCGCCGGGGTGGGTGAAGTCCACTGCGACGTCCGCGGCGTCCAGTGCGGACAGGTCGTCGCCCACGTCGAGTGCGGCGACGAGTTCGGTGTCCGGCGCCCCCTGCACCGCACGGCAGACCTCGCTGCCCATCCGCCCCTTCGCACCGAGCACCGCGACCCGGATCGTCCCGCTCACCGGCACACCTCGTTCTCCTGCGACGTCGTGACCGGACGAGTCTAGGCGGGCCGGGCGCGACTCAACCGACGACCAGACCCCCGATCCAGACCGCGGTCGCGAGCATCCCGGCGGCCAGCTCGATGAGGATGCTCCAGCCGACGGCGGCGAGCGCCTCGCGGGCCGAGCGCCAGGCCGTCGCGGCGTCCGGCAGCCGGAGGAGCTCGGCCAGCCAGACGCCCAGCACGAAGCCGAGGAACAGCCCGATCACCGGGATCACGAAGAAGCCGATCACGCCGAGGACCAGGCCGGCCAGCAGCGTCCGGGTCGGCACCCCGGACGCCTTCAGTCGTCGTCCGGGGAGCAGGTACTTCGCGACCTGGCCCACGACGGTCACCGCGACCGCGATCCCCAGCACCCACCAGCCGACGGCATCACCGCGGGGCACGGCCCACACCGCCACCCCGCCGACGATCAGCAACGGCCCCGGGAGGACCGGGAGGACGATCCCGGCCAGCCCTGTGGCGATCATCACACCGGCCAGTACCGCGAGTCCCGTCATGCGGTCAGCCTGCCAGACCAGCAGATCCCGCTCTGCGTGATCGTCACGTCACGCAAAGATCATCACAGCTGTGTTAAACACTGAAACTGCATCTGGAACGCGGACGGGTGGGAATGTCAGCCTCCGGACGCACGGCCGGTCCACCCCGTCGCCGCGCCGGGCCGGGTGCGACGCAGCACCCGACTCCCCTGCCCTCACCCGGGGCATCCCCGAAGGAGCACGATGTACGGATCCGCCCGCAACCGGGCACTGACCGTGTCCGCCGCGGCCCTCACCCTCGTCCTGGCCGCCTGCGGGAGCGGTGAGGCGTTCAGCATCGGGACCGGCGCCGAGCTGGCCGGCAGGCCGTCGTTCAACGAGCAGCCCTACGACAACCTCCGCGACGGCGGCACCCTGACCACCCCGATCAGGATGCTGGGCCCGCAGCTCAACGCGTTCCACGCCGATGCGACGGGCGACACGCTGGACGTGTGGGAGTGGTACAACCCGCGACTGCTCACCTACACCCCCGCCGGCGGAGCGGAACCGAACCCCGACTACCTCGCCGATGTAACCGCCGAACTGGCCGCCGGGGACACCCGGGTCACCTACACGCTGAACCCGCAGGCCGTGTTCAACGACGGCACCCCGATCGACTGGCGGGCGTTCGAGGCCACCTGGCGGGCGAACAACGGATCCGACCCGCGTCGCGAGACCCGGTCGGCGGAGATGTTCGGCCGGATCACCTCGGTCACCCGGGGCGCCGACGACCGGCAGGCCGTCGTCACCTACGACGGCGTCGAGGCCTGGTGGCAACGCAGCTTCACCACCCTGCTGCACCCGTCGGCCACCACCGTCGAGGCCTTCAACTCCGGCTACCTGAACCGGCCGCGGCCGGAGTGGGGCGCCGGGCCCTACACGGTGGCCTCCGTCGACATGCAGGCCGGGAACATCACCTTCGAGCGGAACCCGTCGTGGTGGGGCCGGCCCGGCAAGCTGGACAGCCGGGTCCTCACCGTGCGCGACCCCCAGGCGGCGGTCAACGCGTTCCGCAACGGCGAGCTGGACGCCACCCCGGCCGACGGCGCCGAGGCCCTCTCCCAGGCCCGCTCGGTGCCCGAGGCCGACATCCGGGTCAGCGGCACACCGGCCGTCTCACTGTTCACCCTGAACAGCACCGCACCGGTGCTGCAGGACCCGGTGGTGCGCCGCGCGGTGCTGGAGGGGATCGACCGGAACCAGATCGTCGAGATCGCCTTCCAGGGCATGGACTACACCGAGGACCTGCCCGGTTCGCTGATCCAGCAGCCCTACCAGCCGGGCTACCAGGACAACCTGGCCGAGGTCCTGCAGTTCGACCCGGCGGCGGCCCGGGCCCGGCTGGACGCGGCCGGGTGGGCACCCGGCCCGGACGGCATCCGCGCGAAGGACGGCCTGCGGCTGGCCGTCGTGCAGGTCAGCTTCGGCGAGAACCCCACCTCCCGGGCGGTCGGGATGGCGCTGACCGCGATGATGCGTGAGATCGGCGTCGAGCTGCAGATCCGGCAGACCCCGGCCAGCGAGTTCGCCACCGTGCTCGGCGAGCGGACCTTCGACCTGATGCTGACCGGGTTCGAGGCCGAGAACCCGTACGGGATCGCGAGTCTCTGCCAGCTGTACTGCTCCGACGGGTCACTGAACCTGTCCGGCACCGGCAACTCCACCCTGGACGCCGAGCTGAGGGCCGTCGCCGCCCTCCCGACGCCGCAGGACCAGATCGCCGCCGCGAACGAGGTGGAGCGGGTGGCCCTGGCCAACTACGGCGTACTGCCGCTGGGGACCGGCCCGACCGTGTGGGCGACCCGGCCGGGTCTGGCCAACCTCGGCGCCTCGCTGTTCGCCCGCCCGCTCCCCGAGACGGTCGGCTGGCAGGTCGGCAGCTGACGGTGGGGCTCCCGGTGCCCGCGGCACCGGGAGCCGTGCCGTACCCCCCACTCCCCGCCCACCACGCCGTACCCACCACATGCCCTCCCGTACCCGGACGCCACCAGCCGCCTGCCGCGTCGGGGTCGTCAGAAAGTGAGCACCGTGCTCCGCTACCTCCTGCGCCGGGGCGCAGGTTGGGTCGCGATGATCGTCGTCGCCACCAACCTCACCTACCTCCTGGCGAACAGCTTCCTCGACCCGCGCGTGAACTACCTGCAGCTGCGCCCGCCGCGCAGCGACGAGGAGATCTCCCGGTCGCTCGCCCAGTACAATCTGGACCCCGGCACGCCACTGCTGCAGCGATGGTGGACCTGGATCACCGGGATCCTCACCCGCTGGGACTGGGGTTCCTCGCCGGTCGGCGACAGCGTCAACGAACAGGTCGCGTTCCGGGTCGTCATGTCCGGTCAGCTGGTGTTCGGCGCACTCGTCCTCTCGGTCCTGATCGGTGTCGCACTGGGTGTCTACTCGGCCCAGCGCAGGCACCGGCCCGCGGACCGGGTGGCCCAGTTCGTCTCGGTGATCGCGCTGAACACCCCGGTCGCGGTGGCGGGCCTGGTCGTCGTCGTCGCCGCCATCACGATCAACCAGGCCGTCGGCCAGACGCTGTTCTACGTCGCCGGGGCACAGACCCCCGGTGTCACCGGCTTCTGGCCGGTCGTGCTGGACCGGGTGCAGCACCTCGTCCTGCCGACGATCTCGCTGCTGTTCACCAGCTACGCCGGCTACCACATGCTGCAGCGCGCGATGCTGCTCGACGTGGTCGGTTCCGACTACGTGCGCACCGCCCGCGCGAAGGGGCTGACCAGGGGGCAGGCGATCCGCACGCACGGGCTGCGCAGCTCGCTGATCCCGGTCGCCACCCAGGTCGCGTTCGCGATCCCGGCCCTGTTCACCGGGGCCGTCCTCACCGAGAAGATCTTCTCCTGGCAGGGCATGGGCGACTACCTGATCCGCACGATCAGCGAGAACGACGTGCACGGCGTCGTCGCGACCGCGGCCTTCGCCGCGCTGGCCACCGCGGTCGGCGCGATCCTGGCCGACGTCGCGGTCGTCGCCCTGGACCCGAGGGTGCGGGTGGGCTGACGATGAACGTTCCCTCCACGACCCCCGCAGCACCCACCGCCCCGCGCCGGGGCCGGCTCGCCCTGGTGTGGCGCCGCTTCCGGCGTGGCCGCGCGGCCGTCGCCGGTCTGGTCGTGTTCGCCGCGCTGGTGCTGTTCACCCTCCTCGGCGGGTTGCTGACGCCGTACACGCACACCGCCGTCGACTTCACCGCGCTCACCCAGGGCCCGTCGATGGAGCACCCGTTCGGCACCACCGCCGGCGGCAACGACGTCTACGCCCAGGCCGTGCACGGATTGCAGCGGTCGCTGGTCATCGCCGTCACGGTCTCGCTGCTGACCACCGCCATCGGGGCGGTCGTCGGCTCGGGCGCGGCCTACCTCGGCGGTGGCCGGGCCTGGGGCCGCCGCGGTGAGCGCGCGGTGCTCGGCGTCGTGCACTTCCTGATGGTGGTCCCGGCCTTCCTGATCCTCTCGCTCGCCTCGCAGTGGGGCTCCGGCGACTACCGGGTCCTGATCGTCGCGCTGACCGCGCTCAGCTGGATGACCGGCGCCCGGTTGGTGTGGACGGTCGCGACCACGCTGCGCGAACGCGAGTACGTGCTGGCCGCCCGGTTCATGGGCGTGCCGGGTCCGGCGATCGTGCTGCGCCACCTGATCCCGAACATCGGCTCGCTGCTGATCGTCAGCTTCACGCTCACCGTGGTCGCCGTCGTGCAGGCCGAGACCGCGCTGTCGTTCATCGGGTTCGGTGTGCAGGTCCCGGACGTGTCACTGGGCACGATGCTCGCCGACGGCTCCGCCTCGATGACGACGGCGCCCTGGCTGCTGACCGTCCCCGCGACGTTGCTGCTGCTCACCACCGTGTCGCTGGCACTGGTCGGGGACGGGCTGCGGGACGCGCTCGACCCCACCTCGCAGGCAGGAGGCCGCGCATGAACCCGGTCCCGGATCCGGTGCTCTCGGTACGCGGGCTGCACGTCACGTTCGGCTCCGAGGCAGGCCCGGTGCGGGCGGTGCGCGGCGTGGACTTCGACCTGTACCCGGGGCGGACGCTCGGCATCGTCGGCGAGTCCGGTTCGGGCAAGTCCGTCACGTCGCTGGCGGTGATGGGACTGCTGCCCGACACCGCGGCGGTCAGCGGCTCGATCCGGCTCGGCGGCGCCGAGCTCGTCGGGCTCGGCGACCGTGAGCTGTCGGCGGTCCGCGGCCGCGACATCGGGATGGTCTTCCAGGACCCGCTGTCCTCGCTCACCCCGATCTACACCGTCGGCGACCAGCTCGTCGAGGCGATGCGCATCCACCGGGACATCTCCCGGGCCGCGGCCCGCACCCGGGCCGTGGAGCTCCTGGAGCTGGTCGGCATCCCGGACCCGGGGCGGCGGGTCCGCTCGTTCCCGCACGAGTTCTCCGGCGGCATGCGGCAGCGCATGATGATCGCGATGGCGATCGCCAACGACCCGAAGGTGATCATCGCGGACGAGCCGACCACGGCACTCGACGTCACCGTGCAGGCCCAGGTGCTCGACGTCCTGCGGCTGGCCCGCGACGAGACCGGTGCCGCCGTCGTCCTCGTCACGCACGACCTGGGCGTGGTCGCCGGTACCGCCGACGACGTACTGGTCATGTACGCGGGGCGGCCGGTGGAGACCGCCCCGGTACAGGAGCTGTTCGACGCGCCACGGATGCCGTACACCATCGGCCTGCTCGCAGCGGTGCCCCGGGTCGACGCGGTCACCCGCCGTCCGCTCGTCCCGGTGCCCGGCAGCCCGCCGTCCCCGGTGGACCTGCCGCCCGGCTGCCCGTTCGCCGGGCGCTGCCCGGTCGCCGTCGACGACTGCCGGACCGCGGAGCCGCCGTTGCTGCCGCTGCCCGGCAGCGACGCGCACGCCACGGCGTGCCTGCGCACCGGTGAGATCGTCGACGGGCGGATCGGCGGTGCACCGGTCTTCACCGTCCCGGACGTGCCGGACACCGGACCCGGCGGACCCGGCGGGCGCTCCGAGCGCGAGCCGGTGCTGTCGGTGGAGCACCTGCGCCGGACGTTCCCGCTGATGACGGGCTCGCTGATCCGGCGACGGGTCGGCACCGTGCACGCGGTGGCCGACGTGGACCTCGACATCCGGCGCGGCGAGACGCTGGGGTTGGTCGGCGAGTCCGGCTGCGGCAAGACCACGACGCTGCTGGAGCTGATGAACCTGCGGGCGCCCGAGGGCGGCCGGATCCGGATCGCGGGCACCGACGTGGCGCGGGTCCGGGGCCGCGCGGAACTGACGGCGCTGCGCCGGGAGATCCAGATCGTGTTCCAGGACCCGATGGGGGCGCTCGATCCGCGGATGACCGTCGCGGACATCCTCGCCGAACCGTTGCGGGCGGCCGGCCGGTCGGGCCGCGCCCGGATCGCCGCCCGGGTCGACGAGCTGATGGCGATGGTCGGGCTGGACCCGGCACATGCCGAACGGTTCCCGGCGGCGTTCTCCGGCGGGCAACGCCAGCGGATCGGCATCGCCAGGGCGCTGGCCACCGAACCGTCGCTGCTGGTGCTCGACGAGCCGGTCTCCGCCCTGGACGTGTCGGTGCAGGCCGGGGTGCTGAACCTGCTCGCGCAGCTGAAGCGGGACCTGGGGCTGAGCTACCTGTTCGTGGCGCACGACCTGTCCGTGGTGCGGCACGTCGCCGACCGGGTCGCCGTGATGTACCTGGGCCGGATCGTCGAGTCCGGCTCGGTGGCCGAGGTGTTCGGCAACCCACAACACCCCTACACCCGGGCGCTGCTGTCGGCCGTCCCGGTCCCCGATCCCCGCGTCGAGCGGACCCGGGAGCGGATCGTGCTGACCGGGGACCTGCCGAGCCCGACCGGTGAGCAGCACGGCTGCGCGTTCCTGACCCGCTGTCCGCTGGCCCGCACGCTGTCGGCGACCGAGCTGGAGCGCTGCCGCAGCGAGATCCCGCAGCTCGTCGTGAAGGACGGCGCCGCGGACTCCGACGCCGACCACCGCAGCGCGTGCCACCAGGCGCACGGCTCCTGACCGTCCCCCGTCACCCCCCGAGCAAGGAGAACCGTGCCCAGATCCCTGCGCCGCGGTGGCCCCGCGGCCGCCGTCACCGCCCTCGCCCTCCTGCTGACCGCCTGCGGTGCCGGTGCCGGCCCCGAGGACACCCGCACCGCGGAGCAGCTCGTGGCCGCCCCGGCGTTCAACGAGCAGCCCTACGAGAACCTCCGCGACGGCGGCGCGCTCACGCTGCCGCTGCGCGCCGGCATCAATCCCCAGCTCAACCGGCACCAGGGCGACGCCACCCTCGACACCTTCCAGGTATGGCGCTGGTACAACCCGGTGCTGGTCACCTTCACCCCGCAGGGCGAGCCGCGGTTCAACCCCGACTACCTGGTCTCGGCCACCGAGGAACGGGCCGGTGACGACACCCGGGTCACCTTCACCGTGAACCCGCAGGCCGTGTTCAACGACGGCACCCCGATCGACTGGCGGGCCTTCGAGGCGACCTGGCGGGCCCGCAGCGGTCACGACGCCGCGTTCCTCCCCCAGTCCACCACCGGGTTCGACCGGATCGCCTCGGTCGCCCGGGGCGCCGACGACCGGGAAGTGGTCGTCACCTTCGACGGCACGTACCTGTGGTGGCAGGCCTTGTTCGCCGAGATCGTGCACCCGCAGGTCGCCGCCGACCCGGCCGTGTTCAACCAGGGCTACCTCAACCAGCCGCACCCGGAGTGGGGGGCCGGCCCCTACACCGTCGCCGCGCACGATCCGCAGAACTCGACGATCACCTTCGAACGGAACCCGGCCTGGTGGGGCCGGCCGGGCAAGCTGGACACGGTCACCCTGGTCTCGATGGAGATGCCGGCCAAGGTCAACGCGTTCCGCAACGGTCAGCTCGACGCCACCGAGGCCGAGTCCGCCGACCTGCTCGCGCAGGCCCGTTCGGTGCCGGGAGCCGACGTGCGGACCAGCGCCCGGACGGGCACCTTCCTCGCCACGCTGAACAGCGAGTCACCGCTGCTGGGGGACCCGGCCGTCCGCAAGGCGGTGTTCTCCGGCATCGACCGCGCCCAGTTGATCGAGATCATCCTGCAGGGCACGGGGTACTCCGAGGAGCCGCCGGGGTCCCTGGTGCACAAGCCCTACCAGGAGGGGTACCGGGACAACCTCGCCGACGTCGTCGGCACCGACCCGCAGGCCGCGGCCGAGGGTCTGGACACGGCCGGCTGGATCCCCGGTGCGGACGGCATCCGGGTCAAGGACGGGACCCCGCTGACCCTCACCTACGTGCAGACCGGTGACAACCCGACCCAGCGGGCCACCGCGGGTGCACTGGTCGCGATGCTGCGCGCCATCGGCGTCGACCTGCAGGTGCGTCAGGTCCCCGCGACGGAGTTCCCGACGATCCTGGCGAACAAGGAGTTCGACCTGCTCGTCTCCGGGTTCTACGCCGTCGACCCGTACAGCATCGCCACCCTGTGCCAGCTGTACTGCTCGACGTCGACGCTGAACAACTCCGGGACCGGCACCCCGGAGCTCGACGCTCAGCTGCAGCGGGTGGGGACGCTGCCCACCGTCGGCGAGCAGCAGGCCGCCGCCAACGAGGTGGAGCGCACCGCACTCGCCGGGTACGGGGTGCTGCCCCTCTACTCCGGCGCGGAGACCTGGGTGACCCGGCCCGATCTCGCGAACTTCGGCGCGTCGCTGTTCCACCGGGCGCTGCCCGAGACGATCGGCTGGGTCGGCTGACCCGGTGAGGGGGTCCCCACGGCGCGGGGCCCCCTCACAGGTCGCGCAGAGACACCGGCAGCTCGTCCAACGCCTCGTAGGGGCCGACCACGGCCGCGGTCAACGGCCGGCTCAGCAACTCGGTCGCCACCGCGGCCACCTCCGCCGGGGTGACGGCGGCGATCCGGGCGAGGCTGTCGGTCACCGACCGCTGACGGCCGTGGTCCAGCTCGGCGCGACCCAGCCGGTTCATCCGGGACGCGGTGTCCTCGCAACCGAGTACGAGCCCGCCGCGCAGCGACCCCTTCGCGCGGGCCACCTCGGCGTCGGTGAGCCCGTCGACGGCGACCTCGCCCAGCACGTCCCGGACGACGGCCACGACCTCGCCGAGCCGCTCGGGTGCACAGCCGGCGTACACCGCCAGCGAACCGGCGTCGGCGTAGCGGACGGTCGAGGAGTACACCTGGTAGGCGAGCCCGCGCTGCTCGCGGACCTGCTGGAACAGCCTCGACGACAGGCCGCCGCCCAGTGCGGCGTTGAGTACGGCCAGCACCGGCCGGGCGTGCACGTACCGGCCCTCGGTCGCGACCCCGAGCATGATGTGTGCCTGCTCCGATTCGTCGGGCTGCAGCCCGAGTGCCCCGGCCCGCACCGGACGCACCCCGGTCGGGGCGCGCGGCGGCATCGACCGGGCCTCGCCGCGGCCGCGGGTGGCGGCGGCCAGCGCGTCACCGACCAGGTCCACGATCCGGTCGTGCTCGAGGTTCCCGGCGGCCGCGACGACCATCCGTGGCGTGGTGTACTCGCCCCGCCAGAAGCTGTGCAGCGTCTCCCGGCTCATCGACCGGATCGACTCCTCGGTGCCGATCACCGGGCGGCCGAGCGGGTGGTCACCGAACAACGTCTGGTCGAACAGATCGCCGAGCAGGTCCTCCGGGTCGTCGTCGCGCATCGAGATCTCCTCGAGCACGACGCCGCGTTCCAGCTCGACATCGGTGTGCGCCAGCTCGGCGTCGGTCACCACGTCGATCAGCAGGTCCACCGCGAGCGCCACGTCGGTGTCCAGGACGTGCGCGTAGTAGCAGGTGTGCTCCTTGGCGGTGAACGCGTTCAGTTCACCGCCGACAGCGTCCATCTCCTCGGCGATCCCGGCGGCGGTGCGCCGCCGGGTGCCCTTGAACAGCAGATGCTCCAGGAAGTGCGCCGCTCCGGCCTGCTCACCGGTCTCGTCGACCGAGCCGATGCCGATCCAGATACCGAGCGCCACCGACCGGACCCCGGGGACCGATTCGGTGACCAGCCGGACACCGCCGGGCAGCTCGCTGCGCCGCACCGTGTCCGGCTGCACGCCGAGGTCGGCGTGCACGCGGGCGGCGGCCCGGGGACCCTCGGGTCCCCGGGCCGTCGTCGCATCGCCGTTCGTGTCGGCCAACTGCTCAGCTCTGGTCGGCCGTGGCCTCGGCCGGCTCGTCGGCGGCGGCCTCCACCGGGGCGTCCGCCTCGGGCGCGGGCGCTGCGCCCTCCTCCTGCACCGGCACCAGGCTGATCTTGCCCCGGTTGTCGATGTCGGTGACCTCGACGCGGATCTTGTCGCCGACCTTGACGACGTCCTCGACCTTCCCGATCCGCTTCCCGCTGCCGAGCTTCGAGATGTGGACCAGACCGTCCTTGCCGGGGACCAGCGAGACGAAGGCACCGAACGCGGCGGCCTTGACCACCGTGCCGAGGAACCGCTCGCCGACCTTCGGCAGCTGCGGGTTGGCGATCGCGTTGATCATGCCGATCGCCTCCTCCGCGGAGGGACCGTCGTTCGCGCCGACGTAGATGGTGCCGTCGTCCTCGATCGAGATGTCCGCGCCGGTCTTCTCGGTGATCGAGTTGATCATCTTGCCCTTCGGGCCGATGACCTCGCCGATCTTGTCGACCGGGACCTTCACCGCGGTCACCCGCGGCGCGTACTTGCTCATCTCGTCCGGGCCGTCGATGGCCTCGCCGATGACCTCGAGGATGGTCAGCCGGGCGTCGCGGGCCTGGTTGAGAGCGGCCGCCAGTACTGCGGACGGGATGCCGTCCAGCTTGGTGTCGAGCTGCAGCGCGGTCACGAAGTCCTTGGTGCCCGCGACCTTGAAGTCCATGTCACCGAACGCGTCCTCGGCACCGAGGATGTCGGTCAGCGCCACGTACTTCGTCTCCGCCTGCCCGGACTCGTTCTGGATCTCGTCGGAGACCAGGCCCATCGCGATGCCCGCGACCGGCGCCTTCAGCGGCACACCGGCGTTGAGCAGCGCCATCGTGGACGCGCAGACCGAGCCCATCGAGGTCGAGCCGTTCGAGCCCAGCGCCTCGGAGACCTGCCGGATGGCGTACGGGAACTCGTCGCGGTTCGGCAGGACCGGGAGCAGGGCCCGCTCGGCGAGCGCACCGTGGCCGATCTCGCGGCGCTTGGGCGAGCCGACCCGGCCGGTCTCACCGGTCGAGTACGGCGGGAAGTTGTAGTGGTGCAGGTAGCGCTTGCGCGTCTCCGGGCCGAGCTGGTCGATCTGCTGCTCCATGCGGAGCATGTTCAGCGTGGTGACACCGAGGATCTGGGTCTCGCCACGCTCGAACAGCGCCGAGCCGTGCGCCCGCGGGACGACCTCGACCTCGGCCGACAGCGGTCGGATGTCGGTCAGGCCACGACCGTCGATCCGGACCTGGTCGGTCAGGATCCGGCGGCGGACCAGCTTCTTGTTCAGCGCCCGGAAGGCGTTGCCCAGCTCGGCCTCGCGGCCGACGAAGCGCTCGCCCAGCTTCTCCAGCACCGACGCCTTGATCTCGTCCGTGCGGGTCTCCCGCTCCTGCTTGCCGGCGATCGTCAGCGCCTGCGCGAGCTCCTGCTCGACGGCCTCGGAGACGGCCTCGAAGGCGTCGTCGGCGTAGGCCGGGAACAGCGGGTACGCGGCGGTCGGCTTGGCCGCGACATCGGCGAGCTGCTGCTGGGCGATGCACAGGCTCCGGATGAACGGCTTCGCCGCCTCCAGCCCGTCCGCGACGATCTCCTCGGTCGGCGCGGGAGCGCCGCCGGTGACCAGCTCGATGGTGCGCTCGGTGGCCTCGGCCTCGACCATCATGATCGCCACGTCGGACGAGTCGCCCTCACCGACGATCCGGCCCGCGACCACCATGTCGAACACGGCGCGGTCCAGCTGCTCGTGGGTCGGGAAGGCCACCCACTGCGAGGTGGGCCCGGCCCCGGTGTCGTCGGCCACGATCAGCGCGACGCGGACGCCGCCGACCGGACCGGAGAACGGCAGCCCGGCGAGCTGGGTGGACGCCGATGCGGCGTTGATCGCCACGACGTCGTACGGGTCCTGCGGGGCGAGCGACATGACCGTCACCACGACCTGGACCTCGTTGCGGACCCCGTCGGCGAACGACGGCCGCAGCGGCCGGTCGATCAGCCGGCAGGTCAGGATCGCGTCGGTGCCGGGGCGGCCCTCGCGGCGGAAGAACGAACCGGGGATCCTGCCCGCGGCGTACATCCGCTCCTCGACGTCCACGGTGAGCGGGAAGAAGTCGAACTGGTCCTTCGGCCGCTTCGAGGCGGTCGTCGCGGACAGCAGCATGGTCTCGTCGTCCAGGTAGGCGACGACGGATCCGGCGGCCTGGCGGGCGAGCCGGCCGGTCTCGAACCGGACGGTGCGGGTGCCGTAGGCACCGTTGTCGATGACAGCGGTGCTCTCGTGCACGCCGTCCTCGGAGATGACGTCGGTCATACGGGGATCTCTCTCCTCGTCGTTGGGAGTGTTCTCGGCTCCCACCACCGACCACGTCCGGCTCGATCCCCTGCTGGGCCGGTCTTCGATCGAAGCCCCCGGCAGCTCGTGCTCCCGGGGGCCACTACCGAGGACCGGCGGATGTCCGGTCGTCCGATGGTGGGGTTCAGTTGTGGAACGACCCGGCACCGGGATCCGGTGCCGGGTCGGCGGGCTCGGGTCTAGCGGCGCAGACCCAGCTTCTCGATCAGTGCGCGGTAGCGCGCGACGTCGACCGCACGCAGGTACTTGAGCAGCCGGCGACGACGACCGACCAGCAGCAGCAGGCCGCGCCGGCTGTGGTGGTCGTGCTTGTGCTGCTTCAGGTGCTCGGTCAGGCCGATGATGCGCTGCGTCAGCAGCGCCACCTGGGCCTCGGGGGACCCGGTGTCGGTGGCATGGGTGCCGTACTTCTCGAGCGTGCTCTTCTTCTCGGCCGTGGACAGGGCCACTGCAACTCCTTCATCGTGTCGACGGTCCGTGGGGCCGTGCCACCTCGAAGCGAGCGACACCGGGCGGCATCGGGCCGCCGGAGCCGGCGCGCGGCGACAGGCAGTCGGTCGCGGCCGCCACGGACTGCAGCCGGACCCGCGTGAAACGGTACCAGCGCCCCACCTCGCGGCCCCCGCCGCCCCGCGGGTCCGGCCTCATCGGGTGAGCCGGGCGGCCAGACCGTCCAGCACGATCTCCAGCTTGGCCGGGTAGGCGCCGCGCGGTGCCGCGACCAGCCCGCGCATACCCGGTTCGTCGCGCCACGCCCGGTCCTGCGCTCCGCGGTCGAGACCGTCGAGGGCCGCCGCGGTGTCCAGCGCCAGGTCGGCCACCATGTCCAGGGCCACCAGCGCGTCCGCCGGGGTGAAGCCCTGCCGTTCGAGCTCTGCCCGGATCCGCCCGACCTGTGCGACGACCGCGGCCGGCGGGGCCGGCAGCGCCCTGATCAGCCCGGCCGCCCCGGGCCGGCGGGCGGCGAGCTCCCAGAACGTCTCCCCCCATGCGGTGAGCAGCTCCCGCCAGCCCGCACCGGTCGCGGGCCAGCGGGCCTCGCGGGCCAGCAGATCGGCGGCCGCGGCGACCAGGTCGTCCCGGTCGCGCACGTGGCCGTAGAGCGTCGTGTGGTGCACACCCAGGCGGGCAGCGACGGCCGTGAGGGTGAGCGGGCCCGGTCCGACCTGGAGTGCCGCAGCGGCGATCCGGTCCCGGTCGACGACCGCGGGGCGGCCGCGGCGACGTGCGGGGGGAGCCACGGCGCCATCGTCGCACGACCCGCCCGTTGACCTCGGCGCCTATTTTCCCACAGACTGTGAATTAGCTGAGCCTCACCTCATCGACGGCTTCCCTTCCAGGATCGGATCCATGCGCCTCCTCCCCCGTGCCGCCCTCGCGCTCGCCCTGTTGCTGCTCACCGGATGTGCGGGGGCGCCCGCCCCCGCCGACCCGCCGCCCGTCGGCACCCGGGCCGTCACCCACGAACGCGGCACCGTCGAGGTGCCGGCCGACGCCGGAGCGGTCGTCGCGCTCGACGAGTACGCCGCGCTGAACCTGCTCACCGTCGGCGTCCGGCCGACCGCCGTGTTCGGCGGTCTGTCCTCCGAACTCGGCGCCACGGTCCTGCGCGAGGCCGGGCTCACCGTCACCCCCTCCCCGACGATGATCACCAGCCCGGACCTGGAGGCGATCGCCGCGACGAGGCCCGACGTCATCGTCCTGACCTCCCCGGGGTCGCTGCTCGACACCACCTACCCGCAGCTCTCCGCGATAGCGCCGACCCTGGTGCTGCCCTTCGAGGGCGACTGGCGGGAGCCGGTCCGCATCGCAGGGGCCGCGTTCGGTGCCGAGGACCGGGCCGGGAGCGTCGTCCGGTTGCTGGAGGAGCGGCTGACCCAGCTGCGTGCGGCGACCGCACGCCGGCCGCTGCAGCTGTCGGTGCTCGGGTCGTTCCAGGAGATGCTCTACTCGCCGGCTCCGGCGAACCCGGGCTCCCGGCTCGTCGCCGACGCCGGGATCACCCGGCCGGAGCCCGAACTGGCGGCGGCCGCCGGGGCGTCGGCGTCGACGATCCCGGTCTCGGCCGAGACGCTGCCCGCCCACCACTCGGACGTCGTCGTCGTGCTCGACGGGTCGATCTACGACGCCGACGCGGTCACCGGGCTGCCGACCTTCGCCGCGCTGCCCGCGGTACGGGCCGGGCGCACCGCCCGTGCCGTCGGTGAGATGTGGGCGGGCGGCACGGCGCTGGCGACCTGGTGGGTGCTCGACGACCTGGCCGTGCTGACCGACGGCGGTCTCACGCTCGGCACCGTCGACGACGGCCCGGCCAGGGCGGCCGCGCTGCAGGCGGCGGTGGACGGCGCGAGCTGATCCCCCGCCGCCCGGCGGTGGGCGTCGGTCTCGCTCAGCGCCGGGACGCGGCCCGCCGCAGCACCTCGGCGAGCTCCGGGAACGAGGTCGCCAGTGCCGCCGCTGCGGCGACGAGCCGGGCCGGAGTGGTCACCCCGCGCAGCACGTCGTCCGGGTGCTGTACGACGGGGCGGTGCGGTTCCCGGGGCGGGGGCACCGCGGCCGGCACCGGGCCGGCACCGCAGTTGCAGCCGGCGTCCGGGCCCCACGGTGACGTGCCGGACCGGATCCGTTCCAGCAGGCCGGCCACCTCCCCCGGCGGCACCGGCCCCTGGGAGACCCGCCGGTCCAGCGCCACCATCCGGCCCAGAACGGCCGGGTCCCCGATCTTCACCCGCCGCGCGCCGGACAGCTGGCTGAGCATGGCGGGGCTCAGCCCCAGCGCCGCGGCGAGCCGGGCCTGGGTGATCCGCAACGCGGACGTGAGCCGGTGCACCCGCTCCCCCAACGGCTCGCCGTAGAGCTCCCGCTGCCGGGCGCGGTTCTCGGACAGCTGGTCGTGGTCGGGCCGGGGAGCGGGGACGTCGTCCATGCCCCCGATCCTCGGCCTGCCGTGGCGCGGCCCGGGCCCGGTTCCCGGGAGGCAGGGGTTTCCACTCAACCCCGGGTGTTCAGCACTGCGTGTTCAGCACTGCCTGTTCAGCGCGGCTCGTCGTCGGGGCCGGGCGCACCGCCGGAGTCGGTGAGGATCGACCGGGCGTCCGCCACGTCCTGCGCCATCTGCGCGATCAGCGGTTCGACACCGTCGAAGTGTTCCTGCCCGCGCAGCCGGGCGACGAACTCGACGCCGACCTCGTAACCGTAGAAGTCCTCGTCGACGTCGAGCACGTAGGCCTCGACGGTGCGCACCCGGCCGGAGAAGGTCGGGTTGGTGCCCACCGAGATCGCCGTCATCAGCCTGCGTCCGCCGATCAGGAACCAGCCGGCGTAGACGCCGTCCGCGGGGATCGCGGTGTGCGGCGGGCACGCCACGTTCGCGGTGGGGAACCCCAGGTCACGACCGCGCTTGTGGCCGTGCACGATCACCCCGTCCACCCGGTGCCAGCGGCCCAGCGCGTGCGCGGCCTCCCGGACCTCCCCCGCGTCGATGCAGGAGCGGATGTAGGTGGAGGAAAAGGTCACGTCGTTCTCCGAGATGAGATCCAGGGCCTCGCAGGAGAAGCCGAACCGGCGGCCCAGCTCGGCCAGGGTCGCGACGTCGCCGGCCGCCCGGTGGCCGAAGGTGAAGTTGCTGCCGACGACGACGACCGCGGTGTGCAGCCGGTCGACGAGGATCTCGTGCACGAAGCCCGCGGGCTCGGTCCGGGAGAGCTGCTCGGTGAAGGGGATGACGCAGAAGACGTCGGCGCCGCGCTCGGCGACCAGCTCGGCACGCCGGTCCAGGGTGGTCAGCCGCGCCGGATGGGTGCCGGGGCGGATCAGTTCCGCCGGGTGCGGGTCGAAGGTCACCACCACGGCCGGGAGATCGCGCTCGCGGGCCCGCCGCACGGCCCGGTCGATCAGCTCCCGGTGCCCGCGGTGCACTCCGTCGAACACGCCGATGGTGACGACGCACCGCCCCCAGCCGGGCGGGACGGCCTCCAGACCACGCCAGCGCTGCACGGTCGCGAGCCTACGGAACGGCTCGGCCGTGCACTGCACCGGCGCCGCGTTCTCAGCCCGCCGGAGCCAGCACCACGACCGGGCGGGCGGAGGTGCCGCGGTCGGCCATCAGGGCGAGCGCCGAGCCGTCCGGCCCGAACACGCCGTAGGTGCCGGGGATCCCGGCGGCGGGCAGCGAGCGGCCGGTCCGCACGTCGGCGGCGGCCGCGTCGTCGACGTCGACCCGTGGGAACGCCGTCGCGACGGCGGCGGCGAGGTCCAGCGACAACCCGGGGGCTGCGGCCAGCTCGGTGACGGTGCGGGCGTGCGCCAGCGTGAAGGGCCCGACCCGGGTACGGCGCAGTGCGGTGAGGTGTCCGCCGACCCCCAGCGCGACGCCGAGATCGCGGGCGAGTGCCCGCACGTAGGTGCCCGAGGAGCAGTCGACGGCGACGTCGAGGTCCAGGTACGGCCCCTCCCGGCGCTGCGCCAGCAGGTCGAACGCCGACACGGTGACCGGCCGGGCCGGGATCGCCACGGTCTCGCCGTCGCGCACCCGCTGGTAGGCCCGTTTCCCGTCGATCTTGACCGCGGAGACCGCGCTCGGGACCTGCTTGATGTCACCGGTCAGCCGCGCCATCTCCGCGCGGATCTCGTCGGTGCCGGCGTCGACCGGGACCGGCTCGCCGAGCGGTTCGCCCTCGGCGTCGTCGGTGCCGGTGGCGACACCCAGCCGGACCGTCGCGGTGTAGGCCTTGGTGTCCAGCGACAGGTGGCCGAGCAGCTTGGTCGCCCGCTCGATCCCGATCACCAGCACACCGGTCGCCATCGGGTCCAGGGTGCCGGCGTGCCCGACCTTGCGGGTGCCCATGATCCGGCGCAGCTTCCCGACGACGTCGTGGCTGGTCGGGCCGCGGTCCTTGTCGACGATCACGAGACCGGGTGGCGGGGGCGGGTCGCGGGGCGGCACGAGCGACGATCGTAGTCGCGCATCGACACAACCGACGGTCGCAGCCGCCCACCGACACAACCGACGGTCGCAGCCGCCCACCGACACAACCGACGGTCGCAGCCGCCCACCGACACAACCGACGGTCGCAGCCACGCACCGACACAACCGACGGTCGTGACGGCGGGCGCTCAGAGCGCCAGCCGGTACCCGACCCCGCGGACGGTCAGCACGACGTCGCGGTCGCCGAGCTTGGAACGCAGCGACGCCACGTGCGCCTCCAGCGTGCGGGCCGCGGACGCGTCGGCGATCCCCCACACCTGCTCGAGCAGCTCGCTGCGCGGCAGCACCGCGCCCTCCCGCCGGGCGAGCGCGGCGAGCAGGTCGAACTCCTTACGGGTGAGCGCGATCCCGGCGCCGTCGGCGGTGACCGCACGCCGGTCCAGGTCGACGACGACGTCCCCGACCCGCACCGTGGCCGCGACCGCCGCGCCGCTGGCGCGCCGCAGCACGGCGTCGATCCGGGCCAGCAGTTCGTCGGTGGCGATCGGTTTCACCAGATAGTCGTCGGCGCCCGAACGCAGGCCCTGCACCCGGGCCGCGACGTCACCGCGGCCGGTGATGGCCAGGATCGGCACCCGGGAACGCTCCCGGATCTCCCGGCAGACGCCGAGGCCGTCGCGGTCGGGCAGGCCCATGTCGAGCAGGACGACGTCCGGTTCCCGTTCGGCGACCGCGGCCAGCGCGGCGGTGCCGCTGCCCACCAGGTCGGTCACGAAACCGTGCTTGACCAGGGTGCGGCGCAGCGCGTCGCCCAGGATCGGGTCGTCCTCGACCAGGAGCACGCGCACGTCGCCAGCCTAGCCGTGCTTCCTCAAAGGTTGCTCAAACCCGGTGCCGGCTCCGTTGCAGCGGCACACGGTCCGCCCGCACTGTTCTCGCACCGAACGCGTCGAGGAGGACGGACATGGCAGAGGTCGGCACTGCAGCCGGTTCGACCGGGCAGGAGGGTGGCACCGCCGGCACCCCCGCCCGCCGGAAGAAGAAGGTCTACACCCAGCTCTGGTTCTGGGTGATCATCGGTATCGTCGCGGGCATCGCGCTGGGCCTCGTCGCCCCGGACGTGGCGAAGCAGTTCAAGTGGTTCGCGGACACCTTCGTCCAGATGATCAAGGTGATCGTCGGTCCGGTGATCTTCTGCACGGTCGTCGTCGGGATCGCGTCACTGGGCAACCTGGCCCGTGCCGGCGGGCTGGCACTGCGCGCGCTGGGCTACTTCCTGCTGATGACGGTGATCGCCCTGTCGATGGGCCTGATCGCCGCGAACGTCTTCCAGCCCGGCGCCGGTTTCGAGGCGGCGCCGACGCCGGAACAGCTGGAGCAGGCCGCCGACCAGTTCGAGACGGGCAGCTCGGAGTCCGGCGTCGTGCCCTTCATCCAGGACTCGCTGCTCCCGCAGAGCTTCCTCGGTCCGTTCGTCGACAACTCGGTGCTGCAGGTGCTGGTGCTGGCGATCCTGACCGCCTGCGCGATCTCCTCACTGAACGACGGCCTGCGCGCCCGCCTGGTCGGCGGCATCGAGTCGATCGCCCAGGTCATCTTCGGCATCATCAAGATCATCATGTGGGCGGCGCCGGTCGCCGCGTTCGGCGGCATGGCCTACACCGTCGGCCAGTTCGGCTCGGCCTCGCTGGCCAACCTGGCGCTGCTGATGGCGGTCTTCTGGGGCACCTGCGCGGTGTTCGTCGTGGTGGTCCTGGGGATCGTGTCCCGGATCGCCGGGTTCAGCGTCCTCAAGGTCATCCGGCTGGTGAAGGACGAGCTGCTGATCATCGTCGGCACCTCGTCGTCGGAGTCGGTGCTGCCGCGGCTGCTCACCAAGCTGCAGTCGGCGGGTGCGTCCAAGCAGACCGTCGGCATGGTCATCCCGACCGGGTACTCGTTCAACCTCGACGGCACCTGCATCTACCTGACCCTGGGTGCGCTGTTCATCGTCCAGGCCGGCGGCGCGTCGCTGCCGATCGGCGTGCAGATCGGCCTCGCCGTGCTGATGGTGCTGACCTCGAAGGGAGCCGCCGGTGTCACCGGGGCCGGCCTGGTGACCCTGGCCGCCTCGCTGCAGGCGTTCGGCGGCGAGTTCTTCACCCCGGAGGCCATCGTGGTCGGGTTGGCCCTGATCGTCGGCATCGACCGGGTGATGTCCGAGGGCCGGGCGCTGACCAACTGCATCGGCAACGTCGTCGCGACCCTGGTCGTCGCCCGCTGGAACGGCGAGCTGGACCGCGAGCGGCTCGCCGCGGTGCTCGAGGACCCGACGCTGGTCGAGGCCGACATGGAGGCCGCGCACGGCAACACCCCGGCCCCGGCCGAGCCCGCCACCGACGCCGAGGAGCCGCGCCAGAAGGTCGGCGCGAGCACCTGACCCGCCGCCCCGGCTCGTCATGAACCCCACCCGGCCCACCCTGTCACCCCCGCGGTGGCAGGGTGGTGTCGTGCGCCGGCCACCGCGTCCGTCGCTGCGCCGGTCACGGCTGGTGCGGCGGTTGTTCGTCCTGCAGGTGGTGACCGTGCTGCTGACCGTCGGCGGTCTCACCGCGCTCGGTGTCCTCGGCGCCCGGGAGCTCGAACACGACGCGGCGGCCCGCCTCACCACCGCGGTCGCGTCGAGCGTGGCCACCGACCCGCAGGTCGTCGACGCACTGCGGGCGGGCGGCGACGTCGACACGCTGTCCGCGCGGTTGCAGCCGGTCGCCGAGCGGATCAGGGCAGCGACCGGCACCAGCTTCGTCGTCGTCATGTCACCCGACGGGATCCGGTACAGCCACTACGACCGGTCCCGGATCGGCGGGCCCTACCAGGGCAACATCGCCCCTGCGCTGGCCGGGCGGACCGACACCGAGGTCTATCCCGGCACGCTGGGCCCCTCGGTCCGCACCGTCACCCCGGTCGTGGTCGGCGGCCGGATCACCGCCGTCGTCTCGGTCGGCGTACTGCAGACCCGCATCTCCGACCTCGCGCTGCGCTGGCTGCCCGCGACCGTCACCGCCGCCGGTGCCGCCCTGGTGCTCGGGTTCGGCCTCGCGGCGGTGCTGGCCCGGCGGCTGCGCAGGCAGACCCTGGGCCTGGAGCCCGAGGAGATCACCGCCGCCTACACCCACCACGACGCGGTGCTGCACGCCGTCGGCGAGGGTCTGCTGGTGGTCGACGGCCGGGGCAGGCTGGTCGTGGTGAACGCCGAGGCGCGGCGGCTGCTCGCGGCCCCCGATTCCGGTGACGTCGGCGACGCGGCTCCGGGCCGGCTCCTCGGCGAGCTCGGCATCGATCCGGCGGTGCGGTCGGTGCTCCAGCGCGGGTTGCATGAGGACCTGCACGACGTGACCGCCCTCGCCGGGGAACGGATGCTGCTCGTCAACAGCAGGCACGCCGGTTCGGCCGCCGGGCCGGGCACCCGGGTGTTCACCCTGCGCGACCGCACCGAGCTCGCCGGTGTGCTGCGCGAGCGGGATCTCGCCCAGGACAAGGTCGCCGCGCTGTCCGGCCAGGCGCACGAGTTCGCGAACCGGTTGCAGACCGTCCTCACCCTGATCGAGCTCGGCGACACCTCCGACGCCGCCGCCGCGGGCTCCGCCGCACTCGACCGGACCCGCGGCCCGGGGGCCCGGGTCACCGCCGAGGTCCACGACCCGGTGCTGGCCGCGCTGCTCGCGGACAAGGCGTGGCAGGCGGCCGAGCACGACATCACGTTCGAGGTCACCGACGCCTGCGATCCCGGCGTCCTGCCCGACCTGCGGCTCCCGTTCGCCGCGGACGACCTCGTCTCGCTGCTCGGCAATCTCGTGGACAACGCCGTCGAGGTGGTCGCGGAACTCCCCCGCGACGTGGAGCGACGGGTCGCCGTCACCCTCCGCACGGTCGGTGACGAGCTGGTGGTCGAGGTCGCCGACAGCGGTCCCGGCGTGTCCGAGGAGACCGCGAACGAGCTGTTCACGTTCGGTTTCAGCACCCGTGCGACGCCGGAGGGCCGGCCGCGGGGGATCGGACTCGCCCTGGTCGACCGGATCACCCGGCGCCTGCGCGGCACGGCGACCGTGGGCACCCGGGCCGACGGCAGCGGCGCCGTGTTCACCGTCCGGCTGCCGCTCGCCCCGGCACCGTCGGACGGGTTTCCCGGGCGGAGCGTCGCGGGGTCAGCCCCGGACCGCCCCCGGGACCGCCCAGCGCCCCGAGTACGTCCGCCATCCCACCGCCACCAGCCGGACCACCATGAACGCGGCGAGTCCCGACCAGATCCCGACCAGGCCCCAATCGAACACCAGCGACAGCCAGATCAGCGGGAGGAACCCGCCCAGCGCGGCCAGCAGCGTCGTCGTGCGGAGGAAGGCGGCGTCGCCGGCTCCGAGCAGCACGCCGTCGAGGGCGAAGACGACGCCGGCGATCGGCTGCAGCGCGGTGAAGAACCACCAGGCGGCCGGGATCGTCGCCAGCACCAGCGCGTCGGTGGTGAACACGCCCGGCAGCACCGGGTACAGCGCGGCGAACACCGCTGCGAAGACGCAGCCCAGCAGCAGGCCGTAGCGGGTGACCCGGGCGGCGACGGCGCGGGCCCGCACGGTGTCGGCGGTGGTGCGGGCGGCCCCGAGCGCGGACCCGACGAGTGCCTGGGCGGCGATCGCGACGGCGTCGAGCACCAGTGACTGGAACACCCACAGCTGGAGCACGATCTGGTGCGCGGCGACCGATCCGGCGCCGAACCGGGCGGCCACCGCGGTCGCCGAGAGGAAGCACGCCTGGAAGCCGAGCGAACGGATCACCAGGTCGCGGCCCATCGTCGTCTGGGCGCGCAGCACCGCGGTGTCGGGGGCGAGCCGGACCGGATCGGACGCGGGTGCCCGGCGCCGCTCGATCACCAGCGCCCGCAGGAACAGCGACGCCGACACCGTCTGGGCGACGACGTTCGCGACCGCCGAGCCCTCCAGCCCCCAGCCGTCCCAGTCCCCGGCGCCGTGCACCAGGAACGGGCAGAGCACCGCGGACAGCGCGTTCCCGGCGATCACGTAGCGCATCGGGCGCACGGTGTCCTGCACGCCACGCATCCATCCGTTCCCGGCCAGCGTGATCAGCACCATCGGGGCGCCGAGCAGCGCGATCCGCAGCCAGTTGGTCGCACCGTCGGCGATCTCGTCACTGCCGGCGAGGGCGCGGGTGACCGGGGCGGCGACCAGCTGTCCGACCCCGATCACGATCAGCCCGACGACGACCGCCAGCCACGTCGCCTGGATCCCCTCGGTGACGGCCGCGGACCGTCGTCCGGCCCCGTAGAAACGGGACGCACGCGCCGTCGTCCCGTAGGACAGGAAGGTCAGCTGCGTCGTGACCTGCGCGAACAACACCCCGGCGACGGCCAGCCCGGCCAGCGGGACCGCGCCGAGTCGCCCGACGACGGCGGTGTCGACGAGCAGGTACAGCGGTTCGGCGGCCAGTACCGGCAGAGCCGGTACGGCCAGCCGCAGGATGTCCCGCGCCCCGCCCGGGGTGCGGGTGCTCCCGGGCACGGCTCAGCGCCGCGGGCGCCGGCAGAGATAGCAGAACGCGGGTGGGAGATTGCGCCACACCGTTCGGGTCGTCGCGACCTCGTCGAAGGTGTCGCGCAGCGTCGTGCGGAACCGGCGGGCCGAGCGCATCGGCAGCGTGTGCGAGTAGGCGAACGTGGCGAAGGCACCGGTCTCACCGACCACGTCCACCACCTGGCCGAGGATCTCCTCCTGCGCCGCCTGGTCGAACAGCGACCACGGCAGCCCGGAGACGACCGCGTCCACCCGCTCGATGCCGCGTTCGGCGAGCAGCGTGCCGAGTTTGCGGGCGTCGCCGTTGATGACCTCGACGCCCGGGTGCCGGCGCTGCAGGTAGTCGGCCATGCCCGGATCGAGCTCCACGGCGAGGTGCCGCCCGTGCGGCGACAACCGGCGGGCCACCTCGCCGGTCACCGCGCCGGTGCCGGGCCCCAGCTCGACGACGACGGGTGTGCCGTGCCCCGGCGCGATCCGGGCCAGCTTCTCGGACAGCCGTCGCGAACTCGGCCACACGGCGCCGACCCGCACGGGGTTGCGGACCCATGCACCGAGGAACTCCCGCCACCCGCTGCTGTCACCGGGGCCGTCCGGGGCCGGAACGGGCTGCGAACTCACACGAACCTCCTGAGGTGATCGGCGGATACGCTACGGCGCCCGGGGGCGGCCCGCCGGACCGCCCCTTGTCCCACCGCGCCCGGACGGCGCTCCGGTGTACCCGGGCGGGCGGAATGCACTCCGGCGTCGCTCAGGTCGTCGCCGCGTCCAGCTCGGAGCGCAGCAGCGCGAGGAGCTCGTCGCGGGTGCCGGCGCGTTCGAAACCGGCGGCGGCCGCGTGCCCACCGCCGCCGAGCGCCGACGCGACCCGGGAGAGATCCGGTGACCCGTTGCCGCGCAACGATACCGACCACTGGTGCGGCTCGCTCTCGGTGAGCAGTGCGGCCACCCCGTCCCCCGCCGTGGCGAGCAGCTGCCCCACCACGGTGGCGGTCTGGTCCCGGAACCGGGTGGCGGTGGGGACGTCGACGGCCGCCCACACCAGGCCGGCGCCACCGGCCGCGGCCGGCTCCCGCCGGGCCCCGGCCAGCACGGCGGCCTGGGCCGCCAGCCAGCCGAACGGACGGGTCCCGGTGAGCTCGCGCATCAGTGCGCGCGGGTCGGCGCCGGCGTCGACGAGCTCGGCACCCAGGCGCAGCGCACCCGAACCACCCCACCGGAACCCGCCGGTGTCGGTGTACAGCCCGGCGAACAGGGCGCGGGCCAGCACCGCGTCGAGCTCGGCGCCCAGCTCGGCGAGGACGGCCCGCACCAGCAGCACGGTGGCCGGGGCAGCCGGATCGACCAGGTGCCGGGTGGCGAACCCGGAGAACGACGCGTGGTGGTCGATGGCGAGCGACCCGCCCGCGGTGTCCAACCGGTCGGCCAGGTCCCCGAGCCGCTGCGCCGACGACACGTCGCAGGACACCAGCAGCTCGGGCGCGACCGGCGCCCGGGACGACGGGACGACCAGGCCGTCGGGGTCCAGCGTCCCGAGGGCCGCCGGCACCGGATCCGGCCCGCCGAACGACACCGTGGCCGCGACTCCGGTCCGGCGCAGGGCGGTGGCGATCGCGATCGCGCTGCCCGCGGCGTCGGCGTCCGGCCGGACGTGCCCGACGACGAGCACCTCCCGCGCCGCACGCAGTACCGCCGCGGCCCCGGCCGGGTCGACCGGGCCGGGCCCGGGCAACGGTGTGCCGGAGGAGTCGGCGCCGGAGGCGCTCACTCCGACTCTGCGTCGCGCGGCGCCCGGTAGGGGTCCGGATCTCCCGCCGGAGACGCCGATGCGGCCAGCCGGGCGACCTCGGCGTCCGAGGCGCGGGTGCGGGCCAGCAGCTCCTCCATCCGCCGCGCCTCGTCCGGAACCTGGTCCAGGATGAAGGCGAGGCTGGGGGTGTGCCGGACGCCGGTCTGCTGACCGACCCGGCTGCGCAGGACGCCGGTGGCGCCCTCCAGCGCGGCGGCGGCGCCCGCGGTGTCCGGCGCCTCGTCCAGCGACGCCCCCAGCACGGTGTAGTAGACGGTCGCCTCCCGCAGGTCGCCGGTGACCCGGGTGTCGGTGATCGTCACCATCGACAGTCGCGGGTCCTTGACCTCGTGCTCCAGTGCCTCGGCGACGATCTGCGAGATCCGCTTGGCAAGCTTGCGTGCGCGCGCGTGGTCGACCATGTCGTGCTCCTTCCACCGGCAATCCCGCGGCAGAGTCTATGCGCGGCGTACGCACCCGTGGGTGCGCGCGCGGCGCCGGTCAGTTGTCGTCCGGCCCGAACAGACGGGTCCGGGCCGACAGCAGTTCGAGTTCGGGGCGAGCCGCGACCAGCCGCTCGCACCGTTCCAGCAGGGCACGCACGTGCGCCGGATCGGCGGACACGCAGCTGACCCCGACCAGTGCCCTGCGGTACAACTCCTGATGGCCCGCCTCGGCGGCCGCCACCTCGAATCTGCGTAGCTCGGCCAGCAGCGGGCGCACCGCGGACCGCTTCTGCTTCAGCGACCGGACGTCGCCGAGCAGCACGTCGCACTCCAGCGCACCGACATACATCGGACCTCCTGGGTGGGTGGGCGGAAAGCAGGCGGGGCGGCCGGTGAACACCGACCGCCCCGCCTGGCTGACCTGGGTCAGGCCCGCGGCTTCTCCCGCATCTCGAACGTCTCGATGACGTCGTCGACCTTGATGTCGGAGTAGCTGCCGAGCGTCAGACCGCACTCGAAGCCCTCACGGACCTCCACCACGTCGTCCTTGAACCGACGCAGCGAGGAGACCGGGAGGTTCTCGTGGATCACCCGCGAGTCGCGCAGCAGGCGCGCCCGGGCGTTCCGGCGGATCTCCCCGCTCATCACGAGGCAACCGGCGATCGTGCCGAACTTCGAGGACTTGAAGACCTCGCGGACTTCCGCGCGGCCCAGCTCGACCTCTTCGTACTCCGGCTTGAGCATGCCCTTGAGGGCCGCCTCGATCTCGTCGATCGCCTGGTAGATCACCGAGTAGTAGCGGATCTCCACGCCCTCGCGGTTGGCCAGCTCGGTGGCCTTGCCCTCGGCACGGACGTTGAAGCCCATGACGATGACGTTGTCCGCGATGGCGAGGTTGATGTCGCCCTCGGTGATCCCGCCGACGCCGCGGTGGATGACCCGCAGCTCGACCTCCTCACCCACGTCCAGCTTCATCAGGGCTTCCTCGAGCGCCTCGACGGTGCCCGAGTTGTCACCCTTGATGATCAGGTTGAGGGTGTTGGTCTCCTTCAGCGCGGCGTCCAGGTCCTCCAGGCTGACGCGCTTGCGGCGGGAGGCCAGCTCGGCGTTGCGCTCGCGGGCGCGCCGCCGGTCGGCGATCTGGCGGGCCACCCGGTCCTCGTCGACGACCAGGAACGTGTCACCCGCACCCGGGACCGACGTCAGACCGATGACCTGCACCGGACGCGACGGGAGCGCCTCGGTGACGTCCGCGCCGTGCTCGTCGATCATCCGCCGGACGCGCCCGGAGGCGTCGCCCGCGACGACCGAGTCGCCGACCCGCAGCGTGCCGCGCTGGACCAGCACCGTCGCGACCGGGCCGCGACCGCGGTCCAGGTGCCCCTCGATGGTGACGCCCTGGGCGTCCATGTCGGGGTTGGCCCGCAGGTCGAGCGCCGCGTCGGCGGTCAGCAGGATCGCCTCGAGCAGCGCGTCGATGTTGGTGCCCTGCTTCGCGGAGATGTCGACGAACATGGTGTCGCCGCCGTACTCCTCGGCCACCAGGTTGTACTCGGTGAGCTGCTGACGGATCTTGTCCGGGTTCGCGCCCTCGACGTCGATCTTGTTGACCGCGACCACGATCGGCAGGCCTGCCGCCTGGGCGTGGTTGATCGACTCGACGGTCTGCGGCATCACGCCGTCGTCCGCCGCCACCACGATCACCGCGATGTCGGTGGACTTCGCACCGCGGGCACGCATGGCGGTGAACGCCTCGTGACCCGGGGTGTCGATGAAGGTGATGAGCCGCTCCTCGCCCTCCAGCTCCGCCGGCACCTGGTAGGCGCCGATGTGCTGGGTGATCCCACCGGCCTCGCCCTCGCGGACGTTGGCCTTGCGGATCGTGTCGAGAAGGCGCGTCTTTCCGTGGTCGACGTGACCCATGACGGTGACGACCGGCGGCCGGGCCGCCAGTGCCTCCTCGTCGCCGAGGTCGCCGAACTCGATGTCGAACGACTCGAGCAGCTCGCGGTCCTCCTCCTCGGGGGACACGACCTGGACCCGGTAGTTCATCTCCTGGCCGAGCAGCTCCAGGACCTCGTCGGAGACCGACGCGGTCGCGGTCACCATCTCGCCGAGATGGAACAGCACCTGCACCAGCGACGCCGGGTTGGCGTTGATCTTCTCGGCGAAGTCGGTCAGCGAGGCGCCACGCGGCAGCCGGATCGTCTCGCCGTTGCCCTTGGGCAGGCGGACGCCGCCCACCGAGGGCGCGGCCATCGAGTCGAACTCCTGCCGCTTCTGCCGCTTCGACTTGCGGCCACGCCGGGCGGGACCACCGGGGCGCCCGAAGGCACCAGCGGCACCGCCGCGACCACGACCGCCGCCGCCACCGGGGCGACCGCGGAAACCACCGGCGGGAGGAGGCCCACCGGGACCGCCACCGCCGGGACGGAAACCGCCACCGCCACCGCCACCACCGGGACCGCCGCGGCCGCCACCGGGGCCACCACGACCGCCCCCGGGACCACCGGGGCCACCACGACCGCCACCGGGGCCGCCGCGACCGCCGGCACCGGGCCTGCCGGCCGCCGGACGCGCGGGCATCATGCCCGGGTTCGGACGCGGCGGCATGCTGTTCGGCGACGGACGCGGGCCGCCGGCACCGGGAGCACCGCCACCGGGACGCGGCGGCCGCGGCGGGGCCTCACCGGAGCGGGCGGCCGGCGCGCTCGCGCCGCCGCCCTGCTGGCCCTGCTGCCCGCCCTGCTGCGGTGCAGCCGGACGCGGGCCGGGCTTCGGCGAACCCTGCCCGACACCGAACGGGTTGTTGCCGACCCGCGGCTGACGCGGACCGGGCCTGGGCTGGCGGGGTCCGCCCTCGCCACCACCCTGGCGCTGACCGCCCTGGCCCTCGCCGGGGCGGCCCTGGGGGGCCGGGCGCGGGCCGGGACGCGGCCCCGGCGCAGCGGGACGGGCCGGAGCCGACGCGTCGGCGGCCGGGGCCTGGGGCTGCGGCTGCGGGCCGGGCTTCGGCGCGGCCGGGCCGGGACGCGGACCGGGCTGTGCGGGACGGGCCGCAGGCGTCTCCTGGGCCGGGGCCGGAGGGCCGGGGCGCGGGCCGGGCTTCGGCGCGGGGCCGGACGGCCCCGGTGTCGGGCCGGGCTTCGGCGCACTCGGCCGGGACGGCGACGGGGCGCCGGAACCGCCACGCGGCGCGGCACCGCCGGGACCGCCGGCACGCGGGCGACCGGCACCGGGAGCGCCGGAACCGCGGCGCTGACCGCCGCCGGCGCTGCCGCCGGAGGCCATCGCGTCACGCAGCTTGCGCGCGACCGGGGCCTCGACGGTGGATGAGGGGGACTTCACGTACTCCCCGAGGTCCTGCAGCTTGCTGAGGACCTGCTTACTGCTGATTCCGAGCTCTTTCGCGAGCTCGTGCACGCGGGCCTTGCCTGCCACTGCTCTCCTTGTCCTGACCGGAGGCCGGGCGGCAGCATCCCGCTCGACCTCGAACCTAGTGTCGAAGCACGTTCATGGTGCGATCTTCACTGCTGGCTCATGACTGGTCGACCTTGCTTTCTTCCGATGACGGGCCGGGGAGGCTCCCCGACCCCTGCTGATCCTGTATCCGGAGCCGTACGGCCGTGGCGTCCAGTGGAGCTCGGACGCGCAACGCCCGACTGAACGCCGAGCGGCGCTCGGCCCGGTCGAGGCACCCCGTCTCGGCGTGCAACCAGGCACCCCGGCCGGGGAGGCGGCGCCGAGGATCCGGGACGAGATGTCCGTTCTCCGCGACCACCCGCAACAGTGCGTCGGCCCGTTCCCGGGCCCGGCACCCCACACACGTCCGGATCGGGATCGACCGGGGGCCTGCGGGCGACGGACCGCGACCGCGGACCGTCTGTGAGTGTAGCGCAGAGGACGGACCGGTCATTCCCTCGCCCGCCCCTGCCGCACTCCCGGCTACGACGACACCTCGGCCGGGTCACCACCGGCACCGACCGGGTCGCGCGGGTCGGCGTCGCTCCGGATGTCGATCTTCCAGCCGGTCAGCCGGGCCGCCAGGCGGGCGTTCTGCCCCTCCTTGCCGATCGCCAGCGACAGCTGGAAGTCCGGCACGACGACGCGGGCGATCCTGGCGCGCTCGTCCAGCACCGTGACCGAGACCACCTTGGACGGCGAGAGAGCGTTGCCGACGAACTCGGCCGGGTCCTCGGACCAGTCGATGATGTCGATCTTCTCGCCGGCGAGCTCCGCCATCACACCGCGGACGCGGGCACCCATCGGACCGATGCACGCCCCCTTCGCGTTGAGGCCGGGCCGGGTGGAGCGGACCGCGATCTTGGAACGGAAGCCGGCCTCCCGGGCCACCGACACGATCTCGACCGTCCCGTCGACGAGCTCCGGGACCTCCAGCGCGAACAGCTTGCGAACGAGGTTCGGGTGGGTCCGCGACAGCGTGATCGACGTCCCGCGGGGGCCGCGGTGCACACCGATGACGTAGCAGCGGATCCGGTCGCCGTGCCGGTAGACCTCACCGGGCACCTGCTCGGCGGCGGGCAGCACCGCCTCCGTGCCACCGGACCCGCCGAGTGCGACGACGACCATCCCGCGGGCGTTCGCCCGGGCGTCGCGCTGCACGATGCCGGCGACGACCTCGCCCTCCTTGGCGGCGAACTCGCCGTAGGTGCGCTCGTGCTCGGCGTCGCGCAACCGCTGCACGATGACCTGGCGGGCGGTGGTCGCGGCGACCCGGCCGAAGCCCTCGGGGGTGTCGTCGAACTCCGGGCCGGGGGTGCCGTCCTCGGCCCGGTCGGCGGCGTCGCGGGCCATCACCCGGACGACGCCGGACTTGCGGTCGATCTCCACCCGGGCGTCGGGATGGTGACCCTCGGTGTGCTTGTAGGCGGTCAGCAGCGCGGTCTCGATGGCGTCGATCACCGTCTCGAACGGGATCTCCTTGTCCCGCTCGATGGCCCGCAGCGCAGGGATGTCGACGTTCACCGGTTCTCCTCGTTCGCGCTGGTGCTCGTGGCAGTGCTGCTCTCGGTGCTGGCATCAGTACTGGCCCCGGTGCCGCCCGCGCCCAGCAGTGCGGCCTCCGCCGCCGGGGGAGCCTTGAACTCCACCTGCACCTGGGCGTGCTCCACCTCGGCGTAGGTGATCTCGCGCAGCTCCGGCTTCCGGCCGGGCAGCGCGACCTGGACCCGGTCGTCCCCGGCCCGGCCGATCCTCGCCTCCAGGCTGTCCCCGCCGACCAGGGTGATCCGCGCCAGACGCAGGAAGTTCCGCTGCCAGTGTCGGCGACGGGTGAGCGGGCGGTCCACCCCGGGCGAGGTCACCTCGAGCGTGTAGGAGCCCTCGATGAGGTGCTCGTGCGGGTCCAGCTCGGCGGCAGCGGTCCGGCTGAGCCGGGCGATGACGTCCAGGTCGATACCGGTGGCCGGGGAACTCTCGGGCAGGTCGACCACCAGCTTCACCGCGTGCCGCCGCCCGGCGGTGCGGACCTCGACGGCGTCGATCTCCAGCCCGGCCTCCACGACGACCGGCTCGAGCACGCCGCGCAGCTGGTCTGCCAGCGCTGCGGGGTCCGGACTGCGCATCGGGTGATTCTCCTCGTGGTCGCGTCGGTCGGCTGCCATCGGGCGCCGACCCGCCCCACCGCCACGACCGCGGCCGGGCATCCCGCTGCGCGGCGTGTCTCGGAGACGGCACCGTCCGGCTCGGGCGGACGCGGACGACGGCAGGGGACGGCCCAAGAGCTTAGCGCGTCCGATCCGGGCACCCGCGGTCGCGGTGCCGCACCGGTTCCGCCGGTCCGTACCCACCCGGTCGGTGACGACGGGGCCCACCTCGGCTGGCAGCATGACCCTTCGTGAGGGACCGGAGGCATGCGGTGGCGGGTGTGACCGGACCGGTGCTCGGCCGCCGCCGGCTGCTGGTCTCGGCCGCCGCGGTCGTCGCGCTGCCCCCGGTGCTCGCGGCCTGCTCCCCCGGCACCGACCGGCGGGCCGACGCGAGCGAGGCGCTGCTGGCGATGGCCGACGCGGCCCGGCGCGACGCCGCGCTGGTGGCCGCCGCCGTGACCTCCGACCCGGCACTGGCCGGCCGGCTGGAACCGCTGCGCGCCGCACGCCTGGAGCACGCCGCGGCGCTGGACGAGGCGGGCGGTCGCCCGCCCGGAGCCGCACCGGTCCCCGCGACCCCGCAGGCCGCCGACGTCGCCGCGGTCCGGGACTCCGTCGACGGGTCCGCCCGCACCGCGAGCGAGGTGGTGATCGAGGCGTCGGCACTGCAGGCCGGCCTGGTCGCCGAGGTCGCCGCGTGTTGCGCCGCGTACGTCGTGGCCCTGCAGTGAGCAACAGCACTGCAGCGAGCGACAGGGCTGCTGCGAGCGACAGCACTGCACCGAGTCGCAGGAGAGCAGGAGGCACCCGGTGAACCGGCATCTCGTACCCGCCCAGGACGGTGGCGGTCAGGACGGCACCGAGCAGCCGTCGGCCCAGGTGGCGAAGGAGGCACTGCAGCGGTCGCTGGCCGGTGAGCACGCCGCGATCTGGGCGTACTCGACGGCGCTGGCGTTCCTGCCGCCGGACGCCGCGAGCAGGGCCAGGACCGAGCTCGAGGCGCACCGCACGCTGCGCCGCGAGGTCAGCGAGGCGCTCACCGAGCTGGGCGAGCGGCCGGTCTCGGCGCAACCCGCCTACACCCCGCCGCAGCCGGTCGTCGACGAGCTGTCCGCGAGCGCGCTGCTGGTCACCGCCGAGACCGACGCCGCTGCGGCCTGGCGGTCGCTGGTCGAGCGTGCGCCCAGCCGGGAGATGCGGCAGGCCGGACTCACCCGGATGATCGAGTCGACGGTGCGGTGCGCGTTCTGGCGTCGTGCGACCGACCGGAGCCCGGCGATCCCGGTCTTCCCCGGGCGGAGCTGACCACGACGCCGGCTGCGCGGCGCCGGGCCGTTCGATCGCACGACGGCCGGACCGTCAGCCGCACACCGCCGCCGCGGCCAGCTCGACGTCGTCGGCGGTGTTCGTCAGGTGGAACGCCAGCCGGGCCGCGCCGTCCCGGACGGCGGCGGTGATCCCGGCGCGGGCCAGCCGCTCGGCGGCACCGTCCGCCCGAACCGCGACGATCGCCGATCCGGTCGCCGGCATGTCCAGGCGCTCGCGCAGGGCGTCGGCCAGCCCGGCGCAGTGCGCCCGCAACGACTCCGGATCGAGCGAGGCCAGCCACGGCACCGAGACGGCGGAACCGACGTGCGCGAACCACACCGGTGACTCCTCACCGCCCGCCGGGCCGGGGCGGGCAGGCGGATCAGGGGTGTACAGACCACCACCCCACCGGTCCCGGGTGCCGTACCAGCCGGCACCGTGCCGGACGACCTCCGGCCAGCACCCGCCCGGACCGTCCACCCAGGTCGGCCGCTGGGCCAGCCAGGCGCTGCCCCGCGGCCCGAGCAGCCACTTGTACCCGGCCCCGACCACGGCGTCCGCCCGGTCGAGCCGCAGCGGCAGCCAGCCGGCGGCCTGGGTGACGTCGAGCAGCAACCGGACCCCGTGCCGCTCGCGAGCCTCGAACAGCGCGTCCAGGTCGGCGATCCGGCCGTCCGCGGACTGCACCACCGACACCGCGACGAGATCGTGTCCCGCGGCGTGCGCGGCCACCTCCTCGAGGGGCACCTCGGTGATCCGGACGCCGCGGTTCGCCTGCAACGCGAACGGCCGGGTCACGCTGGAGAACTCGCCGGCCGCGACCAGCACCCGGGCGCCGTCCGGTACCGCGGCGGCGAGCGGGCCGAGCAGGCCGGACACCGTCGCGCCCTGGGCGACGTCGGCGACCGGCACCCCGGTGATCGCGGCGAACCCGGCCCGGGCGGCCTCCACGGCGTCGTCGAAGTCGCGGGGCGAGGACCTGCCCTCCGCCCATGCCCGGACGGCGGCGGCCACCGCGTCGGACGCGTCCCGTGGGGGGACGCCGATGCTCGCCGTGTTCAGATAACCGGGGCGGCGGGGCAGCTCACGCCCGAAGACCGTCACCGTGCTCTCCACGCTGCCCGACCCTATCGGTGGTCCTAGGGTCGGGAGGGTGCACAGTGAGCTGATCGAGATCCGGACCGGTTCCGAGGAGGCCGTGGTCGACCTGACGAGCCGGATCGAGCGATTTCTGGCCGAGGCGGGCGCAGGCGACGGGCTGCTCAACATCTTCGTCCCGCACGCGACGGCCGGGATCGCCGTCATCGAGACCGGCGCGGGCAGCGACACCGACCTGCTGGCGCAGCTGCGCGAGCTGCTGCCCGCCGACGACCGTTGGCGGCACCGGCACGGCAGTGCCGGGCACGGGCGGGACCACGTGCTGCCCGCGTTCGTGCCGCCGTCCACGACGATCCCGGTCGTCGGCGGGCGGCCTGCCCTCGGGACCTGGCAGTCGGTCTGTCTGGTCGACACCAACGTGGACAACCCGACGCGGTCGGTGCGCCTGTCGCTGCTCGCGGGGTGAGGCGACCGCCGGACGACCCGGCGCCGCCGCCCGGCGGCGGACCGTCGGCGGTCCCCGGCCGCTCACCGTAGGCTGCGCCGGTGAATTCCGGCGCGTCGACGACCGGGCGTCCGGGTGCAGCCCCGCAGGGCCACCCGGGTGAGCCCGTTCCCCCTAGCGGCGCACGCCGGCTCCGCCCGGTTCTGGCCGGGCTGGTCGCGGTGCTGCTCGTGGCGGGCACGGTCGCGGCGCTGACCGGGGTCGGCGACTCCCCCGCGGCTCCGGTCACCTCCGTCCCGCCACCCACGGTCGCGCCGCCGGACACGTTCGCCGTGACACCACCCGACGGGTGGACGTCGGTCTCCGCGCCGGCTGGTCCGCTCGACGTGTTCGGGGTGCCCTTCACCCGCCTCGCCGAGGTGCCGCCGTTCGCGGCGGGCGAGTGCCCGGCCGATCCGGCACCGCGCGGGGTCGCCGCGGCCGCCCTGGTCGCCGTCCCGGCCGGGACGAGCATCGAGGAGGCGGCCCGGGCGTTCGCCCGCGGCGCGGGCGAATCCGCCTACGCCGGCGCCGCCCCGCAGGTCGCGGTCGGACCGGCCGGCCCGCGGCCCGGGCCGGACGACGCGGAGGACGGCATCTGGGTCGAGGCGACCGTGCGCACCGACGGGACGGCTGCCGGCCGGCCCGGCTGCCGGGCCACCGACGGCGCCGTCGGGGTGCTCGCGGTGCCGCGGGCCCAGGCCAGGGACGGCTCTACCGGGGTCGCGATGCTGGTCGTCGTCACCGACATCGGGGGCGGGCCGGGCGCCCCGGTGAGCCGGGACGCGCCCGCTGAGCTGGCCTCGTCGGCGGTCCGCCCGGGCTGAGTCCGGCGCGACGCCCGCATCCGGTCCCGCCCGGTTCAGGCCCCGCGGACGACACCGGCGACGTGCTCGGCGACACCCGCCCGGGCGATCTCCGTCCGCTCGCCGCTCGCCCGGTCCTTCAGCTCGACCTTGCCCTCGGCCAGCCCCCGCCCGACGACCACGATCGTCGGCACCCCGATCAGCTCGGCGTCGGCGAACTTCACCCCCGGGGACGCCTTGCGGTCGTCCAGGACGACGTCCAGGCCCAGGGCCTCCAGCTCGGCGGCGATCTCCTCGCCGCCGGCCAGCAGCTCCGCGGACTTCCCCGCGACGACGACGTGCACGTCGTAGGGGGCGACGGTGCGCGGCCAGACCAGGCCGTGCTCGTCGTGGCTCTGCTCGGCGATCACCGCGACGAGCCGGGACACGCCGACGCCGTAGGAGCCCATCGTGATCCGGACCGGCTTGGAGTCCGGGCCCAGCGCGTCGAGCCCGAACGCGTCGGTGTACTTGCGGCCGAGCTGGAAGATGTGCCCGATCTCGATGCCGCGGGCCGCCTCCAGCACGCCCTGGCCGTCCGGCGACGGGTCGCCGGCTCGCACCTCGGCGGCCTCGATCGTGCCGTCCGGGACGAAGTCGCGCCCGCAGACCAGGTCGACGACGTGGTGGTCGGCCTTGTCGGCGCCGGTCACCCACGCGGTGCCGGTCACGATCCGCGGGTCGACCAGGTAGCGGATCCCGTTCGCGGCCAGCGCACCCGGCCCGATGTAGCCCTTGACCAGGAACGCGTTGCGGGCGAAGTCGGCCTCCTCGAGCAACTCGACCTGGGCGGGTTCGAGGGACGCCCCGAGCCGCTTCATGTCGACCTCGCGGTCACCGGGGACCCCGACGCCGAGCAGTTCCCACTCCGCCGACCCCGGCTGCTTGATCTTGACCAGGACGTTCTTCAGGGTGTCGGCCGCGGTGAAGGTCCGGCCGTCGCCGGTCTCGGGATGGGAGTTCAGGTAGTCGACCAGGCTGGCGATGGTCGGCGTGTCCGGCGTGTGGTGCACCTGCGCGGCGGGCAGGCCGTCGAGCGGGATCGCCGGGGGCGCGGGCGTCGTCACGGCCTCGACGTTCGCCGCGTAGCCGCCGGGGCCCCGGACGAAGGTGTCCTCACCGGTCGCGGACTCGGCGAGGAACTCCTCCGACGCCGACCCGCCCATCGCACCCGACGTCGCCGCGACGATCACGTAGTCCAGGCCGAGCCGGTCGAAGATCCGGATGTAGGTGTCGCGGTGCTTGCGGTAGGACTCGGCCAGGCCCTCGTCGGACAGGTCGAACGAGTACGAGTCCTTCATCAGGAACTCGCGGCCGCGCAGGATGCCCGCGCGGGGCCGTTCCTCGTCGCGGTACTTGGTCTGGATCTGGTAGAGCACGACCGGGAAATCCTTGTAGGACGAGTACTCGCCCTTGACCGCGAGCGTGAACAGCTCCTCGTGGGTGGGCCCGAGCAGGTAGTCGGAGCCCTTGCGGTCCTTGAGCCGGAACAGGTTGGGGCCGTACTCGGTCCACCGGTTCGTCGTCTCGTACGGCTCGCGCGGCAGCAGCGCCGGGAACTGGATCTCCTGGCCGCCCATGGCGTCCATCTCCTCGCGCACGACGGCCTCGATGCGGCGGAGCACCCTGAGGCCGAGCGGCAGCCAGGAGTAGACGCCCGGGGCGACGCGACGGACGTAGCCGGCGCGGACCAGCAGCTTGTGGCTGGGCACCTCCGCGTCGGCCGGGTCCTCACGCAGGGTGCGCAGGAACAGCGACGACATCCGGGTCAACACCCGGAGCAGCGTAGCGACGCCCCGCACGCCGCTCCACGCCGGTTCTCCTCCGGCTCCCGCACCGGGTCACCGCGTCGGCCCGGGATCGGAGGTCGGTGCGGACGGCACGAACCCGTGCGAACCCGCCGTGCGGGGAACACGGTGGACGCGAGGGGTGGTTGGGTGGGGGTATGGGTGAGGAACAGCACGAGCTGCTCGAGAAGGCGAAACAGGGCACTCTGGCGACGATCAAGCGGAGCGGGATGCCGCAGCTGTCCCCCGTCACGCCGCACTACGACCGGGCGGCCGGGACGATCCGGATCTCGATGACCGAGGGCCGGGCGAAGACCGCGAACCTGCGCCGGGACCCGCGCGCCGCGTTGAGCGTGGAGAGCGCCGACGGCCGGGCCTGGGCGACCGCCGAGGGCCCGGTGGAGATCGTCGGTCCGGACGACTCGCCCGACGGGCCGGCCGTGCAGGCCCTCGTCGACTGGTACCGGGACGCCGCGGGCGAGCACCCCGACTGGGACGAGTACCGCCGGGTCATGGTCGACGACCGGCGGGTGCTGGTCACGATCCGGGTGCAGCGCGTCTACGGCGAGCGGGTCTGACGCTCAGGAGTTCAGGAGTTCGGTGAGCAGCCGGGCCACGGTCGGGGTCTCGACCAGGAACCCGTCGTGACCGTACGGCGAGTCGATCACTTTGAGCGGCTCGGCGTTCGGGATCCCGGCGGCCAGCTCCTCCTGCTCGGCGAGCGGGTAGAGCCGGTCGGAGGTCACCCCGGCCACGAACGTCCTGGCCCGCACCCGGGCCAGCGCGGAGGCGATGCCACCGCGGTCCCGGCCGACGTCGTGGTGGTTCATCAGCTGGGTCAGCCGCACGTAGGACGCGGCGTCGAACCGGTGCACCAGCTTCGCCGCGTGGTGGTCCAGGTAGGACTCGACGGCGTAGCGGCCGCCGTCGAACGGGTCCTCCGTGCCCTGCGGGTCGCGGCCGAACCGGGTCGCCAGTTCGTGTCCTGACCGGTAGCTCAGGTGCGCGATCCGACGGGCGATCCCCAGCCCGCGCCACGGCCCTTCCGGCAGCAGATGGTAGTCGCCGCCGTGCCAGTGCGGGTCGGCCCTGATCGCCTCGATCTGCGGGTTCGCCCAGCCGATCTGGTCCGCCGAGGAGGCCGCGGGGCCGGCCAGCAGGAACAACCGGTCCACCCGGTCGGGCTCGGTGGCCGCCCACTCCAGCGAGCGCATCGACCCCATCGAGCCGCCGATCACGCAGGCGAACGCGTCGATGCCCAGCGCGTCGGCGAGGTACTGCTCGGCGGCCACCGTGTCCCGCACGGTGACCACCGGGAACCTGCTCCCCCACGGCCTGCCGTCCGGCGCGGTGGACGCCGGGCCGGTGCTGCCCTGGCAGCCGCCGACCGCGTTCGGTGCGACGACGAACCACCGGGCCGGGTCCAGCGGCCCACCCGGTTCGATCAACCCGGGCCACCAGCCCGCCGTCGGATGTCCCGGACCGGCGGGCCCCTCCAGGTGGGTGTCGCCGGTCAGGGCGTGCAGCACGAGGACGGCGTTCGACCGGTCCGGGGCGAGCTCACCCCAGGTCTCGTACGACAGCCGCACCGCGGGCAGCTCGCCGCCCGCCTCCAGTTTCAGCGGCGTGGGCAGGTCGAGGAACCGACGGCGTCCGGGGTCGTCCCCCTCCCGCCACGCACCGGTGGCGGGAGGGAGCGGCGTGTCTCTCACGTCCAATAGAAGATCAGGCGCCCTTCGACGCGCGGAAACCGGCTTCCAGGTCCGCCTTGATGTCCTCGATGCCCTCCAGCCCGACCGACAGCCGGACCAGGCCCGGGGTGACGCCGGAGGCCAGCTGCTCCTCGGCGGACAGCTGGCTGTGCGTGGTGGACGCCGGGTGGATCACCAGGCTGCGGACGTCGCCGATGTTGGCGAGGTGGCTGTGCAGCTCGAGAGCGTCGACGAACTTCTTGCCCGCCTCCACCCCGCCCTGCAGCTCGAAGGCCACGATCGCACCGCCGCCGCGGGGCAGGTAGCGCTGCTGCGCGGCGTGCCACGGGGAGGACTGCAGGCCGGCGTAGTGCACCTTCTCGACCTCGTCGCGCTGCTCCAGCCACTCGGCGAGGGCCTGCGCGTTCTGGTTGTGCCGCTCGATCCGCAGCGACAGCGTCTCGATGCCCTGGATGATCAGGAACGCGTTCTGCGGGGAGATCGCCGGGCCGAGGTCGCGCAGCAGCTGCACGCGGGCCTTGATGATGTAGGCGATCGGCCCGACGGCGTCGGTGAACACGGCGCCGTGGTAGCTCGGGTCCGGGGTGGTGAGGCCGGGGAACTTCTCCGCGTTGCCGACCCAGTCGAACTTCCCGGAGTCGACGATGATGCCGCCGATCGAGGTGCCGTGGCCGCCGAGGAACTTGGTCAGCGAGTGCACGACGATGTCGGCGCCGTGCTCGATCGGGCGGACCAGGTACGGGGTCGGGACGGTGTTGTCCACGATCAGCGGGACGCCGGCGGCGTGCGCGACGTCGGCGACGCCGGCGATGTCGAGGATGTTGCCGCGCGGGTTGCCCAGGGTCTCGCCGTAGAGGAGCTTGGTGTTCGGCCGGATCGCCGCGCGCCACTCGTCGAGGTTGTCGGGGTCGTCGACGAAGGTGACCTCGATCCCGAGCTTCGGGAACGTGTAGTGGAACTGGTTGTAGGTGCCGCCGTAGAGCGAGGCGCTGGAGACGATGTGGTCCCCGGCCTCGGCGATGTTCTGCACCGCGAGGTGCTGAGCGGCCTGCCCGGAGGCGACGGCGAGCGCCGCGGCACCGCCCTCCAGCGCGGCGACGCGCTGCTCCAGCACGTCCTGCGTGGGGTTCATGATCCGGGTGTAGATGTTGCCGAACTCGGCGAGCCCGAACAGGTTCGCGGCGTGCTCGGTGTCCCGGAAGGCGTAGGACGTCGTCTGGTAGATCGGGGTCGCCCGGGCACCGGTGGTGGGGTCGGGGGCGGCACCGGCGTGCACCTGCTTGGTCTCGAACGACCAGGAAGCGGTCTTGTCGGGGTCGGTCATGAGGAAACTCCTGGGTATCGGCCGTCACCGTCGGCGGTCGGGGGCCGGTCCGTGCGGGCCGGCGGGATGGCGCCTGCGGCGTCGGCGGTCGGGTCGGCGGAGGGATACGGCCGTGCGCTCACGCACCGCCGATCGGGCACGAGGTCAGCGACAGGGGCGACAGGTCGCGCTCGTGATCCGCATGCAGTCGACGTGGAGGCGCGCCACGAGGCAGGTCACGCCCGGAAACCTAGTCCGGTACTCCGTCCGGCACAACGCCCGGACCGGGTGCGTCCGCACAGCTCGGACCGGGCGCATCGGCACAGCCCGGGCCGGGCACCTCGGCACAGCCCGGGCCGGGCACCTCGGCACAGCCCGGGCCGGGCACCTCGGCACAGCCCGGGCCGGGCACCTCCGCACAGCTCGGACCGGGCACATCGGCACAGCCGGACCGGGCACATCGACACAGCCCGGGCCGGCGTCGCGTCCGTGGCGGGCCACTAGGGTGGCGAGCCGTGCTCGTGCTGCTTCCGCCCTCCGAGACCAAGCGTCCCGGTGGGGACGGCGCCCCGCTGGATCTCGCGGCGCTGTCCCACGACGCGGAGCTGGGGGCCGTCCGCAAGGAGTTGTGCGACGAGCTGGTCGCGCTCGCCGCGGACCGTCCCGTCGCCCGGGCGGCCCTGGGCGTCTCGCAGCGACAGGATGCCGAGATCGAGCGGAACGCGGCGCTCTGGAGCGGTGCGACGCTTCCGGCGCTCGACCGCTACACCGGCGTGCTCTACGACGCGCTCGACGCCGGCTCGTTCACCCGGGCCACCCGGGACCGCGCCCGGTCCCGGCTCGCGGTGTGCTCGGCGCTGTTCGGGCTGCTCGGCGCCGACGACCCGATCCCGGCGTACCGGCTCTCGGCGGGCTCGAAGCTGCCCGGTTCGGGGACGCTCGCGGCGCGCTGGCGGCCGGTGCTCGATCCGTTGCTCGGCCGGATCTCCGGCGGCGAGCTGGTGGTCGATCTCCGTTCCGGCGGTTACGCGGCGCTGGGTGCGGTGCCGGGCGCGGTGACGGTGAACGTGCTGGCCGAGCGCGCCGACGGGTCCCGGTCGGTGGTGAGCCATCACAACAAGGCGCACAAGGGCGGGCTGGCGCGATTGCTGGCGACCTCGCGGGCCGAGCCGGCCGACGCCGGGGCCGTGGCCCGGATCGCCCGCCGGGCCGGGCACACCGTGGAACGGACCGGCGACCACCTGGACCTGGTGCTCCCGGCCTGATCCGGGCCGCCAGCAACGCCTGAGATCGACGCCCGCGATCGACTCGGCCCGGTCGGCCCGGTGCCGGTCGACCCGGTGCGGTCGGCCCGGTGCAGTCGGCCCGGTGCCGTCAGCTCAGCGCGGTGACGGCGCCGACCGCGAGCGCGCCGAACGCGACCCCCCAGACGACGATGGTGACGACCTGCCAGATGATCACCTGCTGCCGGTTCAACCCGGCCGCGACCATGGCGAAGGCGGTGATGGAGATGGCCATCAGGGTCGGCGCGGCCAGCGACGCGATCGGCACGCCGTAGCGGTCGACCCGGGCGAGCAGCTTGCGCCGCCGCTCGCTCTGCGGACGCTGCCCGCCCTTCGTCAGACCCCGGCGCGCCCGGTCGCCCAGCCACACCGCGGCGGCCAGCGCGATCAGGTTGCCGATCACGGCCGCGGTCACCGCGAGTACCACCGGCATTCCCGCCACGACACCGATCCCGGCGCCTACATAGGACTCCAGGAAGGGCACGATCCCGATCGCCAGTACGGCGAGGACCTGCACCAGCGGGTGCAGGGTGTCGACGAACACGTTCAGCTGCTCGATCATGCCCCGATCCTCCCGGTTCCCCCGATCGCCCGGAACGTCCGGTTGTCATCGGCGCACCGCAGCGTTGCACGGATCAGCAGTGACAGATGTCAGGCGGCTGTCAGGCGGCCCGGAAAACCGGTGGCACCGATGCCCGGGCTGCGCGAACGTGTCCGGAGCCGGAGGGACCGGCGTGTGCCGCGCAGGGACGAGGAGGTGCGTACCGATGGCCCCCGCCCCCACCCGGGCGCGCACCGTGCGCCCGCCACGCCCGTCCCCGCCTCGCGGCTGACCCGGCAGCGCCGGAGCCGCGTGGCCCCCGCTGCCCTCCGGAGCCCCACGTGCACTCGTCCCGACCGACCGAACCCGTCCGCCGTCGCCGCCGCCGGTTCGACGACGACGAACCCCTCCCCCACCGACCGCTCGGCCCGGCGTCCGAGGTGGACGGTCGTACCGTCTCCCCGGACGCACCGCCCGAAGGCGACCGCTGGAGCACCTGGCCGTCCGTCCCGGCGGGCTCCCGCGGGCCCCGGCCGTGGCCGTCCTGGCTCGTCACCGATGCCGGCGCGGTCGACCACGAACGCGGTGTGCTCAAGACCGGCAAGGAGGCCGACGTCCACCTCGTCGAGCGCGGCCTTCCCGGCCGGCCCGGCGTGCTGCTGGCGGCCAAGCGCTACCGCGACACCGACCACCGGCTGTTCCACCGCGACGCGGGTTACCTGGAGGGGCGCCGGGTCCGCCGGTCCCGGGAGAACCGGGCGATGGCCCGCCGCACCGCCGTCGGCCGGGAGCTGATCTCCACCCGCTGGGCGGCGGCCGAGTTCGACGCACTGGGCCGGCTGCACGAGGCCGGCGCGTCCGTTCCGTACCCGGTGTCGGTCGCGGACACCGAGGTGCTGATGGAGTTCCTGGGGACCCCCGACGGGGTGGCAGCGCCGCGACTCGCCGCGCTGCGGCCCGACCCGGCCGCGCTCGCCGCGCTGTGGGCCGGGCTCGCGACCTCGCTCGGCGTCCTCGCCGACCTCGGCCACACCCACGGCGACCTGTCCGCCTACAACGAGCTGGTGTACGACGCCCGGCCGGTGCTCATCGACCTGCCGCAGGTGGTGGACGTCGTCGGGAACCCGCAGGGCCCGAGCTTCCTCGAACGGGACGTCCGCCGGATCGGTGAGTGGTTCACCGCGCGCGGCCTCGATCCGGACGCACCGGCGGAGCTGCTCGGCGAACTGCAGGATCGCGTCCGGTCCTGATCGCCGGGCCGTGACACCGCTCACGCCCCGCCCCCGAGGAGCGACACCGCCGTGTGCGTGCCGGGTGGCGGGGCGTACCGTGGCTGGACGAGCGCCCGGCCCGAGCCGCCGGGCCGAGCCTTCCCATCACGGAGCGCGCGCCGCGAGGACGCCGAGCCGCGCCCGGGCCCGTCGGCCGAGCACCCGTCACCGAGGTCTCCGCAGGACGTGCCACGTCACGCGAGGAGACCTGTGACCAGGCCCCAGTTCCGCCCGCCGTCGTCCGACGCCGGTCAGTCCACCGACGCACGACCGCCCCGCCGCCGCGCCTCCCGGCCCGCCGGGTCGGCGGCCCCCGCCCCCGACCGCGCCCCGGTGGGCGGTGAGCGTCCCGGCCGCGCGGCCCGCGGCGCCGCACGACGCACCGACGCCGAGCACCCTCGCGGCGCCCGCACCGAGGGCAACCGCGCCCGCGGCGCCGACGCCCCGGCCCGGGCCGCCGGCCCGAACCGGAGACGCCGCGGCAAGGGCTCCGGCGCCCCGCAGCAGTCCCGCGGTCCTGCCGGGCCGGCGCGCACCGCCGCCCCGGAGGTCCAGTGGACGGCACCCGAGTCGGGCATGCCGTCGTTCGCCGAGCTCGGGTTGCCCGAGGCGCTGGTCAAGGCACTCGCCGACGAGGGCTTCACCGCGCCGTTCCCGGTGCAGGCGGCGACCCTGCCGGACACCCTCGCCGGGCGTGACCTGCTCGGCCGCGGCCAGACCGGCTCGGGCAAGACGCTCGCCTTCGGGCTGGCGCTGCTCGCCCGGCTCGCCGGTGACCGGGCCCGTTCCCGGATGCCACTCGGGCTGGTCCTCGTGCCGACCCGCGAGCTCGCGACCCAGGTCGTGGACGTGCTCACCCCGCTGGCCGGGCCGGTGAACCTGCGGCTCGCCACCGTCGTCGGCGGGTTGTCCATGTCCAAGCAGGTCGCCGAGCTGCGCCGCGGCGTCGACCTGCTCGTCGCCACCCCGGGCCGGCTCGCCGACCATCTCCAGCAGGGCACCTGCGACCTGTCCGAGGTCACCGTCACCGCCCTCGACGAGGCGGACCGGATGGCCGACATGGGCTTCCTGCCGCAGGTGCGGTCGATCCTCGACCGCACCCCGTCCGACGGCCAGCGGCTGCTGTTCTCCGCGACCCTGGACGGCGACGTCGACACCCTCGTCCGCCGCTACCTCACCGATCCGGTGACCCGGTCGGTCGCCCCGGCCACGGCGAGCGTCGACACGATGGAGCACCACGTGCTCGTCGTCGGCTCGGACGACCGGGCCCGGGTGATCGCCGAGATCGCCGCCCGGGAGGGCCGCACGATCCTGTTCGTGCGCACCAAGCACGGTGCCGACCGGATGGTGCGTGTGCTGCGCCGCCAGGGCGTCGCCGCCGGGCCGTTGCACGGCGGACGATCGCAGAACCAGCGCAACCGCGCCCTCGACGACTTCCGGTCGGGCGAGGTGCCGGTGCTGGTCGCGACCGACGTCGCCGCCCGCGGCATCCACATCGACGACGTCGGGCTGGTCGTGCACGTCGACCCGCCCGCCGACCCCAAGGCGTACCTGCACCGTGCCGGGCGGACCGCCCGGGCCGGTGAGGACGGTGTGGTCGTCACCCTGTCCACCCCGGAGCAGAAGCCCGAGGTGGACACCCTCACCCGGCAGGCCGGGGTCAAGCCCGAGGTGGCGCGGGTCGGACCGGGGCATCCGGATCTGGTCCGGGTGACCGGGTCGCGCGAACCGTCCGGCGAGCCGATCCCGACGCCGCGCAGCCAGCAGCCCGCACCGGCCAGGGGCCGCGGGCGGGGCAGGCGGCGCTAGCTGCCGGCCCGGGGCCCGGGGGCTAGTGCTTCCGGGCCTCGCGCCGCAGCTGCAGGATCCGGCCGGTCCCGGGGACCGCGACCAGCAGGATCCCGGCGATCGCCGCGAACAGCAGCGCCACACCGGTCGGCAGGGTCCCGCTCAGCCACAGGAAGTTGATCACCACCGGTGTGGTGTTCTGCACGATGAAGACCAGCAGGAAGATCAGCACGACCGCGGAGAGGATCAGCGCCGCCCACAGGGCGCCGATCCGGGTCTGCGGGATGGCGCGCCGCTCCGTCGTGCTGTCGTCGCCGTCGGGCTGCAGGTCGGTGGGCACGGCCACCGTCGGCTGCTCGGAGGGTTCGAGCTCGGTCGACGTGTCCGGGACCCGCAGCGCCGGATGCGTCGCCGGGTCCGCGGTGGGATCCTCCGGCCCGACCCGGCCCCACGCGGGTCGCTCGCCGCGTCGCTCGTCGCTCATCGATCCCCCTCCCGATCGTTCTCACCCGGGAGTATCGCCTACGACCGGCCGGCCACGGCCCCGACGCGCGAGCATGATCGCGACCCGATCCGAGGACAGCGGGTGCCGGTCGCCGAACGCGATCCCGAACCCGGCGCACCCACCGCCGTCAGGGCCGCGACCGGCTCATCGGCACGTGCGGGATCCCGTCCTCGGTGAACGGCTCCCCCGCGACGACGAACCCGTGCCGTGCGTAGAAGGCGGCCTGCGCCTGCTGGGCGTCCAGTACGCAGTGCCCGTCGCCGACCTCGGCCAGCGCGGCCTCCATCAGCCGGTGCCCGAGACCCCGGCCGCGGGCGTCGCGCCGGGTGCAGACCCGGCCGATCCGGTAGCCGCCACCGGCCTCCTTCAGCAGCCGCAGGGTGGCGAGGATCTCGATCTCCCCGTCGCGTTCGGCGGCCAGCCAGTAGTGCCGGGTCCGCTGTTCCAGGTCGCGGCCGTCGAGCTCCTGGTAGGGGCAGTTCTGCTCGACGACGAACACCTCGGTGCGCAGCGCGAGCAGCGCGTAGAGGGTGCCGGTGTCGAGATCGGGCGCCCAGCTGCGGCGCACCGTGGCGCCCGTCGTGTACACGGTCACCTGCCCTGGGTACCAGACCGCGGAGCCACCACGGAAGCGACTAGCCTCGCACTGTGTCCCACCACGATCTGGTCGTCATCGGCACCGGCTCCGGCAACACCTTCCTGGACGAGCGGTTCGCCGACCTGGACGTGGCGCTCATCGAGCACGGGGTGTTCGGCGGCACCTGCCTGAACGTCGGCTGCATCCCGACCAAGATGTACGTCTACGCCGCCGACGTCGCCGAGACCGTCCGCCGCGCGCACACCTACGGTGTCGACGCGAGCATCGACAAGATCCGTTGGGCCGACATCCGGGACCGGGTGTTCGGCCGGATCGACCCGATCTCGGAGGGCGGCCGGGAGTACCGCGTCGAGCGCAGCCCGAACGTCACCGTGTACTTCGGGCACGCCCGGTTCACCGGTGAGCGTGAGCTCGCCGTCGACCGGACCGACGGCTCGGGCACCGACGTCGTCACCGCGGACCGGGTGGTCGTCGCCGCGGGATCGCGACCGAGCATCCCGCCGGTGGTAGCGGCCTCCGGTGTGCCGTTCGAGACCTCGGACACCGTGATGCGGATCGACGCCGTCCCGCGGCGGCTCGCGATCCTGGGCAGCGGGTTCATCGGCAGCGAGTTCGCGCACGTGTTCTCCGCGCTCGGCGCCGAGGTCACGGTGATCGCCCGGGGCCCGCGGCTGCTGCGTCACCTCGACGACACGATCTCCGAGCGCTTCACCGAGATCGCCGCCGCCCGCTGGGACTGCCGGCTCGGCCGGCAGGTGAGCGCGCTGTCTGGTGACGGGACCGGCGGCGGCGGTGAGGTGACGATCACTCTCGACGACGGCTCCGAGGTCGTCGCGGACACCCTGCTGGTCGCCACCGGCCGCATCCCCAACGGGGACCGGATGGACCTCGACCGGGCCGGGATCACGATGCACGCCGACGGCCGGGTCGCCGTCGACGAGTTCCAGCGCAGCGTCTCCGCCGAGGGGGTCTGGGCGCTCGGTGACGTCAGCTCGCCGCACCAGCTCAAGCACGTCGCCAACCACGAGGCGAAGATCGTCGGCCACAACCTGAGCCGTCCGGCGCAACTGCGCGCCACCAACCACGATCTCGTCCCGTCCGCGGTGTTCACCGAGCCGCAGATCGCCGCCGTCGGTCTCACCGAGGCCGAGGCGCGCGAGCAGGGGCTCGACGTCACCGTGAAGGTGCAGAACTACGGCGACGTCGCCTACGGCTGGGCCATGGAGGACCGCACCGGCCTCTGCAAGATCATCGCGGAGAAGGGCACCGGGCGGCTGCTCGGCGCGCACATCCTGGGCCCGCAGGCGTCCACCCTGATCCAGCAGCTGATCCAGGCGATGGTGTTCGGACAGGACGCGCGGTCGCTGGCCACCGACCAGTACTGGATCCACCCGGCGCTGCCGGAGGTCGTCGAGAACGCCCTGCTGGGCCTGGAGATCTAGCTCGCCGCGCGCTCCGCCGGATCGACCGGGTCGCCCGGTGTGCCGGGGCGGTCGGCCTGCTCGGGGTCGTACGGCGCGGCCGGCCGGGTCTCCTCGCGCAGCCCCTCCAGCAGCGTCGTGACCTCGTCCATGATCTTCTTGGTGGCGGCGTCGAGCGTGCTGCGGGTGAGCGGGCGGTCCGCGAACTCGGACAGGTCGACGGGCGGGCCCAGCGCGATGCCGATCCGCTTGCGCGGGCGGAAACGCGGGCGGCCCTCGGCGGGCAGGAAGTCCTGGGTGCCCCAGTTGGCCATCGGGATCACCGGTACGCCGGAACGGAGTGCGATCCGGGCGACACCGTTCTTCGGCTTCATCGGCCAGCCGTCCGGGTCGGCGGTGTAGGTGCCCTCCGGGTAGACGGCGACGATCTCGCCCCGCTCCAGCGCGTCGATCGCGCCGGCGAACGACTCGGTCGCCCGCTTCGAGGCCCGGTAGACCGGGATGTGCCCGCCCCCGCCGAGCACCCACTTCACCACCGGCACGCTCCACAGCTCCGACTTGGCCATGAACCGCGGCATCCGGCCGTGCGTCGTGCCGAACGCGATGTCGAAGATCGGGTCGGAGAACGAGACGTGGTTGGCCACCAGCAGCGCGCCCCCGGTCCGCGGCAGGTGCTCACCGCCGCGCCAGCCCAACCGGGTGCCCCACACCACGAACGGCCAGATCACCGCGATCGCCAGGCCGAACCAGAACCCCGACCCGCGACGGCGCCGCCGCAGTGTGGCCGCGATCCGCTGCCGCACCGTCAGCTCCGGTGGCATGCCCATCGTCCGTGCTCCTCGCATCCGGTCTCCCCGCCCGGTCCGGTCGTGCCGGGGGCGCACGCCATTCTGGTCACCGGGCGGCCGCCGGATCCACCGGGCCCGGCCGGTCGGCCGGGTCCGGGCAGCGGTGCCGGTGAACCGGCACCCCCGGCGAGGATCCGCGGGTGGTCCGGCCCACACACGACGCCGGCGGGCGGCGCGGCGCGCGGGATGGGAAGCTGATGATCATCGCCCCGGAGACCCCCGCCGGGACGAACACGGGGCGAGCCCCCATCCGCCACGAGGAGACATCATGGCCGTCGGCGATCTCGCGACCGACTTCGAACTGCCGGACGAGACCGGCACCCCGCGCAGGCTGAGCACCCTGCTCTCCGACGGGCCCGTGGTGCTCTTCTTCTACCCCGCCGCGATGACGACCGGCTGCACCCAGGAGGCGTGCCACTTCCGGGACCTGTCCGCGGAGTTCGCCGAGCTGGGCGCGCAACCGGTCGGGATCTCCAGCGACCGGGTGGACAAGCAGGGCATGTTCGCCGCCGCCAACGCACTGTCGTTCCCGCTGCTCTCCGACGCCGACCACGCCGTGGCGAAGTCGTTCGGGGCGTGGCGGGCCTGGCTTCCGGGGCACTTCCACACCCGCCGGCGGACGTTCGTGATCGACACCGACCGACGGATCCTCGCCGAGATCGGCTCCGAGACTGCGATGAACCGGCACGCCGACGACGCCCTCGCCGCGCTCCGCGCCCACCGGGCCGCCTGAGCTCGTCCCGTCCCTGCTGCGACGGCCGCGGCGGGGGACGCGCTCAGGGGAGGGTGAGGATCTCCGCGCCGTCGTCGGTGACGACGATCGTGTGCTCGAACTGCGCGACCCACGACCTGTCCCGGGTGACGACGGTCCAGTCGTCGTCCCAGGTGTCGTGCTCGATCCCGCCGAGGGTGATCATCGGCTCGATGGTGAAGGTCATCCCCGGTTCGAGGACCGTGTGCACGTCGGGCTGGTCGTAGTGCAGCACGACGAGCCCCGAGTGGAACTCGTGGCCGATGCCGTGACCGGTGAAGTCGCGCACGACGCCGTAGCCGAAGCGCTTGGCGTAGGACTCGATGACCCGGCCGACGACGTTCAGCTCCCGCCCCGGGCGGACCGCCTTGATCGCCCGCATGGTGGCCTCACGGGTGCGCTCGACGAGCAGCCGGTGCTCCTCGGCGACGTCGCCGGCCAGGAACGTGGCGTTGGTGTCACCGTGCACACCGCCGACGAACGCGGTGACGTCGACGTTCACGATGTCGCCGTCGTTGATCACCGTGGTGTCCGGGATGCCGTGGCAGATGACCTCGTTGAGGCTGGTGCAGCAGGACTTGGGGAAGCCGCGGTAGCCCAGCGTCGAGGGGTAGGCGTCGTGGTCGACGAGGAACTCGTGGACCACGCGGTCGATCTCGTCGGTGGTGATGCCGGGCCGGACGGTCTCCCCCGCCAGCCGCAGCGCCTGCGCGGCGATCCTGCCCGCGTGCCGCATGAGCTCGATCGTCTCGGGGGTCTGCACGTCGCCGCGGCGGCTGCGCGCCGGGGACGGCTTGCCGACGTACTCGGGCCGCGGGATGTGTGCGGGCACCTCGCGGATCGGGGTCGGCGTACCGGGGACGAGCAACGTGCGGGTGGCCATGCGTTCCATCGTATGCCTCGCCGCGCGGCGCCGACCGGGCCGCGGGTGTGACCTGGGAACGGTCTCCTGCCCGGAGGCGAGGTCCGCCCGACGACGGCAGGCCCGCCGCCGGTCCAGGGCGGGCGCGCGGTCGCTGCGACCCGGCCCGATCAGCCGTGGGACGGTTCGCGCGGCCCGCGCAGCCGGGCCACCACCCCGGCCAGCACCCGCCAGCCGAGCAGCAGTACCGCCAGCGCCACCACCGCGACGACGGCGAACGACAGCGGCAGCCGCCCCAGGAAGCCCAGCCGCAGCACGAACCCGATGCCCACGCTCAGCGCGAGCACCACGAACCCGGCCCGCAACGAGGTGGGTGAGGACCGCACCCAGGGCGTCGCCCAGGCGGCGGCGGCGCCGATCAGGAACGGCAGCGCGGTGCCGGCGAGGCCGACGAGGCTGTCCGCCTCGGCGTGGCTGATCCGGCCGACCGCGGCGAACACGACGACGGCGACGAGATCGGCTGCGAGCGCCAGGGCGGGGATCCGGCTCGGGTGCACGCCGACCAGCGTAAGTGGCGGGGCAAGGGACGGCGTGCGAGCGACCCTCCCCGCCGGAGATCACGGATCGGGAACCGGAACGTCCGGCCGTCGAACGTGCCGGTGCCCGATAGCGGATCAGCAGGTCAGCGGGGCACCTCGGCCAGGAACCGCGCCGACAGGCTCACCGCCGGGCCGGACGAGCCGCCGTCGACGATCAGCGTCGCGAACGCCAGGTCGCCGCGGTAACCGGTGAACCAGCCGTGCGCGCGGTTGGTCCCGTCCGGGCCCGCGTACTCCGCGGTCCCGGTCTTGCCGAACACCTCACCCTGCCCGTTCGCCGCGGTCGCGGTCCCGGAGGTGACCACGGCCCGCATCATCGGCCGGAGCTGGTCGAGCACGGCCCGGTCCGGGACACCGGGGGCGATGGTGGCCTCCGTGGGCAGGCCGCGGATCAGCGTCGGGGTGACCGGGGCCCCGTGCGCGATCGTCGCCGACACCAGCGCCATCCCGAACGGCGACGCCAGCACGTCGCCCTGCCCGATGCCGTCGACGGAGCGCTGGAGGTCGTCGGTGGCGGCGTCCACCGAGCCGGTGATCGTCGTCATGCCGGGGACGGTCCAGTCCGCGCCGAAACCGAGCGCACGGCCCGCCTCCGGGAGGCCCTCGGGCGGCAGGCCGAGCGCGAGCCGGGAGAACGTCGTGTTGCACGATCGGGCGAACGCCTGCTGCAACGGGACCGTCCCCAGCACGAACGAGTCCTCGTTGGGGATGGTGCGGCCGTCGATCACGGTGGTGCCGGGGCACTCCACCGGCGACTGCGGGGTCAGGTTCCCGGCCGGCATCGCCGCGTAGGCGGTGACCATCTTGAACGTGGATCCCGGCGGGTAGCGGCCGGTCAGCGCGAGCATTCCGTCGGAGTCCGCGGCCGCGTTCTGCGCGACCGCCAGCACCGCGCCGGTCGACGGCCGGATCGCGACGATCATCGCCTGCCGCGACTCGCCGTCCACGGCGCCCTGCGCGGCCTCCTGCACGGTCCGGTCCAGCTCGAGGGTGACCGGCTCCCCGGGCGTGGGAGGCGCGCCGGCCAGCGACGACACGGTGCTGCCGTCGGCGCCCACCGCGTCGATCGACCAGCCCGGGGTGCCGCCGGTCGCCCGGTCGATCTCGGCTCGCGCGCCCTGGATCAGCCGGCCCGCGAACCCGGAGTCCGGCGGCAGCAGCCGGGTGGAACGCACGAACCGCACACCGGGGAGGTCCTCGATCCGGTCGCGGACCCGCTCGTGGTCGGGTTCGCGCAGCACGGCGACCGTGTACGCCTGGCCCTCCGGGGTGCGGTTCGCCCCGTCGGTGATGCTGCGCCCGGTGATCGCCGGGTCGATGTCCCCCAGCACCGAGCCGAGGGTCGACGCCGTCGCCGCGAGATCACCCTGCCTGCGGTCCAGAGTGATCGAGATGACCGGCACGGGTGCGAGCAGGGTCGCCCCGGAGGCGTCGAGCACCGGCGCGGGTTCGGCGTTCACCGTGCGGTTGACCGGGCGCTGCCCCTCGGCGAGGCCCGGTGCGAACGCGGCCGGGGACCAGTCGACGGCCCAGCCGGTGTCGTTCGCGGCAGACCGCGGAGCGATGACCAGCGGGAGTTCCAGGGTGTAGGTCCAGCGACGGCCCTGCCCCAGGTCCCAGTCGACGTCGACGACCGAGGTGGCCCGGGTGTCGCCGCCGTCGGTGCCGGTGACCCGGGCGGTCATCGACGTCGCATCCAGGTCGGTGCGGGCGCGCTCCAGGTACGCCGCTGCGGCCTGCGGCTCACTGGTCAGCGCACCGGCGGCCGGTGCGTCGCCGGCGGCCCACGCGGCGACGTAGCGCTCCGCGACCCGGCCCGCCCCGTCCCAGGGCCGGAGCAGGGCCACGACCACTCCCGCCGTCGCCAGGACGGCGAGCACGACAGCGAGCACGACCGGTCGGATCCGCAGGGAGCGCAGCACGGTCGCCGAGTATGACGGGCCCGGGATCACACCGGCATGAAGCCTCCCGGGCTGCGGGACCGGCCGGCCGGGACGGGGCCCTCAGAACAGGACGGTGGCGAACCGTGCGACCTGTGTGAACCCCACCCGCCGGTACGCGGCGCGGGCCGGGGAGTTGAAGGCGTTGACGTAGAGGCTCGCGCAGCGCCCCATCGCCGCCAGCGCCACCGCGACCGACGCCGTGCCCGAGGTGCCGAGCCCGTGCCCGCGCCACGCGGGGTGCACCCAGACCCCCTGGATCTGCCCGACCCGCCGGGACAGGGCGCCGATCTCGGCCTTGAACACGACCTCACCGTCCTGGAACCGGGCGAACGCCCGGCCGGAGGTGATCAGCTCGGCGACCCGTGCGCGGTAGCCGACACCACCGTCGCCGTCGCGCGGATCGACGCCGACCTCCTCGGTGAACATGGCGACCGCGGCGGGCAGGTAGCGGTCCAGCTCGTCGATCCGGACCGGCCGCACCTGCGGGTCCGGCGGGACGGCCGGCATGCCGGTGAGCGTCATCAGCGGCTGGTCGGGGCGGACCTCGCGGGCGGGGCCCCAGACCGAGGAGAGCTCGTCCCACATGGGGAGCACCAGCTCCGCCCGGCCGACCAGTGACGAGCAGGCCCGGCCGGAACGCCGGGCCCGGTCGGCGAACGCCCGCAGCGCGGAACGCTCCCCGCGCAGCGGTACCAGGTTCGCCCCGGAGAAGCAGAGCCCCTCGGCGGGCCCCCCGTAGGACCAGAGCTCACCACCGAGCCGCCACGGGTCCAGCCCGACGGCCTCGACCCGCGCCGCGACCATGCAGGAGGCGACCGGGTCGGCGTCGAGCGCGTCGTGCACCCCGGAGCGGTGACGATCGTCGAGAAGCCGTGCTCCGGCCACCCTCAGCACGTGACTCATGATGCCACGTCGGACAACGCTCAGCCGACCGTCACCTGCGGTTCGCCCGGAACGGTCTCGCCCATCTCCTCGGCGATCCGCATGGCCTCCTCGATCAACGTCTCCACGATCTTGTGCTCGGGCACGGTCTTGATGACCTCACCCTTGACGAAGATCTGGCCCTTGCCGTTGCCGGACGCGACCCCGAGGTCGGCCTCGCGGGCCTCGCCCGGCCCGTTCACGACACAACCCATGACGGCCACGCGCAGCGGGACCTCCATGCCGGTCAGACCGGCGGTGACCTCGTCGGCGAGCTTGTAGACGTCGACCTGGGCGCGCCCGCAGGACGGGCAGGACACGATCTCCAGACGGCGCGGGCGCAGGTTCAGCGACTCCAGGATCTGCTGGCCGACCTTGATCTCCTCGACCGGCGGCGCGGACAGCGAGACCCGGATGGTGTCACCGATCCCCTGGCGGAGCAGCGCACCGAAGGCGACCGCCGACTTGATCGTCCCCTGGAACGCCGGCCCGGCCTCGGTGACGCCCAGGTGCAGCGGGTAGTCGCACTGCTCGGCGAGCAGCTCGTAGGCGCGCACCATCACGACCGGGTCGTTGTGCTTCACCGAGATCTTGATGTCGTGGAAGTCGTGCTCGGCGAACAGGCCCGCCTCCCACATGGCCGACTCGGCGAGCGCCTCCGGGGTGGCCTTGCCGTACTTCTGCATCAGTCGCTTGTCCAGCGAACCGGCGTTGACCCCGATCCGGATCGGGGTGCCGTGGTCCTTCGCCGCCTGGGCGATCTCCTTGACCTGGTCGTCGAACTTGCGGATGTTGCCCGGGTTGACCCGGACGGCCGCGCAGCCCGCCTCGATCGCGGCGAACACGTACTTGGGCTGGAAGTGGATGTCGGCGATCACCGGGATCTGGGACTTCGCGGCGATCGCCGGGAGTGCCTCGGCGTCGTCGGCGGACGGGCAGGCCACCCGCACGATGTCGCAGCCGGACGCGGTCAGCTCGGCGATCTGCTGCAGCGTCGCGTTGATGTCGGAGGTCAGGGTGGTCGTCATCGACTGCACGGAGATCGGGTGGTCCGAGCCGACGCCGACCGGGCCGACCTGCAGCTGACGGGTCCTGCGGCGCGGGGCAAGGGTCGGCGCGGGCTCAGGTGAGACTGCGGGCATTCCGAGGGCGACACTCACGACCACCACTATCCCATCGCCGCGGGCGGACCGCCGTTCCCGGTGAGCGGACGCACCCGCGGGCCGGTCAGTGGCAGTGCCGGTGAGTGCCAGTGGCTGTGCCGGCCGAGGGTGGCCACCGCGGTGGCGCCGGCACGGGTCCACTGCGGCACCGGACGGCTGGTCGGCCCCGAGGCGGGGCTCCCGGCGGCGTCCGTGCGCCAGTACCAGCAGGCGTCCCGGTCTCCCGGCCCGTCCTCCCACGCCTCGCCCCGGCCGCGCGGCGTCCGGTCGAGCAGCGCGAACGACCCGCTCACCGGCTCGTTGCGGCGGCCGGTCGTGGAGTAGGTGAGGAACGTGCGGTCGCCGTCGCGCAGGTAGCTGGTGAGGAAGCCCATGTCGCCGCCGACCGGCTCGTCCGGCCCGCGCACCGAGTACAAGTGCCGTGGGTAGCCCATGAACCCGACGTAGCCGGCCGCCACCTCGTCCCACTCGCCGGTGGTGACGACGGCCACGGAGACCCCGCGGGCGCTGGGGCAGACGGTGTCGCGCAGGTGCCAGGCCGTGGTGGTGCAGCCCTCGCACTGGTCCTGGTGCGGTGCGCCGTCGTTCCACGTGTGCTTGTGGACGACGAGCTCGTCCCGACCCTGGAACAGGTCCCGGAACGGGACCGGGCCGTCCGGACCGACGACCTCGACGGGTCCGTCGAACTCCACCATCGGCGGCCGCCGGCACTGCGCGGCGAGTGCGTCGCCCGCACGGGTGTGTGCCTTCTCCCGGACCAGGAGCTCGTCCCGGGCGGCCTGCCAGGTGGCCCGGTCGACGACCGGCCGGGGGCGGGGTCGTCGTGCGGTGTCTCCGGTGTGTCCGTCATCGGTCCTCCCGGCACCCGGGGTCGCCGCGCGCCCTGCGGCGGCGGTCGCCGGTGAGGAACTCAAATTGACGTTGAAGGTAGCTTGGACTACGGAAATGACCTTCGGTGCCACGCAATTGTCCGAAACGGCAAGGCGATACACGGCCCCACGCGCGATTCCCCGACGATTACCCGGCGGTGCCAGTATGAGGAAGTCAGCCTCGGAAGAAGTCCAGAAGGAGATCCTCGACCTGCTGCAGATGGGACCCGAGACCGCAACCAGTCTCGCCACGATGCTCGATGAAGAAACAGAGAGTCTGATTCTTTCATCACACTCGTCACTGCTCGAAGGTATCGTGATCGCGGTTCGAAATCTACAGGATGACGGAATGATTCAATGCTCGACACGATTCCCGGCAATGTGGGAACTGACCCCGTTCGGGAGATCGATCGCGCGGACTCGCGGTGCTGTTCAGGACGACCTCTGAGCGACGCACCCTCGCCGAGTGCACTCATTGGAGGACTGGGGCAGCAGTCGTGGGGTGGACGGCTTGAGGCAGCCCGAATCTTGCGTTCGGAGCGTTCCTCGCCGCGATGGCGGCCGGCTGCGGACACGGGCGTAGCGCCGGCGCGAGTGCACGATGCCGTGCAGAGCACGGTCGGGAGTTGGCGGACTCCGGATCAGGTGCGGCCGTGCTTCTCCTGCGCGTCCTGCAGGGTCGACGAGTGCGGCAGCCAGGTGGCCAGCTCGACCGGCCAGCCGTCGTCGGCCAGCACCCGCACCACGGCCGGGTCGTCGTCGATGATCATCGCGATCTCCCGGTCCCTGGCGAGACGGCGCAACACCTCGCGCTTGACGTAGCGGGCCGGGCGGTGGTCGTCGTCGGGCCGCATGTACAGCGGGCCGGTGGCCAGACCGAACCCGGCCAGCCAGTCCTCGGTGAGCCGCCGGTTCCGCTCCGGCCGGCCGGTCAGATAGACCACGTCGTAGCGCTCCAGCGCCTCCGCCAGCCGCTGCGCGCCCTCCTCCAGCAGCGGGTCGGCGTGCGCGGCGGCGAAGAACTTCTCCCACCGGTGCACGTCGAGGAAGTGCAGCCGGTGCGAGACGTCGGCCAGCACGCCGTCGATGTCGAACACCGCCAGCGGGCGCGGATGGTGCTCCGGGCTCATCCGAAGAACCGGACGGGGTTGACGATGTCGGCGACCGCGAGGATCAGCGAGAAGCCGAGGAAGACGATGACGAAGACGTAGGCCACCGGGAGGAGCCGCGCCGCGTCGACCGGACCGGGGTCCGGTCTCCCGAGCGCGCGCGCCGTGTTCCGTTTGATCGACTCCCAGATGGCCGGGACGATCTGCCCGCCGTCCAGCGGCGGGATCGGCAGCAGGTTGAGCAGGAACAGCGAGATGTTGACCGCTGCGAGGAGCCCGAGGAACAGCGACACGTCCTGCTGCCAGGGCACGTCCTCCTGGGCGAGGATCTCGCCGCCGATACGGGACACCCCGACGACTCCGACGGGACTGTCCGGCTCGCGCTCCTCGCCGAGGAACGCGGCGCCGAAGACGGCGGGGACGCGTTCCGGGATCTGGGTAATCGCCTCGCCCGTGCGGACGATCATGGACCCGATCTCGCTCACCACGGCACCGGGCCCCTGCCGCACGTAGTCGGGCAGCAGCGACACCCCGATGAAACCCGCGGTCACGGTACGCGTCGGATCCTGGAAGTCCTGCACCTCGTTGTCGATGATGTCCACCGACATCGCGATCCGCTCGCCGGCCCGCTCGACGACGATCGGTGTGGGGCCCGAGGCGACCCGGATCGCCTCACGCAACTGCTGCCCCTGTGCCGGTTCGATGTCCTGGCCGGCGAAGCTCACGACACGGTCGCCGGGAAGCAGGCCGGCGGCGGCCGCCGGGGTGGGCGGCGCACCCGCCGGGCACTGTTCGACCTGCTGCGTCGCGGCGATGCTCGCCGGGACGACGCACTCGCTGACGTCCCGGATGCGGGTGCCGTCGGTCGCCTGACCGACTCCCATCAGCAGGACCGCGAACAGCGCGACCGCGAGGATCAGGTTCATGAACGGCCCGGCGAACATGACGACGATCCGCTTCCACGGCGACCGCGTCCAGAACTGCCGGTCGACGTCCTCGGGCAGCACGTCCAGCCGGGACTGGGCCCTGGCGTCGTCCATCAGGCCCTGGAACGGCCCGGTGCGCCGGCTGCGGCCGAGCGTCTTCCCGGGCGCCGGGGGCAGCATCCCGATCATCCGGACGTAGCCGCCGAGCGGGATCGCCTTGATCCCGTACTCGGTCTCCCCCCGCTTCACCGACCAGATCGTCCGGCCGAAGCCGACCATGAACTCAGGCACCTTGATGCCGAACCAGCGGGCGGTGGCGAAGTGCCCCAGCTCGTGCCAGGCGATCGAGATCAGCAACCCGACGAAGAAGATCGCGATCCCGACGATCGTCCAGAAGATGGTCACGAACCCGCCTTCTCCCTCGCATGGGCGCGGGCCCATTCCTCCGCCGCCAGCACGTCCGCAACGGTAGCCGGGTCACCCGTCCAGGCGTCGGCCGCCTCCAGCACCTCGGCGAGCAGGTCGGTGATCCCGAGATAGCCGATCCGGCCGCGCACGAACGCCTCGACCAGCTCCTCGTTGGCGGCGTTCAGCACGGCCGGCAGGCAGCCCCCGGCGCGCCCGGCGGCCCGCGCCAGCCGGACGCCGGGGAACGCGTCGTCGTCGAGCGGTTCGAAGGTCCAGCTCTGCGCCCGGGTGAAGTCGCACGGGGTGGACGCACCGGGCAGCCGGTCCGGCCAGCCCAGTGCCAGCGCGATCGGGAGCCGCATGTCGGGCGGGGACGCCTGGGCCATCGTGGAACCGTCGGTGAAGGTGACCATCGAGTGCACGATCGACTGCGGGTGCACGGTGACGTCGATCCGGTCGTAGCCGATGCCGAACAGCAGGTGCGCCTCGATCACCTCCAGGCCCTTGTTCACCAGGGTCGCCGAGTTGATCGTGATGACCGGCCCCATCGCCCAGGTGGGGTGCTGCAACGCCTGCTCGACGGTGACCTCGGCCAGCGCGGCCCGGGTGCGGCCCCGGAACGGTCCGCCGGATGCGGTCAGCACCAGCCGGTCGACCTCGGCGGCCCGCTCGCCGCGCAGGCACTGCGCGAGCGCCGAGTGCTCGGAGTCGACCGGCACGATCTGCCCGGGCTCGGCCGCGGCGAGCACCAGCGGACCACCGGCGACCAGGGACTCCTTGTTCGCCAGCGCCAGCCGGGCGCCGGTGGCCAGCGCGGCCAGGGTCGGCCCGAGACCGCGGGACCCGGTGATCCCGTTGAGCACGACGTCCGCGCCGCAGGCGGTGACCAGCTCGGTGGCCGCGTCCGGCCCCTCGATCACCTCGACCCCCGGCAGCGCGGTCCGCAGCTGCGCGGCGGCCGCCGTCGACGAGACCGCCACCCGGGGGACGTTGTGTGCGCGGACCTGGGCGACGAGCGCGGGCACGTCGGACCCGCCCGCGGCCAGCCCCGACACGGTGAACCCGCCGGCGCGGGTGATCACATCGAGGGCCTGGGTGCCGACCGAACCGGTGCTGCCCACCACGACGAGTGACTTCATCACTGCCCATCATCCCCGGTGCGCCCGCTGTGCGACGATGACCCCGGTCTGCGGCGGGACGTAACGGGAGGAAGCACGTGGCGAGCAAGACACGCGAGGTCGCGGTCCGGTCGGGCGTCGACCCCGAGGCGGAGCCGTCGGTCGACTGGGGCTGGCACCAGAACTTCACCAAGGGGCTGCCGATCGCCGCCGGTCTCACCGGGATCATCCTGCTGCTGTTCACGATCGGGCACCCGATCAGCTGGACCGAGTTCCTGTTCATGGCCGTCCCGGCCGCCGTCTGCCTGATCGGCGCGGTCACGTACCCGATCTACAAGCGGCGCAGCTGGCGGCACTGAGCGCCATGCCCGCCGACGCCGGTGCACCGATCGAGCTGACGATCGGCGACCGCGTCGTGCGGCTCTCCAGCCCGGACCGGGTGTACTTCCCGGAGCGCGGCGAGACCAAGCGGGACCTGGCCGAGTACTACCGCTCGGTCGGCGACGGCGTCGTCCGCGCGCTGCGGGACCGGCCGTGCATGCTGCACCGGTTCCCGACCGGCGTCACCGGGGAGAAGGTGCACCAGAAGCGGCTGCCGCGCGGCGCGCCGGACTGGGTGCGCACCGTGCGCGTGCACTTCCCGCGCTACGACCGCACCGCCGACGAGCTGTGCGTCGCCCACCTGGCCGACGTGATCTGGGCGGTCCAGATGTCCACCGTGGAGTTCCACCCGTGGAACTCCCGCGCGGCCGACGTCGAGTCCCCCGACGAGTGGCGGATCGACCTGGACCCGATGCCGTCCTCGTCCTGGGCGGACGTCCGCCGGGTCGCCGGCGTCGTGCACGAGGTGCTCGACGAGCTGGGTGCCACCGGGTACCCGAAGACCTCCGGCGGTGCGGGGTTGCACGTGTACGTGCGGATCCCGCCCGATCACGGCTTCGCCGACGTCCGCCGGGCCGCGCACGCGTTCGCCCGCGAGGTGGGCCGGCGCTGCGACCGCGTCGACCTGTCCTGGTGGCGCAAGGACCGGGACCCCTCGAAGATCTTCGTCGACTACAACCAGAACGCCCGCGACCACACGATCGCCTGCGCCTACTCGGTGCGCGGCACGCCGGACGCCCGGGTGTCGGCACCGGTGCGCTGGGACGAGATCGGCGCGTGCGAGCCCGCCGACTTCACCGTCGCCACGATGCCCGCCCGCTACGCCGAGCTCGGGGACCTGCACGCGGAGATCGACGAGACCCCGTTCGCGATCGACCCGCTGCTGGAATGGGCCGACCGGGACGCCCGCGACGGGTCGGATCCGCCGGATCTGCCCGACCTGGACCGGTAGGCTCCGCGCATGGCCGACGACGGACGTGAGCCCGACGACCACTCGGCCGACGGCGACTCGGCCAACATGGGGATCGGGCTCGGCGTCGCCCTCGGGCTCTGCCTCGGGACCGGTGTCTCGATCGTGTTCGACAACTGGGCCCTCCTCGGCTTCGGCCTGCTGGGCGGCATTCTCGTGGGCCTGGCCTACGACCACCGCAACGCCCGGCCGGAGGACGGCGATGGCTGACGACCACCGCAGGCAGCGGCTGCAGCGGCTCGGCTACGGGATAGGTGGCGGGCTCGTGCTCGGCACCGTCGTCTGGACGCTGTCCGACACCTGGTGGTGGGTGGTCGTGTTCCTCGCCGTGGGGTTCGCCGTCGGCCTGTTCCTGAAGGCGACCACCCCGCCCGAGGCCGGTCCCTGATCCCCGGCGCCGATCCCCGAGGTCAGCAGCGCCCGCGGAGCCGGCCGAACTCGGCGACCATCGCCTCCCGCGACCAGTGCGCGTTCAGCCCGGACGGGTTCGGCAGTACCCACACCCCGGTCCCGCCGAGCCGGTCGGCCTGCTCCCCGACCGCTGCGTCCCGGCGCCCGAACGCGGTCCGGTAGGCGCCGATCCCGACCACGGCGAGCCACGCCGGGCGGTGCCGCGCCACCAGGTCGCGCAGCCGCTCGCCGCCGGCGACCAGCTCGTCGTCGGTCAGCTCGTCGGCGCGGGCGGTCGCCCGCGGCGCCATGTTCGTGATCCCCAGACCCAGCGCCGCCAGCTCGCCCTGCTCGGCGGGGAGCAGCAGGCGCGGGGTGAACCCCGCCTCGTGCAGCACCGGCCAGAACCGGTTGCCCGGCCGCGCGAAGTGGTGCCCGGTGGCCGCCGAGACCAGCCCCGGGTTGATCCCGCAGAACAGCACCCGCAGCGGCGGGTGACCGGGTCCGGGCAGCACGTCGGGGATCGTGCGGTCGCGGGCGCGGTCCAGCTCGGCGCGGTCGGGCAGGCGGGCCATCGGGGCAGTCCAGCACGGCACCGATCAGTTCACCGCGCCGGCCGGGTCCACCCCTGCGAACACGCCGCCGTGAGAGGAGACTCCACCCCCGTGGACCTGCCCGTGATGCCCCCGGTGAAGCCGATGCTGGCCAAGCCCGCGCCGTCGATCCCGGACGGACGGCTCTACGAGCCCAAGTGGGACGGCTTCCGCTCGATCGTCTTCCGGGACGGTGACGAGATCGAGATCGGCTCCCGCAACGAACGGCCGATGACCCGCTACTTCCCCGAGGTCGTCGAGGCGGTGCGGGCGAACTTCCCGTCCCGCGCGGTCATCGACGGGGAGATCGTCGTCGCCGACCGGGAGCACAACCGGCTCGACTTCGAGGCACTGCAGCAGCGGATCCATCCCGCCGCCAGCCGGGTGACACTGCTGTCCACCGAGACCCCGGCGTCGTTCGTCGCGTTCGACCTGCTCGCACTGGGCTCCGACGACCTGACCGGGCTGCCGTTCGCGCAGCGCCGCGCGATGCTGGAGGAGGCGCTGGCCGATGCCGCCCCGCCGGTGCACCTCACCCCGATCACCTCCGACACCGGCACCGCGCGGCGCTGGTTCGAGCGGTTCGAGGGGGCCGGGCTGGACGGGCTGATCGCGAAGGACCCGGCGGGGGTCTACCAGCCGGACAAGCGGGTGCTGACCAAGGTCAAGCACGAGCGCACCGCGGACTGCGTGCTCGCCGGGTACCGGGTGCACAAGTCCGGACCGGACGCGGTCGGCTCGCTGCTGCTGGGCCTGCACGACGAGCGCGGGGTGCTGGTGTCGGTCGGCGTGGTCGGGGCGTTCCCGATGGCCCGCCGCCGCGAGCTGATGGCCGAGCTGGCCCCGCTGGTCACCGACTTCGACGACCACCCCTGGGCGTGGGCGAAACAGCTGGAGGGCGAGCGCACCCCGCGCAAGTCCGAGACGAGCCGGTGGAACGCGGGCAAGGACCTGTCGTTCGTCCCGCTGCGCCCGGAGCGGGTGGTGGAGGTCCGCTACGACTACATGGAGGGCGCGAGGTTCCGGCACACCACCCAGTTCGTGCGGTGGCGCCCGGACCGGGACCCGGCGTCGTGCACCTACGAGCAGCTCGAGCGCCCGGTGCGCTTCGACCTGGACGAGGTGCTGGCCGGGCGCGGCTGACCATGATCCCTGTTTCGGGAGTGCCGGGGTGCGCATCCCGCTCCAGGACTCCCGAGACGGGGATCATGGTCGGCCCCGCGGACCTTTGCCGCGGCGAACCGGTTCCGCCGAACCCGCCCGGCCCTGGTCGCGCGCGGGCAGGCTCCCGCGGATGCGCTTCCAGGACGTCCTGCGCGGCCAGCACGGCGTGATCACCCGGGCCCAGGCCCGGGCCTGCGGGATGTCCCCGGCCCTGGTCCGGCGCCGGATCGCGCGCGGCGAACTCGTCGAGGTCCACCCGGGGGTGCTGTGCTCGACGGCGCACCGGGCGACCAGCCGGATGCTGGTCACCGCAGCCGCACGCTGGGCGGCCCCGCACGGCGTGCTCGACGGCGTCGCCGCGGCGGTCGTGCACCGGATGCTGCCGCGGCTGCCCGACCGTTCCCGTCCGGTGGGGGTGACCGTGCCGCACCGGATCCGGCGGACCGTGCCCGACGGGATCCGGCTGCGCCGCCGCGACCTCGCCCCCGCGGACCGGGTGGTGCGCGATGGCCTGCCGCTCACGTCTCCCGGGCTCACCGCCCTGGAGGCCGCCGCGACGCTCCCGGACGGTGCGGCCTTCCTGGACCGGGTGCTGCAGCGCGGGCTCCCGTTCGCCGAGCTGCTCGCCGCGCACCACCGCAACATCGGCCCCGCGGGGCTGCCGCGCGCCCGGTCGCTGCTGGTGGAGGCGGCAGACCGGGCCGACTCACGGGCCGAACGACGGCTGATCGGGCACCTGCGGCGAGCCGGCATCACCGGGTTCGAGCACGGGTTGCCGTTCGGGCCGTGGTTCGTGGACGTCGCGTTCCCGCGCAGCCGGCTCGCCGTGGAGGTGGACGGCTGGGCGTTCCACTCCGATCCCGAGCGGTTCCGCGCCGACCGTCGCAAGCAGAACGCGCTGGTCGAGGCCGGCTGGACCGTGCTGCGCTTCACCTGGCACGACATCCGGGACCGCCCGGAGCAGACGGTGGCCCGGATCCGGCGCGCCCTCGGACCATGATCCCTGTCGTGGGAGCATCGGTGCGCGATCCAGGCTCCGGCACTCCCAGAACAGGGATCATGATCGGCGCTCCGGCATTGCTCCACGGGGCCGGCGCTCTCCGGGCCGGATCATGGTCGGCCGTCCCGCCCGCAGCCGCAGGACTCCCGGTGCACGAACCGGGCAGGCAGCCGCACCGAGCGGGGCTCCGCGCCGGGTTCGGCCATCCGCCGCAGCAGCAGCCGCACCGCCTCCCGGCCGATCCGGGCGAAGGGCTGCGCGACGACGGTCAGCCGGGGACTGAACGCGTCCGCCCAGGGGAAGTCGTCGAAGGCGGCGAGCGCGATGTCACCGGGGATGCCCAGGCCGACGTCGTGGGCGGCCTGGACGGCGCCGATCGTCATGGCGTTGTTGCCGGTGACCAGCGCCGCCGGGCGGTCCGGGCGCTCGAGCAGCTCACGCACCGCCCGGCGGGCCGGCTCGGCCTCCGAGTGACCCTCCACGACCAGTGAGTACGCCAGCCCCGCGCGGTACAGGCCGAGCCGGTACCCGGCCAGCCGCTCGACGGTGGTCGCCAGCCCGGCGTGCCCGGCTACGAAGCCGATCCGGGTGTGCCCGGCCGCCGCGAGGTGTTCCACCAACCCGGCCACCGGCTCGACGTTCTCGGTGCCGACCTCGTCGTGCCCGCCGCCGAGCATCCGGTCGACGAGCACCGTCGGCACCTTCTGCGCGGCGAGCGCGGCCAGCGTGCCCGCCGAGTCGGCGGACGGGGCCAGCAGCACCCCGTCGACCCGGCTGCGGAGCCGGGACACCGCGGTCGCCTCGTAGCCGGGGTCGTCGTGCGGATCGGCGAGCAGCAGTGTGTACCCGGCCCGGGCGGACTCGTCCTCCACGGCGTGCAGCAGTTCGCCCAGGTACGGGTTGGAGATCGCGGACAGGGCGAGCCCGAGGGTGCGGGTCCGGGCGGTGGCCAGCGACCGGGCCGCCTCGTTCGGCGTGTATCCCACCTGCTCCATCGCCGCCAGAACCTGTTGGCGGGTCTCCTCCCGGACCAGCCGGGTGCCGTTGAGGACATGCGAGACGGTCGCGGTGGACACCCCGGCCAGCCGGGCGACCTCAGCCATGGTCGCGATCGTGCACCTCCGGATCACGGTTCGAACGCACGATACAGGCAAGCGCTTGCGCAAGCGGTTACTTGGCGCATACCGTACACGAGTCCGCCGAATGGACGTGTGCCGAATCACAGTCGTCGGCAGACGAGCGCCGCGTCCACACCCCAGCCCTCGACGACGAGGAGAGCGCCGTGCGCAACGGCCGAGCCGAACGGAACCAGTCGCCGTGACCCCCGGGAGCACGACCCGCCACCGCCGACGGCCCACCGTTGCCGCCGCCCTGATCGCGGTCCTCTCGCTGGCCCTGTCCGCGTGCGCGGGCGCCGGCGCGCTGGGCCTGCCGGAGGGCGCCCGGGTGGTGACCATCGCGATCGTCTCCAACCCGCAGATGGAGGACGCGATCGCGCTCACCCCGCGCTTCGAGGCGGAGAACCCGGACGTCCGGCTGCGCTTCGTGAGCCTGTCCGAGAACGAGGCCCGTGCGAAGATCACCGCGTCGGTCGCCACCGGCGGCGACGAGTTCGACGCGGTGATGATCAGCAACTACGAGACCCCGCAATGGGCCGAGAACGGCTGGCTGGTCGACCTCGACCCGCTGATGGCCGACACCCCCGGCTACGACCCGGACGACTTCACCCCGAGCATCCGGGACGCGCTGTCCGGACCGGACGGTCACATGTACTCGGTGCCCTTCTACGGCGAGTCGTCGTTCCTCATGTACCGCGAGGACCTGTTCGCCGAGGCCGGGCTGACGATGCCCGAGCGGCCGACCTGGCCGCAGGTCGCCGAGTTCGCCCGCAGGCTCACCGACCGGGACCAGAACCGCTCCGGGATCTGCCTGCGCGGGCTGCCCGGCTGGGGTGAGGTGATGGCCCCGTTGAACACGGTGGTCAACGCCTTCGGCGGCCGCTGGTACGACGAGCAGTGGAACGCCCAGCTGACCTCCCCCGAGGTCCGCCGGGCCGTCCAGTTCTACGTCGACCTGGTGCGCGAGAACGGCATCCCCGGTTCGGCCCAAGCCGGCTTCTCCGAGTGCGGCACCCAGTTCAGCCAGGGCAACGCCGCGATGTGGTACGACGCCACCGTCGCCGCAGGCCTGGTGGAGAACCCCGAGGAGTCCCAGGTCGTCGGGAACGTGGGTTACGCGCCGGCCCCGGTCGGTGACGACGGCCGCCCGTCCGGCTGGCTGTACTCCTGGGCGCTGGCGATTCCGCAGACGACCGCGGAGAAGGGTCCCGAGCAGGTCGACGCGACGTGGAGGTTCCTGTCCTGGATGACCTCCAAGCCCTACCAGCGACTCGTCGGCGAGGAGTTCGGCTGGACCTCGGTCCCCCCGGGCGCCCGCCGGTCGACCTACGACATCCCGGAGTACGTCGAGGCCTCGGCCGCCTACGCGCCGCAGACCCAGCAGGCCATCACCGACGCCGACCAGGAGAATCCGACCCGGGACCCGGTGCTCTACACCGGCGTGCAGTTCCTGGCGATCCCCGAGTTCCAGGACCTCGGCACCCGGGTCAGCCAGCAGATCTCCGCCGCGATCGCCGGTCAGCAGAGCGTCGACGAGGCACTGGAGCAGGCCCAGAACTACGCCGAGACCGTCGGCGAGTCCTACCAGGAGCAGCAGGGGGTGGACCGGTGAGCACCTCGGAGGCGAGCACGTCGGGCAGCGGACCGGCCGTCGCCGATCCCGCGGCCCCGCCGTCGAGGGCCGGGCGGCCCGCGGCCGGGCCCGGTTCACGCCGGGACGGCTGGATCCGGCGGGGACCGCTGCTCCCCGCGCTGCTCTTCACGATCGTCGTGACGCAGCTGCCGTTCCTGTTCACGATCTACTACTCGACGCAGTCCTGGAACCTGGTCAACCCGGGCAGCCAGCGGTTCGTCGGGTTCGAGAACTACGTGACGGTGTTCACCGACTCGCAGTTCCGCGGGGTCGCGCTGAACTCGATCGTCCTCACGCTCGGCTCGGTGCTGATCGCGATGCTCCTGGGCCTGGGGATCGCGCTGCTGCTCAACCGGAGCTTCCCGGGGCGCGGCCTGATCCGCACGCTGATCATCACCCCGTTCCTGATCACCCCGGTGGCCGGCGCGCTGATCTGGCAGACGGTCATGTTCGACCCCACCTACGGCCTGGTGAACTTCGTCCTCTCCCCGTTCGGGGCCGGCACCACCGACTGGATCTCCAGCTACCCGCGGGCCGCGGTGATCGTCGCCCTGGTCTGGCAGTGGACACCGTTCATGATGCTGCTGATCCTGGCCGGGCTCGGCTCGCAGCCGCCCGAGGTGATCGAGGCGGCCCGGATGGACGGAGCGGGCGGCTTCGCGGTGTTCCGCGAGGTCACCCTGCCGCACCTGCGCCGGTTCATCGAGCTGGGCGTCGTGCTCGGGGCGATCTACCTGGTGAACACCTTCGACACGATCTACATGATGACCCAGGGCGGCCCGGGGACGGCGAGCGCGAACCTGCCCTTCTACATCTACCAGCGGGCCTTCCTGGGCTTCGACATCGGCGAGTCGGCCGCGATGGGCGTGGTGACCGTGATCGCGACGATCATCGTCGCCACCCTGGCGCTGCGCCTGATCTTCCGTAGCTTCTCCACCGAGGAGGCGTGATGACCGCGGTCTCCGACAACACCCGCGCGACGCCGGGCACCGGGGCTCCCGCCCGGCCGAAGGGCCGCGGCACCGGAACGCTGCTGACGGTGCTGGCCTGGATCGTGGGCATCGGGTTCTTCTTCCCGGTGCTGTGGATGGTGCTCACCGCGTTCAAGCAGGAACGCGACGCCTACACCGACCCACCGACCCTGTTCTTCACCCCGACGCTGGACCAGTTCGCCGGCGTGTTCGGCGGCGGGGTCACCCCCTACCTGCTGAACTCGCTGTTCGCGACGCTCATGTCGACGGTGCTGGTGCTGCTGCTCGGCACCCCGGCGGCGTTCGCGCTGAGCCTGCGGCCGGTCAAGCGCACCCAGGACGTGCTGTTCTTCTTCATCTCCACCAAGATGCTGCCGATCGTCGCCGCGATCGTCCCGATCTACGTCGCGGTGAACCTCATCGGCGCGCTCGACAACATCTGGACCCTGGTCGTGCTCTACACCGCGATGAACCTGCCGATCGCGGTCTGGATGATGCGCTCGTTCTTCCTCGAGGTGCCCAAGGAGCTGCTGGAGGCCGCCAGCATGGACGGCGCCTCGCTGTGGCGCTCGCTGCGCGAGGTCGTGCTGCCGATCATCTCGCCCGGGATGGCCGCCACCGCGCTGATCTGCATGATCTTCAGCTGGAACGAGTTCTTCTTCGCGGTGAACCTCACCGCCTCCCAGGCCGCGACCGTCCCGGTCTACCTGGTCGGTTTCATCACCTCCGAGGGCCTGTACTTCGCCAGCCTGTGCGCGGCGGCGACGGTGGCCGCGCTGCCGGTCGTGATCATCGGCTGGATCGCCCAGAACAAGCTCGTCCAGGGCCTGTCCTTCGGAGCCGTCAAGTGAACGTGTCGCAGAAGCAGAGGGGGGCCCGCCGTGGCTGACGTGGTGTTCGACCAGGCGAGCCGGATCTACACCCCCGGCGCGAAGCCGGCGGTCGACCGGCTGGACCTCACCGTGGAGGACGGCGAGTTCGTCGTCCTGGTGGGGCCGTCGGGGTCCGGGAAGTCGACCGCGCTGCGGATGCTGGCCGGGCTGGAGGAGATCGACGGCGGGGCCATCCGGATCGACGGCGAGAACATGGTCGGTGTGCCGTCGAAGGACCGGGACATCGCGATGGTGTTCCAGAACTACGCGCTGTACCCGAACAAGACCGTGGGCGAGAACATGGCGTTCCCGCTGAAGATGGCCGGGTTGGACAAGGAGGCGCGGGCGACGAAGGTCCGGGAGGCCGCGGCGATCCTCGGGCTCACCGACTACCTCGACCGCAAGCCGCGGGCGCTGTCCGGCGGCCAGCGGCAGCGGGTCGCGATGGGCCGGGCGATCGTCCGCGAGCCGCGGGTCTTCCTGATGGACGAGCCGCTGTCCAACCTGGACGCCAAGATGCGGGTCTCCACGCGCACCGAGATCGCCGCGCTGCAGCGCAGGCTGGGGGTGACCACCGTCTACGTCACGCACGACCAGGTCGAGGCGATGACGATGGGCGACCGGGTCGCGCTGCTCGCGGACGGCAGGCTGCAGCAGTTCGCCACCCCCGCCGACCTCTACGACCGGCCGGACAACGCGTTCGTCGCGGGCTTCATCGGCTCGCCGGCGATGAACCTGTTCACGGTGCCGGTCACCGAGCGCGGTGTGCGGCTGGCCGGGCACGAGATCGGCCTGCCGCAGGACGTCCGGTCGACGATCGGTGCCCAGCAGCTCACCACGGTGACCCTCGGCATCCGGCCCGAGCAGTGGAGCGTCACCTCGGCCGGCGGGGAGGGCATCCCGGCGCGGGTCGACGTCGTCGAGGAGCTGGGGTCGGACGCCTACCTCTACGGCACCCTCGCCGAGTCCTCCGGCGACCTGTCCGACACCGCCTCGCTGACCGGCTCGACCGACGACGCGGTCGTCGTCCGCACCGGGGGGCGCTCCGGGGCCCGCCGGGGCGACCGGGTGGCCCTCACCCCCTCGGTGGAGGGACTGCACCTGTTCCACCCCGAGACCGGCGCGCGCCTGTAGGCGGCCCGGCCCGGTGGCGCGAGGGGGCCACCGGGCCGGGCCGTCACCGGCCGGTGATCACGCCGATCGCGATCCCCAGGATCGCGGCGTTGAACAGGAACGCCAGCACGCTGTGCGCCAGCAACCGCAGGCGCAGCGCCGAACCGTGGCTCTGCACATCGGAGACCGCGAACGAGGTCCCGATGCCGAACGAGAAGTAGGCGAAGTCGACCAGCGTCGGGCGATCGGTACCCGGGAAGTCGAGGATCCGCTCCGGCAACGCCGCGTAGTAGTCGCGCGCGTAACGCTCGGCGTAGCCGAAGTGCAGGATCGCCCAGGACAGCAGCACGGCCGGCACCGCGACGGCCTCCTCGGCGAGCTGCATGTCCGGATCCGGGTCGCCGATCACGATGATCAGCCCGGCGGAGATCCCGGCCAGGCTGGTGATCGTCGTGAGCAGCAGACCGCTGCGGCCGCCGAGCACGTTGCGCAGCCAGACGTCCTCGGCGCCCGGTGGGCGGCGCGCCGCCCGGACCAGCCGGCCCAGCCGGACCACGAGGTAGACCAGGGCGAGCACGTCCCAGGCCAGCACGACGAGCACGCTCTCCTGGACGAACACCGCGACGCCGAGCGCGATCAGGGCGAACTCGATCACCCGGGAGACGATCAGGGGCAGGCGTGCGACCACGGGCGGCGTTCCTCGGGTGAGTCGGGGCCCGGCCAGCCTAGGGCCGCGGCGCCCGCGGGAGCGCCCGGATCACCCGCCCGGGTGCGAGGCGGCGAGCTGACCGCAGGCGGCGTCGATCTCCTGGCCGCGGGTGTCGCGGACCGTGCAGGCGACGCCTGCGGCGCGCACGCGGCGCACGAACTCCTCCTCGACCGGCTTCGGCGAGGCGTCCCACTCGCTGCCCGGTGTGGGGTTGAGCGGGATCAGGTTGACGTGCACCCGGGAGGTGCCGATCCGCTGCCGCAGCAGCGTCCCGAGCAGGTCGGCCCGCCGCGGCTGGTCGTTGACGTCGCGGATCAGCGCGTACTCGATCGAGACGCGACGACCGGTGGTGGTGGCGTAGCGACGCGCGGCGTCGAGGACCTCGTCGACCTTCCACCGGTTGTTCACCGGAACCAGGGTGTCGCGCAGCTCGTCGTCCGGGCAGTGCAGGGAGACCGCCAGGGTGACCGGGAGGCCCTCGTCGCGGAGCCGGTCGATCGCCGGGACCAGTCCCACCGTCGACACGGTGACGCCGCGGGCCGAGATGCCGAACCCGTCCGGGGCGGGTGAGGTGATCCGGCGGACGGCGGCGACGACCCGCTTGTAGTTCGCCAGCGGCTCACCCATGCCCATGAACACCACGTTCGAGAGCCGGGTGGGCTCGTCGAGCACGCCGTCCCTGGCGTCGGCGGCGGCGCGGCGCACCTGGTCGACGATCTCGGCCGTGGACAGGTTGCGCTGCAGCCCGCCCTGGCCGGTCGCGCAGAACGGGCAGGCCATCCCGCAGCCGGCCTGGCTGGAGATGCAGACGGTGGCCCGGTCCGGGTAGCGCATGAGCACCATCTCGGCGAGCACACCGTCGTGGCCGCGCCACAGCGTCTTGCGGGTGGCGCCGTTGTCGCAGGCCTTCTCGGTGAGCGGGGTGACCAGCGGCGGCAGCAGCGCGCCGAGCTTCTCCCGCGCCGCGGCGTTGAGGTCGGTCATCGCCTCGACGTCGGCGGTCAACCGTCCGAAGTAGTGCCGGGCCAGCTGGTCGAGGCGGAACTTCGGCACGCCGAGGTCCGCGGCGGCGGCGGCACGCTGCGCCGGGTCGAGGTCGGCGAGATGGCGCGGCGGAGTGCCACGACGGGGGGCGTCGAAGACGAGCGGAAGGCTGGACATGACGCCCACCAGTGTGCCAGCCCGCCGGCGTGCTAGCGCAGGCCGGGGATCCGCAGGTTGTAGCGCCGCGCGAGGTCGTCCAGGATCCCCAGCCTGCGCAGCGCGGCCACCCACAGCACGAGGCCCGCGCCGAGACCGATCACCGGCTGCGACGCACCGGTGCCCTGGCCGGTCCAGGTGAGCGCCAGGAACGCCCCGAACGCGGCGATCAACAGCACCAGCGCCCCGGTGGCGACCAGGCTGCGCTCCTCCAGCACCGTGGACGCCTGGATCAGCAGGGCCCCGACCAGCGCGGCGGACACGGCGATCGAGATCTCCCGGTAGCCGACCAGCCCGAGGATCGCGGGCAGCAGGACCAGCCCCGCGACGCCGATCAGGATCAGCCGCTGCATCCGGCGTTTGCGCTCCGGGTGCAGGGTGACGAGCATCGCGGCGTTGCGGCGCCGCACGACCCACATGTACGCGGCCAGGAACAGGCCGAGCGCGACGAGCACGGTGCCGAACCCGCTGTCCAGGCCGCCCGCGCCGACCGTCCAGGCGAGGGTGCCGAGGACGATCTCCAGGCTCGGGGCCGGCACACCGAGCGAGGGCTGACGCGTGGTGTACGGCATGGGTCCACGGTAGCGAGACCGGTCGCCCGTTCGCCGCCACTCCCCCACGTCCGACGAACGGTTCGAGTTGACGCCCGTCCCACCGGAAATCGGACATCGTGGGACGCTGACCGCCCGGGCGGGCCCCGAACCTCGCCCGGTACACCACCACGGCCGGCCCCCGATCCGGCGCAGCGAGGAGCAACGATGACCCGTCCCGAGAAGATCGTCCCGGCCCCGGGCCCCGGCATCGGCCGCCGGGCGGTGTTCGCCGGAGCCGGCGCGGCCGTGATCGGCGCCGTCGCCGCATGTGGTGGTGCCACCACCGAGGACACCGGTGGCCAGCCGCAGAGCGGTGACGTGCCGGACGGGGCGCCCGGCGCCGAGCTCGGCCCCGCCTCGGACGTGCCGGTCGGTGGCGGGAGGATCTTCTCCGAGCAGCGGATCGTCGTCACCCAGCCCACCGAGGGGCAGTTCACGGGCCTGTCCTCGATCTGCCCGCACCAGGGCTGCTCGGTGGGGTCGGTGGCCGGCGGAGTGATCGTCTGTCCGTGCCACGACAGCCGGTTCGGCCTCGACGGAGAGGTGCTGCAGGGCCCGGCGCGGGGGCCGCTCGAACCGCGGCCGGTGACGGTCGCGGACGGGACGATCACCCTGGCCTGACTGGCGCGCCGAGGATCCCGCACCGGGCTCCCGGCTCCGGCCGGTCGCCCGGGGCCCGGCCGGCCCTTGACCTGAAGTGAACTTCAAATCCTACCGTCCGGCTCATGGTGAACACGAGCCGCCTGCGAGTGCTCCGGCCCTTCCGGTTGCGGGCCTACCGCGGACTCGCCCTCGCCCTGTCGATGTCGATGCTGACCTCGGGCATCTGGACGGTCGCCATGGTGTGGGAGGTGATCCGCATCGGTGGCGGCCCGGCTCAGGTGTCGCTGGTGGCCACCACGGCGACGGTCGTCGCCATCGTCGCCATGCCGATCGGCGGGGTCGTCGCCGACCGGGTGCCGCAGAAACTGATCATGATCGGAGTGCACGCGACCAACTCGGTCGCCCTCGGCGCCCTCGCCGTGCCGGCCCTGGCCGGGCAGACCCGATCCTGGATGCTGGTGACGGCGGCCGCCGTCGTCGCCACCGCCGGTGCGTTCGCCTTCCCCGCCTACTCGGCGTGGGTGCCCGCGCTGGTCCGGCCCGACGACCTCCTCGCGGTCAACGGTATCGAGGGAGTGCTGCGGCCGACGATGTTCGCGGCCGCCGGCCCGGCCGTCGCCGCGGCGGTGATCGGTGTCGCCTCGCCTGCTGCGGCCGTGGCCGTCGCCGCGACGTCGGCGGCCGTGGCCGTCACCGTCACCGCGACCGTGCCCCGGACACCGGTACGCCGCGCCGGTGCGCCGGGGGCGCCGGGCCTGCGGGGGGCGGTGGCCGATCTGCGGTCGGGTGCGTCGTTCGTCGTGCGCACCCGCTGGCTCGCGGTGACGCTCCCGATGGCCTCGGTCATGGTCCTCGCCCTGATGGGACCGTTCCAGGTGGTACTGCCCTTCCTGCTGCAGAACGACCACGCGGCCGACGTGGGGGCACACGCGGCGGCCGTCGCGGCGTTCGGGACCGGTGGCGCGGTCGCCTCGTTGGCCGTCGCGTCGCTGCGCTTCCCGCGGCGCTACCTGACCGCGATCGTGACGATGTGGGGCGCGCTCGCGCTACCGCTCGCCGTGATCGGGCTGGCGGACACCGTCGTCGTGGTGGTCGGCGCGGCGTTCGTCATGGGTGCGTTGTTCTCCGCCCCGAACACGCTCTGGGGGACGATCCTGCAACGGCGGGTCCCGCCGGAGTTCATCGGGCGGGTCTCCAGCCTGGATTTCCTGGTCTCCAACACCTTCACCCCCGCGTCGCTCGCGCTGGCCGGGCCCCTGGTGCTCGTGATCGGTGCCCCCGGGGTGTTCCTCATCGCCGCGCTCGTCACGCCGGTGGCCCTGGTCGTCGTGCTGCTGGTCGGGCGGCTGGGCCGGGACGAGACCGCTCATCCGCTCCGCGATCCCGACCCGGTGGGCGCTCCCTGACTACAGCAGCTGAGCTCGGCGGTCGGCGCCGGCGTGCCGCTGCGCCGTCGCCGGCGCACCCCGTCCCGCCCCCGACGTGGAGCGCCGGGCACCGGGCGGGTGCGGAGACCCGCCGGACTCAGAGCAGGACCAGCCCGGTGGGACGGCGCCGGGTGTGCACCCGGTAGCCGACCCGGACGGTCAGCCCGGCGACGTCGTCGATGGCCCGCTGCGCCGTGCGCGCCGAGAACTCGATGCGCAGCACGTCCTCCAGGTCCGAGCGACGGGCGAAGCGCCAGGTCGTCGTGACCCGGCGCAGCGCGAACCCGTGCCGGGCGAAGAAGCGGTCCACCGCAGGCGGGTCGTACCGGGGCAGCTCGGCCCGCAGCCAGTTCCCGTAGGGCCGGGACGTGAAGTCGAGATCGACGACGGCGAGCACACCACCCGGCCGCAGCACCCGCTGCGCCTCGGCCAGCCCCGGCTCGCAGCCCGGCCCGAAGAAGTACGCGGTGCGGGCGTGCACGACGTCGGCGGACGCGTCGGGCAGCGGGAGCGACTCCGCCCCCGCCTCCAGCACGGTGATCCGCTCTTCCCCCGCGCACCGGCGGCGTGCCCGCTGCACCAGCGGCGGGTGCGGCTCGACCCCGGTCACCGTGGACGCGTCCTGCGCGAAGCGGGGCAGGTGGAACCCGTCGCCGCAACCGACGTCGACGACGTCACGCCCGGCCCAGCCGCCGGTCTCCTCACGCAATGCCGACCAGAGCTCGCCGTCGGCGTCCTGCGCCCGGTTCTCGATCTCGTAGACCTCGGGCCAGTTCCAGATGTTCGGGCTCGGGATCGCCGGGCCGGGCCGCGGCTGCCCCCCGAAACCGGTCCAGGTGCGCCTCACGCGACCGGCACAACGAGCCCGAGGACCGCCCACGCCACGAACGCGGCCGGCAGCAACGAGTCGAGCCGGTCCATCAGGCCACCGTGCCCGGGCAACAGGGTGCCCATGTCCTTGATGCCCAGGTCGCGCTTGACCAGCGACTCCACCAGGTCACCGACGGTCGCGGTGGCCACCAGCAGCGCGCCGACCAGGGTTCCCCAGTACCACGGGACGCCGAAGAACAACGCGACGCACAGCGAACCGGCGACCATCCCGGCGATCTGCGAACCGGCGAAGCCCTCCCAGGACTTCTTCGGGCTGATCGTCGGCGCCATCGGATGCCTGCCGGCGACCACGCCCGCCGCGTAGCCGCCGACGTCGGAGGCGATCACGCAGATCAGGAAGGTGAGGACCCGGCCCACGCCCTGCGGGGCGACGGTCAGCTGGACCGCGAATGCGACCAGCAACGGGACGTAGAGCGCGACGAACACCGACGCCCCGATGTCCCGGACGAAGTGTGCCGCGCCCTCTCGCATCCGCCAGATCAGGCATCCGAGGACGGTCGCGGTGAGTGCGATCGCGGCGCCGCGCAGACCGAACGGCCAGGACAGCCAGACGACGGCCTGCCCGCCGGCCAGAAGGACCGGCAGCGAGACCCGGATCCCGGCGCCCCGGCGCAATGCGCCGGCCAGCTCCCAGGTGCCGATCGCGGTGACCGCGGCGAGGACGACCACGAAGCCCTCGGGCACGATCAACAGGCTGACCAGGATGACCGCGCCCAGCCCGACGCCGACGGCGATCGCCGCGATCAGGTTGCGGCCCAGCCGGGAACGCTTGTAACCCTTCATCCCGCGGACCAGCGTCGGCTCGCCCGCCGTCGCCGGGACCCCGGCCGGTGCCTCACCGGGCAGGTCGGAGGTCACGGGGACGGCGGCGTCGCGAGAGGGAGTCACCGGGCGTCAGACCTCGAGGAGCTCTGATTCCTTGTTCTTCACCAGTTCGTCGACCTGCGCGACGTACCGGTCGGTGAGGTTCTGCAGCTCCTTCTCGGCGCGCACGACCTCGTCCTCGCCGGCCTCACCGTCGCGCTGGATGCGGTGCAGCTCGTCCATCGCCTTGCGGCGCAGACCGCGCACCACGACGCGGGCGTCCTCGCCCTTGCTGCGGGCGACCTTCACCATGTCGCGGCGGCGCTCCTCGGACAGCGCGGGAATGATCACTCGGATGATCTGTCCGTCGTTGCTGGGGTTCACGCCGAGGTCGGACTCGGCGATCGCCTTCTCCATCGCCTTGAGCTGGCTGGCGTCGTAGGGCTTGATGACGGCCATCCGGGCCTCCGGGATGGAGACCGACGCGAGCTGGTTCAACGGGGTCGCGGCACCGTAGTAGTCGACGACGATCCGGGAGAACATGTTCGGCGTCGCCCGGCCGGTGCGCACGGACGTCAGGTCGTCCCGCGCGACGGCGACGGCCTTCTCCATCTTCTCCTCGACGTCGAAGAGGGTTTCGTCGATCACGGTTGCCTCACCCCGGCCTGTCGTACTCGCTGTTCCCACACCGATCCTCTCACCCCGGGCCCGGGCGGCGCGTACCGCACCGCCCGGGCCGGGTGAGCCGGATCAGTCCTGGCCGACCTCGAAACGGACGAAGTCCTTGACGGTCAGGCCCGCCTCGTCGGCGATCGCCTTCACGGACTTCTTCGGGTCGAGCACGGACGGCTGCTCGAGGAGCACGACGTCCTTGTAGAAGCCGTTGACCCGGCCCTCGACGATCCTCGGGAGCACCTGCTCGGGCTTGCCCTCCTCGCGCGCGGTGGCCTCGGCGATGCGCTTCTCGTTCTCGACGAGGTCGCCGGGCACCTGGTCACGGGTGGTGTACTGCGGGCGGGCCGCGGCGACATGCATCGCCAGGCTGCGGGCCGTCTCGTCGTCACCGCCGTCGTAGGACAGCACGACGCCGATGCCGGGAGGCAGGTCGGTCGAACGCTTGTGCAGGTAGACGGCGGTCGGGCCGTCGACGTTCACGTAGCGCTTGAGCTCGAACTTCTCGCCGATCCGGGCGGAGAGCTCCTGGACGGCCTCGCCGACGGTCTTGTCGTCGAGCTTCGCCTCGGCCAGCTCGGCCAGATCGGCCGGCTTCTGCTCGACCGCGGCCTTGAGGATCTTCTCGGCCAGCGCGATGAAGTCGTCGGACTTGGCGACGAAGTCGGTCTCGCAGTCGAGCTCGACCATGATGCCGCCCTCGGCGACGACCAGGCCGTTGGCCGTGGCGCGCTCGGCGCGCTTGCCGACGTCCTTCGCACCCTTGATGCGCAGGAGCTCGACGGCCTTGTCGAAGTCGCCCTCGGACTCCTCCAGGGCCTTCTTGCAGTCCATCATCCCGGAGCCGGTCAGCTCCCGGAGCCGCTTGACGTCGGCGGCGGTGTAGTTCGCCATCAGGTGTCTCTCGTCCTCTGGGTCGTGACGGGAATGGATCGCCCGGGAAGCACCGGCGACGGGACCCGGGCCGGGCCGTGGCCCGGCCCGGGCCCGCTCAGTTCTGGGTGCCGTTGCTGGAGGTGGTGGGCGCGGTCGCGGCGGAGGCACCGTCGCTGCCGGCGGCCGCGATGGCGGCACCGTCGGTACCCACCTCGGAGCCGGCCAGCACGTCCTGCTCCCACTCCGCGAGCGGCTGCTCGGCGGGGGCCTCGCCCTCACCGCGGCGGGCACCACGGGCGACCAGGCCGTCGGCCGCCGCCTTCGCGATCACCTTGGTGAGCAGCGCGGCCGAACGGATCGCGTCGTCGTTGCCCGGGATCGGGAAGTCGACCTCGTCCGGGTCGCAGTTGGTGTCCAGGATGGAGACGACCGGGATGTTGAGCTTCCGGGCCTCGCCGACGGCGATGTGCTCCTTCTTGGTGTCCACGATCCAGACGGCGGACGGGACCTTGGACATGTCGCGAATACCGCCGAGGGTCTTCTCGAGCTTGTCCTTCTCACGGGTGAGCGTGAGGATCTCGCGCTTGGTGCGCCCCTCGAAACCACCGGTCTGCTCCATCGCCTCGAGCTCCTTGAGGCGCTGCAGCCGCTTGTGCACGGTCTGGAAATTCGTGAGCATGCCGCCCAGCCAGCGCTGGTTCACGTACGGCATGTTGACCCGGCCGGCCTCGTCGGCGATGGCCTCCTGGGCCTGCTTCTTGGTGCCGACGAACATGATCGTCCCGCCGTGCGCGACGGTCTCGCGCACGAACTCGTAGGCGCGGTCGATGTAGGACAGCGTCTGCTGGAGGTCGATGATGTAGATGCCGTTGCGCTCGGTGAGGATGTAGCGCTTCATCTTCGGGTTCCAGCGACGGGTCTGGTGCCCGAAGTGCACGCCGCTGTCGAGCAGCTGCTTCATGGTGACGACGGCCATGGCCTGCGTTCACCCTTCGTATCGGGCGCGGCGGATGCCGCGCGTGCGGTTCACTGCGGGACCACCCGGTGGGTGGGCCGCCCTGGCGCCCGCCGCGGGACCGGGCCCGATTCACCGGCCGCCAGAGAACTCGACGATCGGATCCGCGGGACCGCCCGGTCTCCGCTCCCGGCGCCGTACCCTGCAGGGAGCTGCAGCGATGGCGAGCCGGGGACGCGGGCACGCGAAGTCACCACACAGAGCGTGGTGCGGGTACCAGTGTACGCCCGGGGTGTCCGGCCGCCCGCGGCGGAGCCCGTTCGCGGTCGCGCAGCCGTCGCCGAGCTGCGTCCGGGCATTCTCAGCGGGCCCACCGGTGGTGCTCTCGGACGCTCCACAGGTACCCGATCCGTCCACAGGTCCGCGATCCGCGGGTGCCGGCGCCGCGGGCGGTCGCAGGCTCACGAGGTGGACTCGACACGGGTGGTCACACCGTCCCCCGCCCGGCCGCTCGGACCGCCGCGGGGCAGGTCCGCGGTGACGGGGCGCGCCGTCCGGGCCGGGCCGGGTACGCGCTCAGGTGGCGGTGAGCGTTCGGGGGTGAGGCGCGCGTGGGGGGTGCCAGGCCCGCGGGAGGAGTCGTTCCCGGGGCAGGTGTCGTTCCCGTGGTGGGCGGCGTTCCCGTGGTGGGCGGCGTTCCCGTGGTGGGCGGCGTTCCCGTGGCGGGCGGCGTTCCCGGGGCGGGCGGCGTTCCCGGGGCGGGGGGACCGTCCGCGGCACGTGCACCGGCCTGGGCCCCGGATGCGGGGCCTGCTCCGGGCGGTGGCGATCGGTGCAGCCGTGGCGGTCGTGCTCGCAGCGGCGACCGGGCCCTGGCCGGCCGGGGCCGACCCCGCGGAGCAGAGCGTCCGGGCGGTGATCCGCCCACCGGCCGCTCCGGCCGGTCCGGCCGGTCCGGCACCGGATCCACCGGCGCCACCGCCTCACGTGGCACCCGGTCCCGGCACGCCCTCCGTTCCCGAAGACCCGGACGGTCCCGGAGACCCGCACGGTCCCGGTGACCCGCACGGCCACGGAGACCCGCACGGCCACGGAGACCCGCACGGTCCCGGTGACCCGCGGAGTCCGCGGGGCCCGGGGGGCACCGGAGGCCCCGGGGGTTCAGGAGAACTCGCGGGGCCGGGAGGTCCCGAGGTTCCGGGGGCGGCGGCCGCACCGGTTCCCGCACCGCCGCGCCCCCCGGGGGCCGGGATCCCGGCCCCCGGGGCGCACTACTCGTGGCCGCTGCATCCGCCCCCGCCGGTCACCGGTGCGTTCCGCCGCCCCACCTTCCGCTACGGCCCCGGGCACCGCGGCGCCGATCTCGCCGGCGGGACCGGACAGGCCGTCCTCGCCGCCCGGGAGGGGACCGTGGCGTTCGCCGGCCCGGTGGCGGGACGCGGGGTCGTGTCGATCGACCATCCCGACGGCCTGCGCAGCACCTACGAACCGGTGACGGCGACGGTCACGGCCGGCAGCACCGTCGCGGCGGGTGACCCGCTCGGTGCGCTGCAGGCCGGCCACCCCGGGTGCCCGGTCGCGGCATGTCTGCACTGGGGCGTGCGACGTGACCGGCTCGACCATCTCGATCCGCTGGTGCTGTTGCGCCCACCACGGGTCCGGCTGCTGCCATGGGACGGCGCTCCCCCGGACCACCGCCCCATCCCGGACCGGCAGGCCCCGGAGGTGGGCAGCCGGTGAGCGGCCGGAGATCAACCGGCGATCGCGTGCACCATCCGGCCGCGCAGTCTCGTGATCACTCTGGCGTGCAGCTGACACACCCGGGACTCGGTGACCCCGAGCAGCGCACCGATCTCGGCGAGCGTCAGGTTCTGCAGGTAGTAGAGCTGCACGACCATCCGGTCCCGCTCGCCGAGCTGCGCGATCGCCGCTCTGAGCTCCTGCGAGGTCTCCCGGCGGACCGTGACCGCGACCGGGTCCAGGGAGTCGTCACCGAGCAGGACGGGCAGGCCGTCCTGGCCCGGCATCGCGTTCTCCGCCAGGTCCTCGCTGCTGACGAGGTGACGGGGCCGGACCGCGAGGCGCAGCTCACGCAGGCCGATGCCCAGCTCGGCCGCGAGCTCGCGGTCGGTGGCCGGCCGCCCCACCCGGGAGCGGAGGGCGTCCCGGGCCCGTTCGACCTCCCGGATCCTGGCCCGCACGGTCCGCGGGACCCAGTCCTGGGCGCGCAGCTCGTCGAGCATCGCCCCGCGTATCCGCTGGGCCGCGTATCCCTCGAAGCGGATCCCTCGGGCCGGGTCGAACCGGTCGACCGCCTCCATCAGGCCGAAGGTGCCCGACTGCATCAGGTCGACCAGCTCGATCGAGGCGGGCAACCGCACGGCGAGCTTCACGCCGACGCCCCGGACCAGCCGCCCGTGCCGCTCCACGAGCCTGCGCCGGACATCCGGGCACCGGTGCGCGAGGAACGCGCGCCACAGCGGCACCTCGTCGGGATCGACGGTCTCGATCAGGTGGTCCCGCACCGGCCCGGGCGTGTCGGCCGCCGCAGCGCCGCCCGGTGGGACCAGCGCGATCCACCCGTCGCCCGCCCGGGGCGGCGAGGGGCTCGGGGGCCCGTCGACCGGGCCGCCCGGTTCCCGCGGAACGTCCGGGGGCGGCTCCGCGACGGCCGCGAGCGTGCTGTGCGGCAACGCGGCGCCGCTCGTCCTCCGGCCGAGGGCCGCTCCTGGGGTACCGGGGGACGCGGGAGGCCGGACGGACGCCCGCGGGGGCGCCTCACGCCCGAGGGTGGGCCTGGTCATGAACCACCTTCAGCCGATCAACGGTCACATGTGTGTAGAGCTGTGTCGTTGACAGCGTAGCGTGACCGAGTAACTCCTGTACGTAACGAAGATCCGCGCCCCCCTCGAGAAGATGCGTCGCTGCGGCATGCCGCAGCCCGTGCGGCCCCACGTCGGTGGCGCCCGGGACCGCCTGCATCGCACGGTGCACGATCGTTCGAGCCACCCGCGGATCCAGCCGCCCGCCCCGCACCCCCAGCAGGAGCGCCGGCGGGGACCCCGGCCGCGCCAGCGCGGGCCGACCGCGATCGAGCCAGCGACGCACGGCCCGTGCCGCCGGGACGCCGAACACGACCGTCCGTTCGCGATCACCCTTGCCCCTCACCCGCAGCGTGCGGCCGGCTTCGTCGACCTGGTCCAGGTCCAGGCCGCAGAGCTCCGCCACCCGGATCCCGGTGCCGTAGAGCAGCTCGAGCACGAGCAGGTCGCGCAGGGCCTCCGGATCGTCCTCGGTCGCCCCGGAGAGCACCGCGTCCAGGACGGCCGCCGCTTCCTCGACGGTCGGGACCTCGGGCAGTGCCGTGGCCGTGCCCGGCGAGCCGAGCCGGACGGCCGGGTCGTGCGCGAGGCGCCCGGTGCGGACGGCCCAGGCACAGAACGTCCGGGCGGCGGCCGTGCGACGGGCCATGGTCGCCCGCCCGGCGCCGGCGGCGTGTGTCGCGGCCAGCCGCCTGCGCAGGTGGTCCAGATCCAGCGCACCGAGCCCGGGCAGGTCGCGCAGGAGATCGGTGAGGTCGGAGCGGTACCCGCGCACGGTGTGCCCCGACCGACCGCGTTCGTGCAGCAGGTGACCGGTGAACGCCTCCAGCGCCGAGGAGACCTCCGGAGCGAGGCAGTTCTCGGGGTCGGCCCCGCCGGCCCGTGTGCGCGCCATGCACGGACCGTGCGCGGCCGCGGCTGCCCGGTCAAGGACCGCTCCGGCGCGCCGGGCGTTGCCACAGACCCTGGTGGTACTCGACCAGCCCGCGCCCCTCCAGCTCGACCAGCGCGATCCGCACCGCGTCGGGTGCGACACCCGCGACCTCGCCGATCCGGGCGGCCGACCACGCCGCGCGCACCGGGAGCGCGTCGTGCACCGCGAGTGTCCCGGTTGCGAGCCCGTCGGTCGGGCGGCGTTCGGCGACCCGTTCCGGTGCGAGATCGGCGCCGAGCCTGCCGATGATCTCCAGCACGTCCTCGGGCCTGCCGACCAGTTCCGCTCGCCTGCTCCGGATCAGCTCGTGACAACCCACCGACATCGCCGAGGTCACCGGGCCCGGAAGGGCCATGAGCGGGCGGCGGAGCGCCACCGCGTCCGACGCCGTCCGCTTCGAACCGCTGCGGGTTCCGGCCTCGACCACCAGGCAACCCGCCCCCAGCGCCGCGAGCAACCGGTTCCGGACCAGGAACCGGAGCCGGCCAGGGACGGTGCCGGGCGGGTACTCGGTGAGCACCAGCCCGGTGTCGGCGATCCGCTCGATCAGTTCGGCGTGCGCAGCCGGGTAGACCCGGTCCGGGCCGCAGGCCAGCACGGCGACGGTCCGGCCACCGGCCGCCAGCGCCCCGCGGTGCGCTGCGGCGTCGATGCCGAACGCGGCACCGGAGAACACGGTGACGCCCCGGCGGGCGAGTACCGAGGCGAAGTCGGCGGCCGCATGCAGGCCGTAGCGGGTCGCTCCCCGGGCCCCGACGACCGTCACCGACCGGTCCGCCAGGATGGACGGGTCACCCGGGCCCCTGGCCCACAGCGCCACCGGTGGTGCCAGATCGGCCCGCCGGGTGGTGTCGAACGCCGCGAACTGCCAGCCGGGCCACTGCGGGTCCTCCGGCACCAGCAGCCGGGAGCCCGCCGCAGCGGCCTCCGCGAGGTCGGCCTCGGAGGTGTCGGCCCCGCGGCGGGCCGCCGCCCGCTCCAGCAGCGCCTCGGGCACCGCGCCCCGCCGCACCCGGTCCGCGACCTCGACCGGGCCGTGCTGCTCGATCAGGCGCACCAGATCCCGGCTCGGGGGTTCGACCGTGCGCAGCAGGTAGGCGCGCGCCCGGAGGACCTCCTCGGGCACCGGCGGGATCACGCCGCCCCCCGGTCCCGGAAGTAGAGCGCCGCATCCACGTCCGCGCGACCGGGCCGGGCGGAACCGGCCAGATCCGCGAGCGTCCAGGCGACCCGCATCGCCCGATCGACCCCCCGCGCGGTCAGCTCCCCCGCCTCCAGCCGCGCCTCCAGGGAGGCCAGCACGGCCCGCGGCAGCCGGAAGCGGGAGCGCAGCACGGTACCGGGCACCTCGGCGTTGCATCGCCAACCGTCGGCCGACCAGCGCTCGACGGCGGCCGCCCGTGCCTCGAGCACCCGGGCCCGGACGGTCGCGGTGTCCTCACCGCGCTCCCCGGCCGCCGAGAGCACCGTCACCGGGGACATCTGCACGCGCAGATCCACCCGGTCGAGCAGCGGACCGGACAGCCGGGACAGGTAGCGGCGGCGGACGTCGGGCCGGCATCGACAGTCCCGGTCGACCGGCGGTGCGCACGGACAGGGATTGGCTGCCAGGACCAGCTGGAAGCGCGCGGGGTAGCGGACCGTCCCGTCGGCCCGGGCCAGCCGCACCTCACCCTCCTCCAGCGGGGTCCGCAGCGAGTCCAGCGCGGTCGCCGGCCAGTGCGGACACTCGTCGAGGAAGAGCACCCCGCGGTGCGCCAGCGACACCGTTCCCGGCCGCGCCACCCCGCTGCCGCCACCGAGCAACGCCGCGACCGACGCCGAGTGGTGCGGTGCCACGAACGGAGCGAGCACGCTCAGCGGCGCGGCCCGCCCGAGGTGGCCGGCGACCGAACGGATCGCGGCCAGTTGCAGCGCCTCGGACCGGCCCAGCTCGGGGAGCAGGCCGACGATCCGCTGGGCCAGCATCGTCTTGCCGGTCCCCGGGGGACCGACCATCAGCAGATGGTGCCCGCCGGCCGCGGCGATCTCCAGGGCCCGCCGGGCATCGTCCTGCCCCAGGACGTCGGACAGCTCCGGGACCTCGGTCCCGGCGACCGGTTCCGGCACACCGGTGGCGGAGGGCCGGTCCAGCTCGCGATCGCCCGAGGCCCACTCCAGCACGTCGGTGAGCCGGTCGGCGCCGCGCGCGTCGAGACCGTCCACCAGCGCTGCCTCGGCCAGCACCGCGCGCGGCACGACCGCCCGCCTCATGCCCGCCTCCCGGGCGGCGAGCAGGCACGGCAGCACACCGCGCACCGGCCGCAACCGGCCGTCGAGCGCCAGCTCGCCCAGCAGCGCGGTACCCCGCAACCGCTCCGGCGGGATCGATCCGGTGGCCGCCAGCACCCCGCAGGCCAGGGCCACGTCGAAACGCGATCCGGTCTTGCGCAGGGTCGCCGGGGACAGCGCCAGGACGATCCGCTCGTTCGGCCAGTCCCGCCCCGAGTGCACCACCGCCGACCGCACCCGGTCCTTGGCCTCCTGCAGCGACGCGTCCGGCAAGCCGACCAGATGGACCCCGGGAATGCCGCCGCCGACCACCGTCTCGATCTCGACCGGGACACCGTCGACCCCGTGCAGGGCGACCGACCACACCCGTGCCGGCGCCGGCATCAGAACGCGCCCGGATAGTGCACCAGGGTCGGGGGCCGGCCCGGTGGCATCAGCACCGCGACGACGTCGAATCGCACCTCCAGCCAGGGCAGGCGGTGCGCGGCCATCCACTCGTGCGTGAGACCCCGGATCCGCCGGATCTTGTACGCCGTGACCGCCTCGGCGGGTTCGCCGAAACGGGTGCCGGAGCGGGTCTTCACCTCACAGACGACGAGGCGCCGATCCCGGTCGCTCGCGACGATGTCGAGCTCACCCGCCCGGCACCGCCAGTTGCGCGACAGCACGACCATCCCGTGCTCCCGCTGTAGGTACTCGGCGGCGGTGTCCTCACCGCGGCGCCCGAGCTCGTCCTTCGCTGCCATGGGTCCACGATCGGGTCATGCGGACGCGTCGCACCCACTGATCGCGAACCTGTGGACGGATCGGGCACCTGGGGACGGGCACCCGGAGCCGCGGTCCGCGTGCCCCCGCACCGTCAGGGGTGTGCGGCAGACTCGGCGGGGGCCCGGCTCAGCCCGGGAACGCCTGGTCGCCCGGCAACCGCAGGTCGGGGGTGTCCAGCTCCTCGATGTTGACGTCCTTGAACGTCACCACCCGCACGTTCTTCACGAACCGCGCCGGCCGGTACATGTCCCACACCCACGCATCCGACATGCGCACCTCGAAGTAGACCTCGCCGTCGGCGTTGCGCGGCGCCACGTCCACCGAGTTCGCCAGGTAGAACCTGCGCTCCGTCTCCACCACGTAGGAGAACTGGGCGACGATGTCCCGGTACTCCTTGTAGAGCGTGAGCTCCATCTCGGTCTCGTACTTCTCGAGATCCTCGGCGCTCACCGGCCCGCTCCTCCTGTGACGATCTCCATCGGCTCCCATCGAGTCGGACCCGCCTCGCCGGCGGCTCCCTCCACGTCCTCGGGGACCTCCTCGTTCCGGACCTCATTGTGGACCAGCCCGGTCGGCACGCCGCGCCCGGCCACCGCGGCGACGTTCGCGAACGAGAAGCGGTGCTCCGCGCACGGCCCGTACTCGTGCAACGCCGCCTCGTGTTCCGGGGTGTTGTAGCCCTTGTGCACGGCGAACCCGTAGCGGTCGTGCACGGTGTCGAGCTCGGTCATGATCCGGTCCCGGGTCACCTTCGCCAGCACCGACGCGGCCGCGATGCAGGCCGCGACCTGGTCACCCTTCGGCACCGCGAGGGCGGGACGACCGAAGCCACGCACGGCGAAGCCGTCGGTGAGCACGTACCCGGGCGGTGCGACCGTGAGCGCGGCGACCGCGCGCCGCATCCCCTCGATGTTGGCGACGTGCACCCCCCGCCGGTCGACCTCCGCCGGCGGGACGACGATCACCGCCCGGTCCAGGGCCCGCCGGACGATCCGGTCGAACCAGTACTCCCGCGCGGCCGGTGTCAGCAGCTTGGAGTCGGTCAGCCCGTCGAGCGCCCTCGCGTCACCCGGGCGCAGTACGCACGCCGCGACCACCAGCGGCCCGGCGCTGGCACCGCGACCCGCCTCGTCCACCCCGGCGACCGGGCCGAGACCGTGCCGCTGGAGCACCGACTGCAGGGTCCAGCTGCCGGCGTCGCGGACCACGGCGCGCGGGGGCCGCAACCCGTCGGGCAACACCCGGAGCGGGCGCCGCCGGACCGGTCGCGCGCGACGGACCGCCGCGGCCGGTCGGCCTCGGTACGGGGGAACCGGCACGCTGCTCCCGGTCAGGATCTCCGGCGCCACCCCGACGGGGGGCGCACTGCGGGCAGGAACCGCTCCGCCTCGGCGCGGGCGCGCAGCATGCGACGGCGGCCGAGTGCGAACGGCAGGGCCCCCATCATGCCCAGCCCCAGCGGGAGACCGTCGGGCAGCCCCGGCCCCGCCGACGCCGTCGCGGTCTGCGGGTCGGTCGAGCCGAGCCAGCCGAACCGGTCGAAGGGCAGCACGATCAGCCGCGCCTTGCCGATGACGTTCTCCTCCGGGATCGGCCCGTGCCCGGCCGCCCGGGAGTCCGCGGAGTTGTTGCGGGAGTCGCCCATCATCCAGTACTCGCCCTCGGGCACCGTCACCGGTCCGAACGGGATCTGCCGGGCCGGGCCGGCCTCCGGCAGGTAGTAGACGTAGGGCTCCTCCAGGGGCTGGCCGTCCACCATGACCTGGTTCAACGCGTCGCAGCAGGCCACCGTCTGACCACCGACGGCGATCACCCGCTTGACGAAGTCCTTCTCGTCCGGTGGAGCGAAACCGACCAGCGAGCCGATGGTCTCCAAGCCCCGCAGCAGCGGATTGGCCGATCCGCCACCGGCGGTCGAGCCCTCGGCGCTCCAGCCGTCCGTGCCCCGGAACACGACGATGTCACCCGGCGAGATGTCGGTGAAGTTGTAGGTCACCTTGTCGACGAGGACCCGGTCGTTGGTGCAGCCGGTGCAGCCGTGCAGGGTCGTCTCCATCGAGCCGGACGGGATCACGTAGACCTTCGCCAGGAACGTCTGGATCAGCACCGTCAGCAGCAGCGCGACGCCGGCGAGCAGCAACATCTCCTTCCAGAACGCCAGCTGGCGCTTCTCCCCGTCCTCACCCTGGGTCGCCTTCGACCGCCCGGTCAGGGCGGCGATCCGCCCGGCGATCCCGGACGGCCCGCCACGCCTGCCCGCGGGCGGTTCGGCCGTGCCCTCGTCGGCGGAGGCCTCCTCGGGCTGCTCGTCGAGGTCCTGGTCGGCGGGCTCCGGCACGTCCGGGACGGGCCGGCGCGCCCGACGACGGCCCGGCTCGACCGACCCGGCCTCACCGGACTCGTCGAACCCCTCGTCGACCGGGGCGTATCCCTCGTCGGCGGGCGGGGCACCGTGCTGCGGAACGCGGGCCGGTGCCGGAGGACCGCCGAACACGGTGGTCTCCTCCGGCGGCAACGGGCTGCGCGGGAGCGGGGCGGAGGGCACCCGGCCCGGCGGCGGCGCCGCCGGGCGTGCCGTCGGCGCGACGGGGCCCGCCGTTGCGGGCACGGCCGGGCCCGACCGGAACTCAGGACCTGCCGGGCGTCGTCGCGCGGAGTCGTCGTAGGCGGCGGGCGCGGCTGCGTCGGCGCCGTGCCGACCCTCCGGCGGGGCCGACCGCGCGGGGATCCCGCTCCCGGCCGCACGGCGCCGGGGCGGCCCGTCGGGTACCTGTGGCAGGGACCGCTCGACCGCTCCGGGACGGATGTACCCGCCGTCCGGGCGGTCCGCACGACCGGCCCGGCGGGGGTGGCCGTCCTGGTGGCCGGCACCGGCCGCGGGGTCGAACCCGCGGGGCTGCTCCGGACCGGCCCGCCTGCCGGTCACGGGACCACCGGACCTGCCCGGTGCGTCGACCGGCCGGTGGCCGATGCGCGGCTCGGCCCCCGGACCCCTCGGCGGAGCGTCCGCCGGCCCGCGCTCGCGCCGGTGGCTGCCGGTGCGCGCCGGGCGGGGCTCGCCGGCCTCCGGATGCCGGGGACGCCCGGGGCGGGGCTCGTCGATCTCGGGCCGGGCGCGCCTCGGGCGGGCGTCGCCGCCGTCGTCGGCGCGGCGGGAGCGACCGGGCTCGGCATCGTCGCGGCGGGCGCGACCGGCGGGCGGCCAGGAACGGTCCTCGGCGCGCCTGCGGCCGCCGGTACCGGTGGCCCCGCCCTCACCGAGCCGCCCGGCGTAACGGGCTCTCAGCGAGTCGGCACCGTCGGCCGCCGACCCCTCCGGGCCGTGCGACGGCCCGCCACCTGCAGCGCGCGGCGGCTGGTGACCGTTGCGCGCGGGCCCCTCGGCGGCACCGTACGACGAGTGGTGGCCATCGGGGTTCGCGTCCGGGCCGGGAGCGGCGCCGTTGCGCCCGGAACCGTGCCGGGCCCGGCGCTCACCGGCGACGGTGCCGTACCCGTTGCGGTAGCGGCCGGGACGGTCGTCCCCGGGCTCGGGGTCGGCGTGCCGGGTCCGGACGCCGTAGGACTCCTGCTCGGCCGGGTCATCGGTACGGGCCGGGACGCCGTGCTGCAGCGCCGCGCCCAGCAGCCAGTCCTGCTCGGACCCCGCGCCCCCGTGGGCGGCCGCGGGCGGCGGGGCCTCGGGGGCCCGTCGCCGACCGGGGCGCTCGGGAGCATCGCTGCCGCGATACCGCCGGGGGCGGGCCCGGCGGTCATCGGGGAGCTCGGGGAAGGCCACGGTTCGAGATTACGTCACCAGCCCGTCACGACGGGGTGACGGTCAGGACGCGGACGGGGCCTCGCGACGCTCCTTGATCTTCGCGGCCTTGCCGCGCAGGTCACGGAGGTAGTACAGCTTCGCCCGGCGTACGTCGCCGCGGGTCGCGACCTCGATCTTGTCGATGTTCGGCGTGTGGACCGGGAAGGTGCGCTCGACGCCGACCCCGAACGAGATCTTGCGGACGGTGAAGGTCTCCCGGGCGCCGGAGCCGTGCCGGCGGATGACCACACCCTGGAAGACCTGGGTACGGGTCCGGTTGCCCTCGATGACCTTCACGTGCACCTTGAGCGTGTCCCCGGGCCGGAAGTTCGGGATGTCGGAGCGCAGGGTCTGCGCCTCCAGAGCGTCCAGGGTGTTCATGTCGACGGTCCGTCCTCGTGTGTCGTGCGTGTTCGTGCAGGTCGTGCGGTGCCACCCCGGCTCGTTCCGGGTCTCGCCCGGGGCCACCCGGGTGATCCGCACCTCGTCGGTGGGCCGCTCGTCCGGGTGGCGGGCTCCGGTACGGCCCGTGCGGCGCACGATCGCCTCGACCGGCACGCACCACCGTCACCGGGCACCGCACACGGCGCTGGCAACCCGTCCATAGTGCCAGACGGGCGGATCGGTCCGGACACCCGGTGGTCCGATCGGTCCGGGACCACCGGGGCCGGACCCCGTGACGAGGCTCCGACCGGCGGTCGGTGCAGCCGTCGGGCGGGCACCCGGGCCGGCCCGCACCCGCACCGCTCGCGGATCCGCTCAGTCCGCGTCCGGGCCGTGCCGCCCGGCGTCCAGCACCGCGCGATCGGTGGCGTCGAGCGCGCCCGGCGGGAGGGCGTCGAGCAGATCGGGACGACGATCGCGGGTCCGTTCCAGCGCGCGGTCGCGGCGCCAGCGGGCGATCGCCGCGTGGTTGCCGCTGCGCAGCACCTCCGGCACGGCGAGCCCGCGCCAGATCTCCGGCCGGGTGTAGGAGGGCCCTTCGAGCAGCCCGTCGGAGAACGAGTCCTCCTCCGCCGAGCGCGGGTTCCCGAGCACCCCGGGCAGCAGCCGGGCCACCGCCTCGACCATCACCAGGACCGCGGCCTCACCACCGACGAGCACGTAGTCCCCGATCGAGACCTCGTCGACCTCGACGCCCCTGGCCCGCGCGTCGAGCAGCACCCGCTCGTCGATGCCCTCGTAGCGGCCGCAGGCGAACACCAACCGCGGCTCGGCCGCCCAGGCCCGCGCGGTGGCCTGGGTGAACGGCCGCCCGGCCGGTGTCGGGACCACCAGCCGCGCCGGTCGCGGCCCGGCCGCAAGGACCTCGTCCAGTGCCTCGCCCCACACCTGGGGGCGCATCACCATCCCCGGCCCGCCGCCGTACGGGGCGTCGTCGACGGCCTGGTGCACGTCGTGCGTCCAGCGGCGCAGGTCGTGCACCGCCACGTCGAGCAGTCCGCGTTCGACGGCGCGCCCGAGCAGCGCCTCGCGCAACGGGTCCAGGTAGGCCGGGAAGATGGTGACGACGTCGATCCGCACGTGGCGGATCGTCGCAGGACGCCAGTCCCGGCCGTTCCTGGAGGTGCCCCCGGGCGGGTCCGCCGCAGGTGCTGCGGCCCGGGGGCGGGATCACCACTCAGCCGGCGCGCCGGCCCCCGCGCCCGTCCAGTGCGTCGACGGCCCGGCGCATCCCGGCGAGCGTGACGCCGTACCGTTCGAGCACCCGCGAGGCCGCGTGGTCGGGGTGCAGCAGTCCGAGGAGCACGTGCTCGGTGCCGATGTGCCGGTCACCGAGCCGGACGGCCTCGCGCAGCGCGAGCTCCAGGCTCTTCTTCGACGCCTTCTCGAACGGGATGTGTCCCGCGAACCACCGGCGGCTGCGGCGCCGCTCCAGCGCACCGGGACCGAAGGACTCCTCGGCGGCCCGGCGGACCTCGTCGAGGTCGATCCCCAGGGTGGCCAGAGCCTCGGCCGTACCGGTCCCCGTGGCGAGCGCGCTCTCGACCTCGGCCGTCCCCACCCCCGCCCCGCGCAGCAGCGTCTCCCCCGGGCTGCCCGGGCAGCGCAGGACCCCGAGCAGAAGGTGCTCGGGCCCGATCCGGGCGGCCCCGCGCTCACGCGCCTGTTCCTGGGCGATGACCACGACCTGCCGGGCCGGGTCGGTGAACCTCTCGAACACGGTCGTCTCCCCTCTACAGGCCGAGCCTGCGGTACTTCTTGTGCACCGCCTGCCGGCTGATCTGCAACGCCTCGGCGATCTGCTGCCAGGACCAGCCCTGGTCACGGGCGTTGGTCACCTGGAGCTCCTCCAGGGACTCCTGCAGCCCGCGCAGGGCCGCCACCGCCGCGAGACCGACGGCCGGGTCCTTGCTGGACGCCGCCGCGGCCACCGCCGTCGCATCACTCATGGTTGTCAACATAGGTTGACGCGCTCCTGTTGTCAACTGAAGTTGACAACAGGAGCATGAGAAAGGCCCGGTGACGCGATGTCACCGGGCCCGAGGCAGGGAGTCAGTCCTCGGCCGGATCGAGCAGCCCCTCCGGCGGGTCGAGGACGACGCGTCCACCCGCCAGGTCCACCGTCGGGACGATGGCGCCCACGAACGGGACCAGCGCGTCGTGCCCGGCCGGGCGCCGGACGACGAGCAACGAGCCACCGGGGCCGTGCACGACGTCGACGACCTCGCCGGCGACGGTGCCGTCGGCCAGCTCGGCCCGCAGCCCGGTGAGCTGATGGACGTGGAACTCGTCCGGGTCCTCCGGGGCGTCCAGCTCGGCGGTCGGGAGCAACAGCTGCACCCCGCGCAGCGCCTCCGCCGCGTCCCGGTCGGCCACCCCGTCGAACAGGACCAGCCAGCGACCGGAGTGCGGCCGGGCGGAGGTGACGGTCAGCACCGCCGGCCCGGTGCCGCCGCGCCGGACGGCCCGCAGCACCGCCCCCGGCGCGAACCGGTCGCGCGGCGAGTCGGTCCGGGCGTCGACGACGACCTCACCGCGCAGGCCGTGCACACGCACGACGACGCCGACCAGGACCTCCGAGGAGTCCCCGGAGGCCCGGCCGGCGTCGGTGTCGTGCGGGACGGGGCCCGTCACCGGTCGGTGTCGACCACGTCGACCCGGACCCCCCGGCCGCCCACGCCACCGATGACGTTGCGCAGCGCGGTCGCGGTCCGGCCGCCCCGGCCGATCACCTTGCCCAGGTCGTCGGGATGCACGCGGACCTCGAGGATCCGGCCGCGCCGGCCGGTCACCAGCTCCACCCGGACGTCGTCGGGGTGATCGACGATGCCGCGCACGAGATGCTCGAGCGCGTCCGCGAGAACGCTCATGCCGTCGCTCCCGCGGTGCCCGTGACCCGCCGGATCACGACTCGGCGGCAGGCGCGTCGGCGTCCTTGGTGGCGTCGACGACGTCGTCGCTCTTCGTGGCGGCCTCGGCCGGGGCGGCGTCCGCGGTCTTGCCGACCCGCTCGTTGCCACCCTTCTTCTTCGGCGTGGTGGCCGCGGTGGTCGGCTCGTCGTTCGCCTCGGCCAGCGCCTGCTGGAACCGGGCGAGCTTGTCGGCCTTCTCCGGCTGCGGCTTGAGGGTGCCCTCGGTACCGGGCAGGCCCTTGAACTTCTGCCAGTCGCCGGTGATCTCCAGCAGGTTCTGCACCGACTCGGTCGGCTGCGCGCCGACACCCAGCCAGTACTGCGCCCGCTGCGAGTCGATCTCGATCAGGCTCGGCTCGTTCTTCGGGTGGTACTTGCCGATCGTCTCGATGGCCCGACCGTTCCGGCGCGTACGGGAGTCCGCGACGACGACGCGGTAGTACGGCTGACGGATCTTGCCCAGACGCATCAGCTTGATCTTGACGGCCACGCTGTGGTGCTCCTCGCGAATGTCGTGTCGTGCTGCGATGAGTCAGCTGGCGCTCGCGTGGGGTACGGGCTCGCTCACTCGAAGGTCATCGGCCGTGGCTGGTAGAGGGCCGGCCACGGACCCGACCGGTCATTCTGCCAGACGGCGCTCACACCGCGGGCAGCGCCCCGACCAGCATGAGGGCCAGGGCCAGTCCGGGCAGGAAGTTGTTGACCGCGTGCGCCACGATGCTGGCCGTGATCCGGCCGGTCAGGATGCGCGCCACGCCCAGCGGCAGGGCCACCACGAACAGCAGCGGGGCCCGCAGGAACTCCAGGTGGGCGATGGCGAACACCAGCGTGGTGATCACGAAGACCACCCAGCGGTTGCTGATCCACTTCGCGACCGCGTTCCAGAGCAGCCCGCGGTAGACGATCTCCTCGCAGACCGGCGCGATCACCACCACCGCGAACATCACACCGAGCGCGATCGGCCAGGTGGCGGTGATGCCCTCGAACGCGACCCCGACCGAGGTACCGACGTCCGGGCCCACCAGGTAGAGGTAGAGCAGCGCGGCCGGCACGGTGACGAACAGCCCGGCGATGCCGATCAGCAGACCGACGCCGACGTCCTCCCAGCGCCACCGCAGGCCCAGGTCCGCCACCGGGCCGTCGCCCCGCCAGAGCGTCCACAGCACGCAGGTCAGCGCCGCCAGCATCGTCGGCACCGCGATCGCCAGCAGCACCCCGCCCGCGGAGTCGACGTCGATGATCCAGGCCATCGCGACCGACGCGCCGAGGAACACGATCTCGACGACCAGGAAGGCCCAGAGCCCCCAGCGCACCCGGGGGGTCGGTGAGGGGCTCAGCCCGAACGGCCCGAGCGGCGGGCCCGGCTGCGGCGGCCCGGACCCGCCGGGGCCGGGCGGCGGCCCGGCCGGGCCGGTGACCGACGGCGGCCCGGCCGGGCCGTACTGCGACGCGGCCGGGCCGTGCTGCGGCGCGCCGTACCCGGCGGGGCGGCTCGCCGGGTCCGACGGGTGGCCGGCGGGACCCGGCGTGGAACTCATGTCCCCACAGATACCCGACGGCCCCTGATCACGACCAGCGACGGGTCCCGGAGCACGTCGAGGTCGTCGCGCGGATCACGGTCGTAGACGACCAGATCGGCGGGCGCCCCCGCGACGGGACCGGCCGGGCGGCCCAGCCACGCCCGCGCCGACCAGCTGGCGGCGCCGATCGGGTCCGGATGCCCGGCCCGCGCCAGCTCGGCGACCTCGTCGGCGATCCGGCCGTGCCGGATGCCGCCGCCCGCGTCGGTGCCCGCGTAGACCGCCACCCCGGCCTCGATCGCCCGGCCGACCGTCTCCCAGGCGTGCGCGTGCAGGTCCCGCATGTGCCCGGCGTAACGCGGGTACTTCGTGGCCTGCTCCGCGATCGACGGGAACGTCTCCACGTTGATCAGCGTCGGGACCAGCGCGGTCCCGCGGCGGGCCATCTCGGAGATCAGGTCGTCGGTCAGGCCGGTGCCGTGCTCGATGCAGTCGATCCCGGCGCCGATCAGCCCGGGCAGCGCGTCGGTGCCGAACACGTGCGCGGTGACCCGGGCTCCCATCTCGTGGGCCGCTCCGACGGCCTCGGCGAGCACCTCGTCCGGCCAGAGCGGGGCGAGATCGGCCCCGTCGCCGAGGCCGCGGTCGATCCAGTCGCCGACCAGTTTCACCCAGCCGTCGCCACGGGCGGCCTGGGTGCGGACCTCCTCGACGAGCAGTCGTGGATCGTCCAGCTCGGCGGCCAGGCCCGGGATGTAGCGCTTGGGACGGGCCACGTGCCGCCCGGCCCGGATGATCTCCGGGAGGTCCTCGCGCAGCCGCAGGGCCGAGGTGTCCACCGGCGACCCGCAGTCCCGGATCAGCAGGGTCCCCGCGTCCCGGTCGGTGCGTGCCTGGTCGGCGCACTCCTCCAGATCCGTGATCGGCCCGTTCGGGCCCAGGCCCACGTGGCAGTGCGCGTCGACGAGGCCGGGCACGATCCAGCCGCCGGTGGCCAGGTCCTCGGCACCGGGCAGCGGATCGGGGCTGACCCGCCCGGAGCCGTCGATGTAGAGGTCGGCGCCCTGTGCACCGTCGGGACCCAGCAACGTTCCGCGCAGCCGCCACCCCGCGGCAGGAAGATCCGACATGGCCCGGAGGCTACGTCACTTCTTCTTCCCGAAGTTCAGCTTGGACGGGTCGAAACCCGGCGGGAGCTGGTCCATGGAGCCGAGGCCGGGCGGCAGCTGCTGCAGCGTCGGGGGGAGGCTCGACAGGTCCGGCGCGCCCTGCGCGGCCCGGTTCGCCGGGTTGCCGCTGCGCCGGCCCTTCTTGGCCTGCCGGGCCTTGCGCGGGTTCTTCGGGACCTTCTTCGTCGCGCTCCGCCCACCGCCGAGACCGAACTGACCGGCCATCTGCTTCATCATCTTGCGGGCCTCGAAGAAGCGGTTGACCAGGTCGTTCACCTCCGAAACGGAGGTACCGGAGCCGTTCGCGATGCGCACCCGGCGGGACGCGTTGATCATCTTCGGGTCGGCGCGCTCGGCGGGCGTCATGCTCCGGATGATCGCCTGCAGCCGGTCGATCTGCTTGTCGTCGACCTGGTCCAGCGCCGCCTTCATCTGTCCCTGGTTCGCACCGGGGAGCATGTTCAGGATGTTGCCGATCGGCCCCATCTTGCGCAGCTGGAGCATCTGCTGGAGGAAGTCCTCCAGCGACAGCTCACCGGAGCTGATCTTCTGCGCGGCGGCGGCCGACTGCTCGGCGTCGAAGACCTGCTCGGCCTGCTCGATCAGGGTCAGCAGGTCACCCATCCCGAGGATGCGCGAGGACATCCGGTCGGGGTGGAAGACGTCGAAGTCCTCGAGCTTCTCGCCGTTGGAGGCGAACAGGATCGGCTGTCCGGTGACCTCTCGGACACTCAGTGCGGCACCACCGCGGGCGTCGCCGTCGAGCTTGGTCAGCACGACACCGGTGAATCCGACGCCGTCGCGGAAGGCCTCCGCGGTGGCGACGGCGTCCTGACCGATCATCGCGTCCACGACGAACAGGACCTCGTCGGGCTGCACCGCCGTCCGGATCTCGGACGCCTGGCGCATCAGCTCCTCGTCGACGCCCAGCCGGCCCGCGGTGTCGATGACGACCACGTCGTACTGCTTGTCACGGGCGTACGCGACGCCGTCGCGGGCGACGCCGACCGGGTCACCGGGCGGGTGCGCCGCGGTCCCGGCCGGCTCGCCGGAACCGGTCGTGCCCGGGTGCGGCGCGAAGGTCGGCACGCCGGCGCGCTCCCCGACGATCTGCAACTGGTTCACCGCGTTGGGGCGCTGCAGGTCGCAGGCGACCAGCAGCGGCGTGTGACCCTGCCCCTTGAGCCAGCGGGCCAGCTTGCCCGCCAGGGTGGTCTTTCCGGCACCCTGCAGGCCGGCCAGCATGATGACGGTCGGCGGTTCCTTCGCGAGGTTCAGCCGGCGCGTCTCGCCACCGAGGATCGCCACGAGCTCGGCGTTGACGATCTTGACGACCTGCTGGGCCGGGTTCAGGGCCTGCGAGACCTCGGCACTCTTGGCCCGCTCCTTGACCCGGTTGATGAACTGGCGGACCACCGGCAGGGCGACGTCCGCCTCCAGCAGGGCGATCCGGATCTCGCGCGCGGTGGCGTCGATGTCGGCGTCGGAGAGCCGGCCCTTGCCGCGGAGGTCACGCAGCGTGGATCCGAGCCGCTCGGAGAGGGAGTCGAACACCCTTACCAGCCTACTTTGCCAGTGCCAGCCCCCGGCGGGCGCCGGAGCGATCCGCGATGCGGACCGATGTCCAGCCCCGCTCGCGGCCCGCGCGCAGCCGTTCGGAGGTCCCCCGGGCGCGTTCGACGTGTACCGCGAACGACCGTGACCGCACCACCCGCCCGCGGGCCCGCTGCCCGGCGAGCGCCTGGTCGGCGGGCACGTCCAACCACAGCAGGTGCGGCTCCCGGCGTGCCACCCTGGCCAGCGCCCGGACGGCCGCACGCACCGCGGGTGAGGTCGCGGGGAGGTGGACCACCACGGTGTCCGCCCGCCCGGCGCAGGCCAGCAGGACACCGCTCCGGTGCGCCAGGTGGGTGAGCCAGCGGTACCACGCGTACGGCACGGCGCCGGGGAGCCTGCGCGCGAGAGCCGCGCGGGCGGCACCGGAGTCGAGCACCCGGGCACCGGCCGGGGCCGTCATCGCCGCCAGCAGGGTGGACTTCCCTGCCCCGGGCAGGCCGGCGACCAGCAGCAGGGTCCGGCCGGGGAGCCGGACGACGAACGGATCGACGGCATGCGCACGGCTCATGCCGATGGCAACGACCGGTGCTCACGGATCGTTCCACCACGAACACGGCGGACCACCCCGCCGCGCGGGGTCACCCCGCCGACCCCTTCGCACGAGGCCGCCGCAGCCGCCCGGGCCCGCACCCCGCGCGAACGCGGCGGACCCGTGCGGCCCCCCGGGACGGCGGGACCGCACGGACCCGGTGACCGGCAGACGGACACGCGGGCGGCGGGGCGCGGTCAGCTGAGCTGGCGAGCGGCCGCGGCGGCCAGCACCGCCCGCTCGATCTCACGGCGGGCGGGCCGGTCCGGTGCCCCGGCGATGCCGAAGGAGTCGACGACCGAGGCGCCCAGGGTCTCCACCCTCGCCCACAGCAGGTCGACCCCGGCCCGTTCCAGGGCAGCGGTGACGTGGTGCAGCAGCCCGATCCGGTCGGTGCCCCGCAGCTCCAGCACGACGGCCCCGGTCGCCTCGTCGTCGAACCAGAGCACCCGCGGCGGCGCGGTCCGTTCCACCTCGGGGGTCGAGGGCGCGTAGTCGCGTTCCTTGCGGACGAGCGCCTCCGGCAGGGCCAGCGAACCGTCGAGGATGCGGACCAGATCGGACCGGAGCAGCGCCGGGTCCGGCAGCCCGCCGAAGCGGGGCGTCACCGCGAACGTGAGCACGGCCACCGGCGGTGCACCGGACGTCACCGCACCCGGCCCCGCCCCTGCCGGGGTCACCGGAGGTGATCCCGGCACACCCGGCCCTCCGGTGACCGTGACGTCCGCCGTGTGCACCTGCAGGGAGTGCAGCGCGACGACCCCGGCGACCGCGGACAGCACACCGCGCCCGTCCGGCAGCGCGACGGCCAGGGTCGCCACGTCGTCCCCGGTGGAGAACCGGACCTGCGGCGCACCGTCCTCGGCGACCGCCTCCACCATCTCCTTGTACGCCGGGTCCGGCGGACCCGGTTCGAGGAACGGCCGTCCGTCGAGCGCGCTCAGGCAACGCCCGGACAACCCCTGGATCAGGGTGCGCCGCCACGGGCTCCACACCCCCGGTCCGGTCCCCAGCGAATCGGCCTCGGCGAGCGCGTCGAGCAGCTCCACCAGCACCGCGACCCGCTCGTCGTCGGCGCCGACGGCGCCCCGCAGGGTGTCCAGCACCCGGGTCACGGTCGCCGGATCCTCCGGATCACGCCGGGTGGCGGTGTGCGGGAGCAGGAGATGGTGGCGGACCATCGCGGCGAGCAGCACGACGTCGGCCTCGCGCAACCCCAGTCGCTCGCCGATCTGGCGGACCAGCGACTCCCCGACCACCGAGTGGTCGCCACCGCGGCCCTTGCCGATGTCGTGCAGCAGGGCGCCGAGGAGCAGCAGGTCCGGCCGGGCCACCCGGGTGGTCAGCCGGGCGGCCTGCGCGCACACCTCGACCAGGTGCCGGTCGACCGTCCAGACGTGCGTGCGGTCCCGGGGCGGCAGATCACGCACGGCGCCCCACTCGGGGAACAGCCGCCCCCACAGCCCGGTGCGGTCCAGCGACTCGATCACGTCGATCATCGCCTCCCCGGTTCCGAGCAGCGCCAGCAGCTCCGCCAGCGCCGCCCGCGGCCACGGTGCGCGCAGCTCCGGGGCGGTGTCGGCGAGCCGGGTCAGCGTCCCGGCCGAGATCGGCAGGCCGGTGCGCGACGCGGTGGCGGCGACCCGCAGCACCAGGGCCGGGTCCTTCGCGGCCGAGGCGTCGCGGGCCAGGCCGACCTCACCGCCGTGCTCGACGACGCCGGAGTCCAGCGGACGGCGCACCGGTGCCCTGCGCAGCGCCGCCAGCCCGCGCCGGGGCAGCGCGTGGCGGGCCTGACGCAGACCGACCTCCGCGCCGAACGCGACGGCGCGGGCCGCCCCGGACAGCGCGCGGGCCAGGTCGAAACGGTCCCCGACGTCGGAGAACCCGACGCTCGCCGCGATCTCGTCGGCGTCCTGGGCGCGCAGCACGTCCCGGGCCCGCCCGGAGAGCCGGTGCAGCTCGGTGCGGACGTTCAGCAGCAGGGTGCGGGCCTCGGCGATCTCGGTCGACGGGCGGTCCACCAGTTGGGCGGTGGCCAGCGCGTCGATCAGCTGGATGTCACGCAGGCCGCCGTGACCGTTCTTCAGGTCGGGCTCGATCCGGTGCGCGACATCGCCGTTGCGGCGCCAGCGCTCCGTGGTGGTCTCCACGATCTCGTCGAACCGGTTCCGGATACCGGCCCGCCAGGCCTTCCGGACGGCGTCGCGGACCTTGCCCGAGAGTGCGCCGTCGCCCGCGATGTGCCGCGCCTCCAGCAACCCGAGCGCGGCCCGCAGGTCGGTCGTCGCGACCTGTACGGCCTGGCCGGGGGTCCGGACCGAATGGTCCAGTCCGATCCCGGCGTCCCACAGCGGGTACCAGAGCTGCTCGGCGAGGGTGTCGATCTCCTTGCGCCCGTCGTGCAGCAGCACCAGATCCAGGTCGGAATAGGGACAGAGCTCGCGGCGGCCGAGCGCCCCGACGGCGACCAGCGCGACGCCACCCCCGTCGCCACCGAGGCCGAGCGTCGCGCACCGCGACGAGAGCCAGAAGTCGTGCAGGTCGACCAACGCGGCCCGTAACGCCTCCGGACCGTGGTGGTGCCGACCGTTGGACTCCAACAGGACCGACTTCGCCTTGACCAGGTCCGCCGCCTCGCCCGACCCGAGGACCGTCATCGCCCTGCGCCACCCACCTTCCGTTCGATCCTGACGTCCCCGTGCCGACACCCGCCGGGGCCGGTATGTCCGGTTCGTGGCCGGACATCGGACGGGCCCGCCGCACCTCGGGGGGAGATGCGACGGGCCCGCCCGTCGGTACCCGTTCTCAGATGGCGTCGGAGCCGCGCTCGCCGGTCCGCACCCGGACGACGGTCTCGACCGAGGTCACCCAGACCTTGCCGTCACCGATCTTGCCGGTGCGGGCGGCCTCGACGACCGCGTCGACCACCTTGTCCAGCAGGGCGTCGTCCACGACGACCTCGACCCGCACCTTCGGCACGAAGTCGACCGAGTACTCCGCACCCCGGTAGACCTCGGTGTGCCCCTTCTGCCGGCCGTAGCCCTGCACCTCGCTGATCGTCAGACCGAGCACGCCGATCTGCTCCAGCGCGCCCTTGACGTCCTCGAGGACGAACGGCTTGACGATGGCTGTCACGAGCTTCATGGGTCAGGCCTCCTGCTTCGCCGGGGTGGTCGGCGAGGCGCCCGCGGAGGGCTTCGGCGCCGAGCCGAGGCCGCTGCCGCCACGCAGGCCGGAGAACTCGTAGCCGGTCTCCGCGTGCTCGGCCTCGTCGATGCCGGTCTGCTCGGCCTCGTCGTCGACCCGCAGACCGATGGTGAACTTCACGATGTAGACGATGATCGCGGTGACCACGGCGCAGTAGACGATCGTGGCCAGCGCGGCGACCGCCTGGATGCCCAGCTGACCGATACCGCCGCCGTAGAACAGGCCGTTGGTCTCGTCCGGCGCGATCTCGGTGGCGAACAGGCCGATGGCCAGGGTGCCCCAGAGGCCGGCGACGAAGTGCACGCCGACGACGTCGAACGAGTCGTCGTAACCCAGCTTGTACTTCAGGCCGACGGCCCAGGCGCTCAGCGCACCACCGATCGCACCGATGATCAGGGCGCCGATCGGGGACACCGCGGCACAGGCCGGGGTGATCGCGACCAGACCGGCGACGATGCCCGACGCGGCACCCAGCGAGGTGGCCTTGCCGTAGCGGATCTTCTCCACGATCAGCCAGCCCAGGATGGCGGCGGCGGTCGCGGCGATCGTGTTGGTGAAGGCGAAGGCGGCGGCCCAGTCGGCGGCACCGGAGGAACCGGCGTTGAACCCGAACCAGCCGAACCACAGCAGACCCGCACCGAGCATGACCATCGTCAGGTTGTGCGGGCGCATCGCCTCACGCGGCCAGCCGCGGCGCTTGCCCATGATGATGCAGAGCACCAGGGCCGCGATACCGGCGTTGATGTGGACCGCGGTACCACCGGCGAAGTCCAGCGCGCCCAGGCTCGAGGCGATCCAGCCGTTGTCCAGGTCGAAGACCCAGTGCGCGACCGGGAAGTAGACCAGGGTGGCCCAGAGACCGGCGAACAGCAGCCAGGCGCCGAACTTCATCCGGTCCGCCGCCGCACCCGCGATCAGGGCGACGGTCAGGATCGCGAACATCGCCTGGAAGCTGACGAACGCCAGGTCCGGAAGCGAGTTGGCGGCCTCGTCGTTCGCGAGGACCGAGCTGAGACCGAACGCCTCGAACGGGTTGCCCAGCAGGCCCCCGCCGATGTCGGTCCCGAACGTCATCGAGTAGCCGTACAGGATCCAGAGGACGCCGACGAGTCCCAGCGAGCTGAAACACATCATCATCATGTTCAGCACGCTCTTGGAGCGGGCCTGACCCCCGTAGAACAGGGCCACTCCTGGCGTCATGAGCAGTACGAACGCAGCACTCGCCAAAATGAAGGCGGTATCGCCGCTGTTGAGCTCCACGGTCTGTCTTCCCTCCCACGTCTGTCGGTGTCCGACTGGGAGGGAAGAATGATGTTCGCGTGTTTCGCATTCGGCGCCGAGCTGTTTCGCAGTGGTTAACACGGCTCCCGGGTGTATGACGGTTCTGTTACCCGACCGGATGCGGGGGACGATTTGTCGCCCGAATGATCCTGTTCGTGATCCACCGCACGGCCCAGCGGGGTGCCACCCGCCGGGCCGTGACCGTGCCGCGGCGTCGGTCCAGCGCCGTCGGTCCAGCGCCGTCAGTTCAGCGCCGTCAGTTCAGCAGGGCGTCCACGAACGCCTTCGGCTCGAACGGCGCGAGATCGTCGGGCCCCTCGCCGAGACCCACGAGCTTCACCGGGACGCCGAGCTCACGCTGGACCCGGAACACGATCCCGCCCTTCGCGGTGCCGTCCAGCTTCGTGAGCGCGATCCCGGTGACGTCGACGACCTCGCCGAACACCCGGGCCTGGGTCAACCCGTTCTGCCCGGTCGTGGCGTCCAGCACGAGCAGCACCTCGTCGACCCGGGCCTGCTTCTCCACCACCCGCTTCACCTTGCCCAGCTCGTCCATCAGACCGGTCTTGGTGTGCAACCGGCCCGCGGTGTCGAGCAGGACGGCGTCCACGGCGTCGTCGGTGCCGCGCTTGACCGCCTCGAAGGCGACCGACGCCGGGTCGGCGCCCTCCGGCCCGCGCACGACATCCGCACCGGAGCGCTCACCCCAGGTGACGAGCTGCTCGGCAGCCGCGGCCCGGAACGTGTCCGCGGCACCGAGGGTGACCCGGCGGCCCCCGGCGACCAGCACCCGGGCGAGCTTGCCGGTGGTGGTGGTCTTCCCGGTGCCGTTCACCCCGACGACGAGCACCACCGCGGGACGGCCGTCGTGCGGCAGCGCGTGCACGGACCGGTTCTGGCCGGTGTCCAGTGCCTCCACCAGCACGTCGTGCAGGGTCTGGCGGACCTGCTCGGCGGTGCGCACGCCGCGGGCGGCGAGCTGCTCGCGCAGCCGCCCGGAGATCTCCTCGGTCATCTCCGGTCCGAGGTCGGCCTGGAGCAGGGTGGCTTCGACGTCCTCCCAGGACTCGTCGTCGAGGTCACCGGCGCCGAGCAGGCCGAGCAGGCTCTGCCCGAGCCCGGACCGGGAGCGCGACAGCCGGCCGCGCAGACGGCCGATCCGGCCCTCGGCGGGGGTGATCTGTTCGGCGGGCGGCGCCGGCGCGACGGGTGCGGCCGGGTCGGCGGCGGGCGCGGGGGTACCGGTGGTCGCCGGGGCCGGGGCCCCGGTGGGAGCCGTGCCGGGGTCGGCGTCCGGCCGGGCGACCGGCTCCGTCGGAGCGGTCCCGGGTGCCGGGAGCTGCTCGGTGACCGCTGCGTCGGCCGACGTGACCGCTCCGGAGGGGGCGGCCCCGGGGCGGGCGAGCTGCCGGGTCTCCGGGTCCTTGCTGGCCTCGGCCGTGTCGATGACCCGGCTCCCGCCGGGAGTATCGACGCCCCGGCTCCCGCCGGGAGTATCGACGCCCCGGCCCCCGCCGGGAGCAGCGACGCCCCGGCCACCGTCCCGCTCCTCGCCGGGCGCACCGGTGTCCCGGTCCCCGGGGCCCACGGGGCCGGGTTCGGTCCGCACGGTCGGGCCGCTCGGCGCCCCACCGGAGGTGACCGGCGGGGCGGTGCTGACCGGGATACCGCCGGGGGGCGTCCGGGCCTCGGTGGCGCCCCCGACGACCGGCGTGCCACCGGGGGGCGTGCGTACCTCGTCGGCGGTGGGTCCCTCGTCGACGCCCGGCCGCGCCTCGGGGCGTGCCGGGGCGGCGGGAGGCTCGGCCGCCGTGTCGCCAGGGCGCTCCGCCGCCGTGCCGTCCGGGCGCTCCGGCGCCGTGGCCGTGCCCGACGCGAAGTCGAACCCGCCGCCGGCCTGATAGCTGCCGCCGGTGCGTGGTGGTCGCCGGTCGGTCCCGAGCTCGGGCTTCGGCTCGTCGTCGGCGCGCAGACTGATCCGCCGTCTCCGGGCGATCAACACCCCGGCGAGGACGGCGAGCAACAGCACGGCGACGACGACCGCGACGACGATCCAGATGGTCTGCGTGGTCACCCGCACAACCCTGCCACGCCCCGGTCCCGGGCCGCGCGCGACACCGGGACGCGTCGCGCCCGGCGGTCAGGAGGCAGGCCGCAACCGCTGCGAGATCACCTGGGTGATGCCGTCGCCGCGCATGGAGACGCCGTACAACGCGTCGGCGATCTCCATCGTCGGCTTCTGGTGGGTGATGACGATCAACTGGCTGGCCGCGCGCAGCTCCTCCATCAGCGAGATCAGCCTGCGGAGGTTGACGTCGTCGAGCGCCGCCTCGATCTCGTCGAGAACGTAGAACGGCGACGGGCGCGCCCGGAAGATCGCGACCAGCAGCGCCATCGCGGTCAGCGACCGCTCACCACCCGAGAGCAGCGACAACCGCTTCACCTTCTTGCCCGGCGGCCGGGCCTCCACCTCGATGCCGGTGGTCAGCATGTCGTCGGGGTCGGTCAGGACGAGACGACCGTCGCCACCGGGGAACAGCGTCGCGAAGACCGTCTCGAACTCGCGGGCAACGTCGTGGTAGGCGGTGGTGAACACCTCGAGGATCCGGTCGTCCACCTCCCGGACCACGGTCAGCAGGTCACGGCGGGTGTTCTTGAGATCCTCGAGCTGGGTGGACAGGAACCGGTAGCGCTCCTCGAGCGCCGCGAACTCCTCCAGCGCCAGCGGATTGACCTTGCCCAGCTGGGCGAGGTCCTTCTCGGCCCGCTTGCGCCTGCGCTCCTGGGTGGCCCGGTCGTAGGGCACCGGCGGCGGCGCCGACACCTGCTCGCCACGCTCGCGGGCCGCCTCGTACTCGGCGATCTCCGCCTCCGACGCCGGGACCGGCACGTCCGGCCCGTACTCGGCGACCAGGTCGTCGATCCCGATGCCGTGCTCGGCGAGGATCCGCTCGGTCAGCTGCTCGAGACGCATCCGGGTCTGCTGACGCACCATCTCCTCCCGGTGCACGGCGTCGGTCAGCTTCTCCAGCAGCGCCGTCAACCGGGTCACCGCGTCCCGCGCCTCCCGGTGCGCGCGGTCCCGGTCGGCGCGCGCCGCCTGGATCTCGTCGCGCTCTGCGGCCGCGGCCGCGAGCGAGACCTCGATCCGCGCGACCGCCACCTCTCCGCCCTCGACGACCAGCCGGGCGATCTCACCGGCCCGTTCCCGCTCCTGCGCGGCCGCCGCGGCCCGCGACCTGGCCTGGCGCTCGGACTGCGCCTGCCGGCGCAGCGACTCCGCGCGCCCGGCGATCGCCCGGGCCCGTTCCTCCGCGGTGCGCAGCGCCAACCGGCACTCGACCTCCTCGGAACGGACCTCCTCGACTCGCTCGGCGGCCTCGTCGCGCAGCTCGGTGTCCGGCTCGTCGTCGACCGGGACGTCCTCGGCGAGGGAGAGCTGGTACTCGGCGGCCTCCAGCTCGATCAACGACTCCGACCGGCGGGCCTCCACGGTGTCGCGGCGCTCGCGCAACCGCTGCGCCTCGGCCCCGGCCGAGGTGACGACCTGCTCCAGCCGCCCGAGCTGGGCGGCCGCTGCGGAACGCCGCTTCTCCGCCTCGGCGGCAGCGGCCCTGGCGCGCTGCAGGTCACCGGCCCTGGCCTGCTCCTCGGCCCGGGCACCCTCGATGGTCGGCCGCAGTGACTCCAGCTCGGCGTCCACGGCGTCGCGCTCCGCGATCGCGTCGTCCACCGCGGCCTGCAGCTGCAGGGCCCCCTCCCCGGCGTCGGCACCACCCCGGGCGGCGTGTGCGGTCAGCAGGTCGCCCTCGGTGGTGACGGCGGTCAACCCGGGACGGGCCGCCAGCGCGGCCGCCGCAGCATCCAGATCGTCGACCACGACGACGTCGTGCAGCAGCGCGGCGAGCGCCGCACCGAGCCCCGGCGGGGCACTGACGAACCCGGCGGCCCATCGACCCGCCGGCGGGTCCCCGTCGGGCACGGCGACCGGGACCGGGGCGTCCTCGGCTCCGCCGGCACCCGCACCGCCGCCGACCAGCAGCGCGGCCCGGCCTGCGTCCCCGGAACGCAACGCCCGCAGCGCAGCGGCCGCCGCGGGCACCGACGCGACGGCCACTCCCTCGCCGACGTCGCCCAGCGCGGCCGTCACCGCGGCCCGCCCGGCCGGATCGACGACGACGAGCTCGGCGACGGCCCCCCACACCCCGTCCGGCGCGGAGTCCAGCAGTGCACCGGCACCGTCCCGGCGGACCAGGCCGACCCCGAGGGCGTCCACCCTGGCCCGCCAGTGCGCCCGGCGCTGCTCGGCGTCACGCTCGGCGCGCACCAGCTCCGCGACCCGCTCGGCGGCCGCCCGGTGCGCGGCCTCGGCCTGCTCGACCCGGGCGGCGAGCGCGTCCTCGTCGTCGCCGGACTCGATACCCAGCGCCTCCCGCGCCGACTCCAGCTCGGCCTGCGCCTGCTCGGTCCGGGCGGACGCCTCGGACAGCGCCTCGGACAACCGTTCGATCTCCTCGGCGGTCGCGGCGGCCCCCGAGCGCAACGCGTCGGCCTTCCCGGCGAGGGTCGCGATGCCGGCCCGGCGGTCGGCGAGCGCCCGCACCGCGGCCATGTGCTCACGCTCGGCGGCGGCCAGGGTGCGCTCGCGCTCCGCCTTCTCCGCGATCACCTCGTCGAGCCGGCGGCGGGCCTGCGCGACCGCGCCGACCAGTTCCTCCTCCTGCTCGGCGATCGCGTCCGCCTCGGCCTCGGTCTCGTCGGGGTCCCGTCCGGGGGTGCGCTCGGCGGCATCGGAGGACATGAGGTGCCGGACCCGTTCCTGCGCGAGCCGGACCGTCCCGCGCAACCGCTCGGCCAGCGCGGACAGCTGGTACCAGGTGTCCTGGGCCGCGGCCAGCCGCGGCGCGTCCTCGGCGAGGGCGGCCGCCAGCTCCTGCTCGCTCTCCCGGGCCGCGGCGAGCTGTTCCTCGACCTCGACGCGCCGGCGCCGGGCCTGCTCCTGGCCCGCCTCCTCGCGGGCGACCTCCTCCTGCAGGGTCACGACGTCGTCGGCGGCGAGCCGGAGCCGGGCGTCACGCAGGTCGGTCTGCACCGACTGCGCACGCCGCGCGATCTCGGCCTGCCTGCCCAGCGGCTTGAGCTGGCGGCGCAGCTCGGCGGTGAGGTCGGTGAGCCGGGTCAGGTTGGCCTGCATCGCGTCGAGCTTCCGCAGCGCCTTCTCCTTGCGCTTGCGGTGCTTGAGGACGCCCGCAGCCTCCTCGATGTAGGCGCGCCGGTCCTCCGGCCGGGACTGCAGCACGCCGTCCAGCTGCCCCTGCCCGACGATCACGTGCATCTCCCGGCCGATGCCCGAGTCGGAGAGCAGCTCCTGCACGTCCAGCAGCCGGGCGCGCGAGCCGTTGATCTCGTACTCGCCCGCCCCGTCGCGGAACATCCGCCGGGTCACCGAGACCTCGGAGTAGTCGATCGGCAGCGCCCCGTCGCTGTTGTCGATGGTCAGCGTCACCTCGGCCCGGCCCAGCGGCGCGCGGCCGGAGGTGCCGGCGAAGATGACGTCCTCCATCTTGCCGCCGCGCAGCGCCTTGGCGCCCTGCTCGCCGAGCACCCAGCTGATCGCGTCCACCACGTTGGACTTGCCCGACCCGTTGGGTCCGACCACACAGGTGATCCCCGGTTCCAGCCGCAGTGTGGTGGCCGAGGCGAAGGACTTGAAGCCCTTCATCGTCAGCGTCTTCAGGTGCACGGGCGTGGTCTCCAGCTGCGGGGGAAGCCGCCAGGCTACCGGGGGCGGGCCGCCGTTCCGGGGCGACCCGCCCGGGCCCGGCCGGCCCGCTCAGGCCTCGGTGAAGCCGTCGAACGCCCCGGTCGGCTCACCCCACTGCTCCGCCACCGCGGTCACCCGGCCCGGGGTGCCGGGGCCGCGGAGCAGCCCGAGCAGCTGCTGACAGGCCGCGGGTCCACCCTCCGCGGTCACCGCGACCCGTCCGTCGGGCAGGTTCCGGGCCTGCCCGGTGAGTCCCAGCTCCAGCGCCCGCGAGCGCGTCCACCAGCGGAAACCTACGCCCTGCACGTCTCCCTGGACCCATGCGGTAAGCCGAACGGCCGAACCTGTGTTGCCACTCACAATGCTGGTACGTTACCCGACCGTGACAAGATCACGTTCACCGCGCGCCGCCAGGACGATGCTCGGCGGGGTCGGTGCGGGCGCCGTGCTGGCCATGGCCGCCCCCGTGACACCGCTGGGTGTCGCGCCACCCGATCCGACCGGTTCGGTCGAGCAGACCGTCCCGCTGCGCCCGGCAGGCGCGGCGTCGGCCGGGCTCCCCATGGCCGGCCCCGTCCCCGCCGATCCGGCGCCGCCACCGGCGCTGGACGCCGCGTGGGCGGCCCGTGACGCCCTCACGGGCGCCCCCGCCGACCCGGGCGCCGCTGCCGATGCGGCGATCGCGGCCGCCGGGGCGCACCGGGCCGCGCGCGACGCCGCTGCGGCGCAGCACACCTCACCCCCTCCCGGCGCGGGCGCCGGGCGCGACGCGGGCCGCGGCGCCGCCCGCCCGGCACCGCCCCCCACCGGGCTCACCGGACAGCTCGCCCTGGTCGTGGAGCTCACCAACGTCGAGCGAGCGGCTGCGGGCTGCAGCGCACTGCAGGTGGACCCGCGGATCAACGCGGCCGCCCAGGGCCACAGCGAGGACATGGCCGCGAACGGCTACTTCGCGCACGACAGCCGCGACGGCCGGAGCTTCGCCGACCGGATGACCGCGGCCGGTCACCCTTCGCCCGGCGCGGAGAACATCGCCGCCGGGCAGCCGGACGCGGCCACCGTGGTCGCGGACTGGATGGCCTCACCGGGGCATCGCCGCAACATCCTCGACTGCTCGCTGTCGACGATCGGCGTCGGGCTGGCGGGCGGGTACTGGACCCAGAACTTCGGGCGCTGACCCCGCCCCGTCAGCCGTCGAACCGGTACCCCATCCCGGCCTCGGTGATCAGGTAGCGCGGGCTGGCCGGCACCGGTTCGAGCTTGCGGCGCAGCTGGGCCAGGTAGACCCGCAGGTAGTGGGTCTCGGTGGTGTACCGCGGGCCCCACACCTCGTGCAGCACCTGCCGCTGGCCGACCAGCTTGCCGCGGTGCCGCACCAGCAGTTCGAGGACCCCCCACTCGGTGGGCGTGAGGTGTACCTCGTCGCCGCCGGTCCGTACCACCGTCTTCGCCGCCAGATCCACCGTGAAGTCGTCGGTCGTGATCACCGCCTCCCCGTCGACCGCCGACGCGGACGCCCGCCGCACCGCGGCCCGCAGCCGGGCCAGCAGCTCCGCCATCCCGAACGGTTTCGTCACGTAGTCGTCGGCCCCGGCGTCGAGTGCGCGGACCTTGTCCGCGGAGTCGGCGCGGGCCGACAGCACCAGGATCGGAATGCTGCTCCAGCCGCGCAGCCCGGCGATCACCTCGGTGCCGTCCAGGTCGGGCAGACCCAGATCGAGGACGACGACGTCGGGATGTCCGTCCGCGGCCGCCCGCAGCGCGGCCGAACCGTCCGCGGCGACGGTCACCGTGTAGCCGTGCGCGGTCAGGTTGATCCGCAGTGCACGCAGGATCTGCGGGTCGTCGTCGACGACCAGCACCCGGGTCCCGCGCCCGGTCACCGGGGCGCCCCGGCCGGGGCCACCGGCAGGGAGACGACGACGGTGAGCCCGCCACCGGGGGTGTCCTCCGCCGTCAGGTCGCCGTCCATCACGGCGGTCAGGCCACGGGCCACCGACAACCCGAGCCCCAGCCCGGCGGCGGCGTCGCGGTCGCCGAGCCGCTGGAACGGGGCGAACAGCTCGTCGTAGCGGCCGTGCGGGACACCCGGCCCGCGGTCGACGACCCGCAGCTCCACCCGGTCGGCGTGCGTGCTGGCCCGCAGCACCACGTCCGAACGGTCGCCCTGCGCGGCACCGTGCCGCACCGCGTTGTCGATCACGTTGGCCACCACCCGTTCCAGCAGTCCGGAGTCGGCGAGGACATCCGGGACCTCATCGCAGAACTCGATCCGCACCCGCTCGGCTCCCTCGACACCGAGCAGTGCGCGGGCCGCCACCTCGCCGTAACCGACCGGGGCCAGCAGCGGTGTCACCGCACCGGCGGCGAGCCGGGAGGAGTCCAGCAGGTTCTCCACCAGGCCGGTCAGCCGGTCCGCGGACTCCTCGACGGTCGCGAGCAGCTCGGCCCGGTCGGCGGGCGACAGCGGCAGCGAGCGGTCCCGCAGGCTCCCGGCGGCCGCCTTGATCGAGGTCAGCGGGCTGCGCAGATCGTGGCCGACGGCCGACAGCAGTGCGCCGCGGGTCTCGTTGACCGCCGCCCGGCGCTCGGCGGCGGCGGCATCGGCCACGGCGCGCTCGCCGCGCAGCGCGAGCAGCGCCTGCCCGCCGACCGTCTCCAGCAACCGCCGGTCCGACGCCGGCAGCGCGCGCCCGGTGCCGACCAGGTGCAGGCCCTCCTCGACGACGACGTCGACGTCGGCCAACCCCGGGTGCCGGCACTCGTCGTGGCCGGACGCGGCGACCGTCGACCAGCTCCGGTCCGGCCCGAGTTCCAGCAACGCCGCGCTGCGCAGGCCGAACGCCTCCCGGACCTGGGTCAGCAGCCGCGGCAGCGGCTCGGAGCCGGTGAGCACGGTCCGCGCGAACGAGGCGAGCAGCGCCGCCTCGGCCCGGGCGCTCGCGGCCTGCTCGGCGCGCCGGGCCGCGCGGTCCACCACCAGCGAGACCAGTACGCCGACCAGCAACATGGTCACGATGGTGACCACGTTGCCGGTGCTCTCCATCGCCAGCGTGTGCAGCGGCGGGTAGTGGAACCAGTTCAGCAGGACCCCGCCGAGCGCGGCGGCCAGCAGCGCCGGACCGAGACCGCCGACCAGCGCGGCGAGCGCGGTCGCGAGCAGGAAGAGCATCGCGTCCGCGGTCACGTCGATCCGCACCCCTCCCCCCAGCAACCCGGCGGCGGTGACCAGGCTCGGTCCGAGCACGGCGAGCACCCAGCCCAGGCCCAGCCGGGACAGCGGCAGCGCACCACGCAGCACCGGCCACCGCAGCGCGCGGCCCGCCGCGTCGTGGGTGACCATGTGCACGTCGATCGGCCCCGACTCCTGGACCGCCCGGGCCGCGATCCCCGGGTCGAACAGCCGGGCCAGCCGGGACCGGCGCGACGTCCCGAGCACCAGCTGCGTCGCGTTCAGTCCGTCGACGAAGTCGAGCAACGCCCGCAGTACCGACTCGGCGCCGCCGTCACCGACGGTGGTGTGGAAGGTGGCCCCGACGTCCGCGGCGAGCGTCCGCAACCGGTCCACCGACGCCGGTGTGGCCGCCGCCAGCCCGTCGCCGCGCAGCACGTGCACCGCGTGCAGGTCGGCCGGGCCGGCCCGTTTCGCGATCCGCGCGGCGCGGCGCAGCACCGTCTCCGACTCCGGGCCCCCGGTGAGCGCGACCACGACCCGCTCCCGGGTCTCCCAGACCTCGGTGACCTTCTCCCGGGCCCGGTGCCTGCGCAGTGCGACGTCCACCTCGTCGGCGACCCAGCGCAGCGCGAGCTCGCGCAGCGCGATCAGGTTCGGCAACCGGAAGTAGTGCGCCAGCGCCGCGTCGACCTGCGCGGCCGGGTAGACGTTGCCGTGCGCCAGGCGCCGGCGCAGCGCCTCCGGGGTGATGTCGACCAGTTCCAGCTGGCCGGCCCGGCGGACCACCGCGTCGGGCACCGTCTCCAGCTGCCGGACCCCGGTGATCGTGTGCACGACGTCGCCCAGCGACTCCAGGTGCTGCACGTTCACCGTGGACAGCACGTCGATGCCGGCGTCGAGCAGGATCTCGACGTCCTGCCAGCGTTTCGGGTGCCGAGAACCGGGTGCGTTGGTGTGTGCCAGCTCGTCGACCAGCACGACCTGCGGCCTGCGGGCGAGCACCGCGTCGAGGTCGAGTTCCTCCAGGACCGTCCCGCCGTGGCCGACGCACCGGCGGGGCAGCACCTCCAGCCCCTCCAGCAGCGCGGCGGTCCGTTCCCGGCCGTGCGTCTCGACGATCCCGACGACGATGTCGGTGCCCCGCTCCAGCCGCCGGTGCGCCTCGGCGAGCATGGCGAACGTCTTGCCCACGCCGGGCGCCGCGCCGAGGTGGATGCGCAGCTCACCCCTGTTCACGGGACCATTCTGGTCACTGGCGCCACCCGCACGGAAACCCCTCCCCCTGCGCCCGGCGGGACGTCCGTGAGTGCCGTCTCCGCCAGCGCGGTGTTCAGCAGGGTGACGTTCACCCGGGGTTCACCGAGTATCCCGAACGTCCGCCCCTCGGTGGCGCCGGCGACCAGCTCCGCCACCAGCTCCGGGGCCAGCCCGGTGACCCGGGCGACCCGAGGCGTCTGCAACGCCGCGTAGGCGGGGCTGATGTGCGGGTCCAGCCCGGACGCCGACGCCGTCACCGCATCGGCCGGGACCGCCGCCGGTTCGACGCCCTCCCGGGCCGCGACCAGCTCCCGGCGCAGCGTCACCGCCGCCAGCAGCTCCTCGTCGAAACCACCGGCGTTGGACCCACCGGACACCGCCGGATCGGCCGGGCCCAGCACGTCCGCCGCGGACGCGGACGGCCGGGTGTGGAACCACGGGTCGGCCGCCGGGTCGGCGGCGACCGGGTCGATGCCGATCAGCGTGGACCCCACCGGCCCGGTGGCGCCGGGCAGCAGTGACCCCTCGGCGGGATCGGCGAGTCCGGGCAACCGGGTGACCGCCCAGATCGCGAGCGGGTAGACGACACCGCAGAGCACCGTCATGACCAGCAGCAGCCGCAGACCGGCCGCGGCCTGTCTGCGCAGCACGGTGAACACCTCTCACACCCCCGGGATCAGGCGGACGACGAGGTCGATCAGGGCGATACCGGCGAACGGCGTGAGCACCCCGCCGACCCCGTAGACGAACAGGTTGCGGCGCAGCAGCGCGGCCGCCGACGACGGCCGGTACCGCACCCCGCGCAGAGCGAGCGGGACCAGAGCCACGATCACCAGCGCGTTGAAGATCACCGCGGAGAGGACCGCGGACTGCGGCGTGGCCAGACCCATCACGTCGAGTCCCCCCAGCTGCGGGTACACCCCGGCGAACATCGCCGGCAGGATCGCGAAGTACTTCGCCAGGTCGTTGGCCACCGAGAAGGTGGTCAACGCGCCCCGGGTGATCAGCAGCTGCTTGCCGACCTCGACGATGTCGACGAGCTTGGCCGGGTCGGAGTCGAGATCGACCATGTTCCCGGCCTCCTTCGCCGCCGCCGTCCCGGTGTTCATCGCGACGCCGACGTCGGCCTGGGCCAGTGCCGGGGCGTCGTTGGTGCCGTCACCGGTCATCGCGACCAGCCGGCCCGCGGCCTGCTCGCGGTGGATCAGCGCGAGCTTGTCCTCCGGGGTGGCCTCGGCGACGTGGTCGTCGACACCGGCCCGGGCGGCGATCACCGCCGCGGTGCGCGGGTTGTCCCCGGTGACCATGACGGTGCGGACACCCATCGCACGCAGTTCGGCGAACCGTGCGGCGATCCCCGGCTTGACGACGTCGGACAGCTCCACGACACCGAGCAGCCGGGCGCCCCCGCGGTCGGCCGCGGCCCCGGTGGGCGCGGTGGCCACGACCAGCGGGGTACCGCCGGCGGCGGAGACCGTCTCCACCAGTTGCCGCACCTGCAGCTGCTCGTCGGCGCCCCGGGCCCACTCCAGCACGGCGCGGGCGGCACCCTTGCGCACCGCGACACCGTCGAGATCGACCCCCGACATCCGGGTCCGCGCGCTGAACGGCACGGTCGTGGCGAGCGCCTCGACGGCGTCCGCGCCGGCGGGCAGGCCGTGGTCGGTCGCGCACAGCTCGACGATGCTGCGGCCCTCCGGGGTCGGGTCGGCCAGGCTCGCCAGCCGGGCCGCGGCGGCCAGCTCGCTGAGGGTGGCCCCACCGGCCGGGTGCAGCCCGGTCGCCCGCCGGTTGCCGTGGGTGACGGTCCCGGTCTTGTCGATCAGCAGGGTGTCGACGTCGCCCGCGGCCTCGACGGCGCGTCCGGACGTGGCCAGCACACCCCGCCGCACCAGCCGGTCCATCCCGGCGATACCGATCGCGGAGAGCAGCGCGCCGATCGTCGTCGGGATCAGGCAGACCAGCAGCGCGGTCAGCACGACGAGCGGGACCCGGGACCCGGCGTGCGCACTCATCGGGGCGACCGCGGCGACCGCGAGGAGCAGCACGATCGTCAGCGCGCTGAGCAGCACGCCGAGCGCGACCTCGTTGGGCGTCCGCGCCCGGGCGGCACCCTCGACGAGCGCGATCATCCGGTCGACGACGGTCTCACCGGGCCGGGTCGTGATCCGCACGACGATCCGGTCCGACAGCACCGTGGTGCCCCCGATGACCGCGCTGCGGTCGCCGCCCGCCTCCCGGATGACCGGGGCCGACTCGCCGGTCACGGCCGACTCGTCGACCGACGCGACGCCGTGCACGACGTCACCGTCGCCGGGCACCGTCTCCCCGGCCGTGACCTCGACCAGGTCGCCCACCCGCAGCTCGGCGGCCGGGACCGGCGTCACCGGGGCGTCCGCAGCGGGATCGCAGCCCGCCGGAAGGCGCCGGGCCACGGTGTCCCGGCGGGCGGCCCGCAGTGACGCCGCCTGCGCCCGGCCGCGGCCCTCGGCGAGGGCTTCGGCCAGGTTGGCGAACAGCACGGTGAACCACAGCCAGAACGCGACGAGCACCGCGAACACGCCCGGCTCGGCGACCGCGAGCCCGGTCACCAGGACCGCGCCCACCCACACCACGAACATCACCGGGTTGCGGGCCTGCACCCGCGGGTCGAGCTTGCGCACCGCGTCCGCGACGGCACCCGGCCAGAGCCGCGCCGCCCCGGCACCGGCCCCCGCGGGCGGCCCGCCCGCGGGGTCGCGGTTCACCGGGGCCGTCGCGGCGGTACGCGGTGACGGCGCCGCCCCGCGGCGGCCCGCACACCCGCTCACGACAGCGCCTCGGCGATCGGCCCGAGCGCGAGCGCCGGGAGGAACGTCAACGCCGAGACCATCAGCACCGTCACGCCCAGCAGCCCACCGAACAGCAACCCGTCGGTCGGCAGCGTCCCCGCGCCGGCGGGCACCCGCGGCCGGACGGCCAGCGAACCGGCCAGGCAGAGCACCGCCAGGATCGGGAGGAACCGGCCGAACAACATCGCCACGCCGAGCCCGATCTGCAGGAAGTCGCCGGTCGCGGTGAGCCCGGCGAACGCCGAGCCGTTGTTGTTCGCCGCCGAGGCCCAGGCGTACAGCACCTCGGTGAAACCGTGCGGGCCCGCGTCGTCCAGCGCATCCGCGGTGACCGCGGGCAGCGCCACGGTCAGCCCGGTCCCGAGCAGCACCAGCGCCGGCATCACCACGACCGACACCGCGGCGCAGCTGATCTCCCGGCGACCGAGCTTCTTGCCCAGGTACTCCGGGGTGCGCCCCACCATCTGCCCGGCCAGGAACACCGCGACCACGGCCATCACCAGGAGTCCGTAGAGCCCCGCGCCCACCCCGCCCGGTGCGACCTCGCCGAGCAGCATGTTCAGCAGCACGACCCCGCCCCCGGCGCCGGTCATGCTGTCGTGCGCGGCGTTCACCGCGCCGGTGGACGTCCCCGTGGTGGACACCGCGAACAGCACCGACCCCGCGATCCCGAACCGGGTCTCCTTGCCCTCCAGCGCACCACCCGCGGCGAGCGTCGCGGGCCCGTTGGGTTGCAGCTCGGCGACCCAGGCGGCGCCGAGGAACAGCACCCACAGCACGGCCGTCACGCCCAGCAGCACGACGCCCTCGCGGACCCGCCCGACGAGCACGCCGAACGTGCGGGTGAGCGCCACCGGGATCACCAGCAGCAGGTAGATCTCGATCAGGTTGGACAGCGGGGTCGGGTTCTCGAACGGGTGCGCCGAGTTCGCGTTGAAGATCCCTCCGCCGTTCGTGCCGAGCAGCTTGACCGCCTCCTGGGACGCGGTGGGCGCCAGCGGGACGGTGTGCACCGAGCCGTCCACCGCGGTCACCTCGATCCCGGAGCGCAGCGACTGCACGACCCCGGTGGCGACCAGGACGACGGCGGCGACCGCGGCCAGCGGCAGCAGGATCCGGACCGCCCCGCGGGTCACGTCCACCCACACGTTGCCGATCCGCCCGTCGCCGTCCCCGGCCGCGGCGAACCCGCGCACCAACGCGACCGCGACCGCCATCCCGACCGCGGCGGACAGCACGTTCTGCACGGTCAGGCCGATCATCTGCACGGTGTGGCCGAGGACCTGATCGGGGACGTAGGACTGCCAGTTCGTGTTCGTCGTGAACGACACCGCGGTGTTGAAGGCCATCGTGGGCCCCACCGTGGCCGGTCCGTCCGGGCCGCTGCTGCCGCGGCCGAACCCCAGCGGCAGCAGCGGCTGCACCCGCTGCAGCAGGTACAGCAGCAGCACCGACACCAGCGCGAGGCCGAGCACCCCGGCCGCGTAGGCCGTCCAGCGCTGGCCGGAGTCCGGATCGATCCGGCACAGCCGGTAGACCAGGCGTTCGACGCGACCGTGCCGGGGGTCGGTGTAGACCCGCGCCATCCGGTCGCCCAGCGGCTTCCAGCTCGCCGCGAGCAGCACCACCAGCACGAGCGCCTGGGCCACGCCGGCCATCAGTGGCGCTCCGGGCGCAGCAGCGCGACCACCAGGTGGACCAGCAGCGCCAGCACGGCGAGGCCGGCCACGACGTCGGCGATCACAGCTTCTCCAGCCCGCGCAGGGCGAGCGCGAGCACGCCGAAACACACCATCACCAGCACGAGACAGGCCAGGTCCGCCACAGCACTCCCTTTCGGGCCGCGACGGTGCATCCGGTACGGCCGGTGCGAGATCGTGCGTCCCCGCAGGCGGGCGCGGTGCATCCGTGACGGTCGTCTTGACGGTTCGACCAGGCGGCGTTGACGCCTCCTTGACGCTGTGGTGCCGCGGGTCACCCACGGGCACCGTCACTGCGGCGAAGCACTCGTTACCCTCGGCCCCGGCCGGGAGTCCGGGAGGTCGCAGAGAACATGTCGGTGATCGACAACGCGGTGTACGTGGCCGGCAGGCGGGCCGCCGCTCCCCCGTCGGTGGAGGGAGCGCTCGCGGAGCTGCACCGGTGCCGCGACGACCGGCAGGACGCGTCGTCCGATGGCTTCTGCTGGATCGGGATGCTCCGCCCGGACCTCGACGAGATCCGCGAGGTGGCGAAGGAGTTCGACCTGCACTCCCTCGCCGTCGAGGACACGGTGAACGCCCACCAGCGTCCGAAGATGGAGCGCTACGGCGAGACCGAGTTCGTCGTGCTCCGTCCGGCCCGCTACGTCGACCGCGACGAGGTCGTACAGATCGGCGAGGTCCACCTGTTCCTGGGCCCGGACTTCGTGATCACCGTGCGGCACGCCGTCGAACCCGACCTGGGTGAGGTCCGCGAACGGCTGGAGACCGACCCGGAGCTGCTGGCGCACGGCCCGATGGCGGTGCTCTACGCCGTGCTGGACCGGGTGGTGGACGACTACGGTCCCGTCCTCGACGGCCTGCAGGACGACATCGACCAGATCGAGGAGCAGGTCTTCCGGGGCGACCCGCAGGTCTCCCGGCGGATCTACCAGCTCACCCGTGAGGTGATCGCCTTTCAGCGGGCGGTGGAGCCGCTGCAGGAGATCTTCGTCGAGCTGCGCGCCCGGTTCGCCAAGTCCGGGGCGAGCCCCGACCTGGAGCTGCGCCGCGCGATGCGCGACGTGATCGACCACGCCACCCGGGTCCGGGAGCGGGTGGAAGGCTTCCGCGACCTGCTCGGCAACATCCTCACCGTCAACGCCACGCTCGTCGGGCAGCGGCAGAACGAGGAGATGACCCGGCTCACCGAGGCCGGGTACACCCAGAACGAACAGATGAAGAAGGTGTCGTCGTGGGCGGCGATCCTGTTCGCGCCCAGCCTGATCGCCGGCATCTACGGGATGAACTTCGAGCACATGCCCGAGCTGGGCTGGACCTTCGGCTACCCGATGGCGTTCGGCCTGATGCTCGCGCTGGCGCTGGTCCTCTACCTGATGTTCCGGCGCAACGGCTGGTTGTGACGGGGCCGCGGCGCGGGCTGGCAGCGTGGGCAGGTAAACGACGACCGGTTCATGAAGTGGTCCCGCCGGATCGGCGTGCCGCACCGGCGGCAGGCCCGGTCGGCCCGGCCGTAGACGTCCAACGAGCGGTCGAAGTAGCCCGACGCCCCGTTGACGTTGACGTAGAGCGCGTCGAACGACGTCCCGCCCTGGGCGAGTGCCTCGTTCATCACGGTGGTCGCGGCGTCGAGCACGGCGTGGCCCTGGGGGCGGGTCAGCCGGTCGGTCGGCCGGGCGCCGTGCAGCCGGGCCCGCCAGAGGGCCTCGTCGGCGTAGATGTTCCCGATCCCCGAGACCACCGTCTGGTCCAGCAGCGCCCGCTTGAGCTCGGTCCGGCGGCGGCGCAGCGCGGTCACCGCGCCGTCGACGGAGAACGCCGGGTCCATCGGGTCGCGCGCGATGTGCGCGACCGGTTCCGGGACGAGCCCGCCGCCCGGCGCCGGCCGCAACGGGTGCACGGACAGCCCGCCGAACGTGCGCTGGTCGACGAACCGCAGCTCGGGGCCCTCGTCGTCGAACCGGATCCGCACCCGCAGGTGCTTCTCGTCGGGCCGGGCGGGATCGACGACCAGCATCTGACCGCTCATGCCCAGGTGCGCGAGCAACGCCCCGTCACCTGGCCCGGCGGTGTCCAGCTCCAGCCACAGGTACTTGCCGCGCCGCGCGGCCGCGCTCAGGACCCGCCCGGCCAACCGACCGGCGAAGTCGTCCGGACCGGTCGGGTGCCTGCGGACCGCCCGCGGGTGCAGGACCTCCACGCCGACGATCCGGCGGCCCAGCACGTGATCGGCCAGCCCGCGCCGGACGACCTCGACCTCGGGGAGTTCGGGCACGGCACGCGCGGGGTCAGAGCGTCGAGCCGGAGCTCTGCTCGGCGGACAGCGCGCGCCAGGCGAGCTCGGCGGCCTTCTGCTCGGCCTCCTTCTTGGTGCGCCCGGCCCCGGTCCCGAGGTCCCGCCCGGCGACGACGGCCGTCGCGGTGAACACCTTGAGGTGGTCCGGGCCCTCCTCGTCGATCCGGTACTCGGGTACGCCGTGCCCGCCCGCCGCGGTCAGCTCCTGCAGGCTGGTCTTCCAGTCCAGGCCGGCACCGAGCAGCGGGGCGCTGCGCAGCAGGTCGGCGAAGAGCCGGTGGATCAGCTCCCGGGACGGTTCCAGGCCGTGCTGGATGTAGACCGCGCCGAGCAGCGCCTCGGTGGCGTCGGCCAGGATGCTGGCCTTGCCACGACCACCGGTCAGCTCCTCACCGCGCCCCAGGAACAGGTACGCACCGAGCCCGATCCGGGATCCCTCGACGCCGGTGCGCCCGTCCGGAGCCGGCAGCGCGGCCGCGACACCGGCCAGCGCGTGCATGTTCACCACGCTGGCCCGCAGCTTCGCGAGCTGCCCCTCCGGCAGGTCCGGGTGGTCCCGGTAGAGCCGCTCGGTGATCACGATGGACAGCACCGAGTCACCCAGGAACTCGAGGCGCTCGTTGGTCGGGAGCCCGCCGTGCTCGTAGGCGTAGGACCGGTGGGTGAGCGCGAGGACCAGCAGCTCCTCGTCCAGCTCCACACCGAGCGCGGACAGCAGAGGGGACCGGTCCGTCACCGGGCCGGTCACACTCTTGTCGCCCACCTCAGGCGGGTCAGGCCGGACGGGTGACCTGCCGGCCGTCGTACTGACCGCAGGTCGGGCAGGCGATGTGCTGCAGCTTCGGCTCGCGGCAGGCGCGGTTCGAGCAGGCGACGAGGTTCGGTGCAGTGGCCTTCCACTGCGACCGGCGAGACCGCGTGTTGGACCGCGACATCCGGCGCTTGGGGACGGCCATGATGACACTCCTCAGTTCTGGAACGTTCAGTATGTCTGCACACCGGGATCGGGCCCGCGAAGGGCACCGGGTCACTCGGTGGAGGGCAGGCGCTCCCGGAGCGCCGCCCAACGAGGATCCAGTGTCTCATGCCCGTGATCGGGCGCGAGATCGGCCCACCGCTCGCCGCAGCCCTCGCAGAGGCCGGGACAGTCCGGCCTGCACAGCGGCGCCATCGGCAGGTCGGTGACCAGCGCGTCCCGCACGGTCTGGGTGAGGTCGACCCGCTCATCGAGCAGGCGCGGGATCTCGTCGGCGTCGGTGGTCTCCTCGGTGACCGAGTCCGGGTAGGCGAACAGCTCACCGAACCGGACCATGACGTCGTCGGACAGCGGGTCCAGGCAGCGCGAGCACTCCCCCTCGAGCCGCGCCGAGACGCTGCCCGAGACGTAGACGCCCTCGGTGACCGACTCCAGCGAGACGTCGAGATCGACGTCGGAGCCGTCCGGGACGGCGATGACACCGACCAGCCCGATCGCCTCGTCGCCGGTGGGCGCGGGCACTGTCCGGGTGACGGTGCGTTGGGTTCCGGGGCGGCGGGCCAGTTCGCGGGTGCTGACGACCCACGGGTTGTCGTCGGGGCGGGCGGGCCGGGATCCGGGGATGCGCTGCGTGCTCATGTCCGGGACCAGGGTACGCCGCCGCGGCGGCGGACCTCAGCGGCCCCGGGCGTCGAACGCGTCCGCGACCAGCGCGCCCAGCTCCAGGAACGCCACCGCGGTCGCCGGGCGCAACCGGGTGGGGTCGATCCGGCCGCCGGTGGCGAGGTGCGGGTCGTGCGGAACCTGTACCACCCCGCGGACCCGGTCGGCGAAGTGCTCGACGATCCGGCCGGTGTCCACCTCGGCGCTCTGCCGGTCGCACGACAGGACGACGACGGCGTCGCGGGCCAGCGCCCCGTGCCCGTGCGCGGCCAGCCAGTCCAGCGTGCGCCCGGCGCGCCCCGCCCCGTCCACGGTCGGCGCGCCGACCACCACGACGGAGTCCGCGCGGGCCAGCGTGCCCTCCATCGCCGAGTGCACCAGCCCCGTGCCCGAGTCGGTGACGACGATGTTGAAGTACCGGCCGAGCAGGTCGCAGACGCGCTCGTACTCGTCGCGGCGGAAGGCCTCGCCGGAGGCCGGGTCCTGCTCGGAGGACAGCACCTGCAGCCGCCCGGCGAGGCTGGTGTAGCGGGAGACGTCGGTCCAGGTGGTGACGCCGTCGAGGTCGTCGAGCAGGTCGCGCACCGTGACCCGCGGGTCACCGGTGAGCCGGTCGGCCAGGGTGCCGGCGTCCGGGTTCGCATCGAGCACGACGGCCCGGTCGCCGCGGTGCTCGGCCAGCGTCAGCCCGAGGCAGGCGGCGACGGTGGTCTTGCCGACGCCCCCCTTGACCGACATGACCGCGACCCGGTGCGAGCCCGGGAGCGGGCTCCGGATCCGCGCGAGCAGCGCGGTCCTGGCCAGCTCGGCCGCACCGGGGCCCGGGTTGACCCGCCCACCGGTCAGGTCGTGCAGGGTGCGCCGCCAGCCCGAGCGGGGTCGTTCGGTGCGGGGGTGCAGCACGTCGGCCTCGGCCAGGACGGGGGCGGCCTGCGGGGCGGGACGGGTCGTCACGGGAGGTCCTTCCAGCCGGTGCCCGTAGCGTTCCCACCAGGTCGTCGGATCGGGCTCGGGCCGGCGTGCCATGCTACGGAGAGTAGTACGACGGCGTTGCCCCGCGGAACGTTTCCGATCAACCTCCGGCGCGGGCGGCGCGCCGGGTCGCACCCGGCGTCTCCCCCACCACCGCGCGGTATCGGCGGGTGAAGTGCGACTGGTCGGCGTAGCCGAGGTCGGCGGCGAGCCCGGCCAGGTCGGTGTCCGGTCCGAGCCGCAGCACGGCGGCAGCCTGTTGCAGGCGGCGGCACTCGATCAGCCACCGCGGGCTCAGCCCGACGTGGTTGCGGACCAGCCGCTCCAGCGTCCGGGGCGCGACCCCGAGCTCCTCGGCGAGCTGGTCGGCACGGACGAGGTCGGGGCGCTCCTCCGCGAGGCCGGCTGCCCGGTTCACCAGCCGGCCCGCGTCGCCGACCCGGGCCGCGACCGGGCCCAGCCATCCGCGCAGCACGGCCGCGACCGCGCGGTCCGGATCGGCCGGGTCGTGCACGGCGGCGGTCAGCTCCGCCACCGGCGCACCGGGGACCGGCTCCGACGACCCGCGCAGCACGGCGGGCGGGGTGGTGGTGAGCAGCGGCGTCGCGGCCGGGCGCAGCAGGACGGCCGCCACCCACGACCGGCCGGTCAGCTCACGGGTGTCCACCACCGTCCGCGGCGCGTACAGGTACGCGCCCTGCGGATCGGTGACCAGGTTGAACGCCGGGTACTGCAGCACCCGCTGCGGCCGCACCTCCCCGTCGGGGATGTCCCAGCGGGCGACCCACGCCCACCGGACGAGCTCGTCGAGACCGATCGGGAACCGGCTGAGCGTGACGTCCGGCCCGCCCGGGTTCAGGTGGCCGCGGGACTCGACCACGGCCGGTTCCGGGGTGAGCTGTCGGGAATGTTCAAGAGCGGGGACCCGGCCGGGGGCAGGCTCGGCCCATGAGCACCGAGACCGTCACCGCCGCCACCGGCGCACACACCACCGCAGGCCTGCCGCACGTGAGCACCTCGCTGACCCCGCACCTGGTCACCTCCCCCGCCCGGGAGGCGATCGCACTCTACTGCGCGGCGTTCGGCGCGCGGTGCGTCTCCGTTACGGAGATGGGCGGGCAGGTCGGGCACGCCGAGCTGGAGCTGACCCGCGGCCGGTTCACCCTCAGCGACCCGATGCCCGACTACGGTCTGGTCGCCGCCGATCCCGGGGACCACGCGGTCGGCATGTCGCTGGCCGTCTACGTGACCGACGTCGACGCGGCCGTGGAGGTGCTCGCGGAGGCCGGCGGCGTGGTCCGGGAGCAGCCGGCGAACTTCGTGTCCGGGGACCGGTTCGCCTCGGTCGTCGACCCGTACGGCATCCGCTGGGCGGTGATGTGCCGCGTCGAGGACCTCTCACCCGAGCAGAGTGACGCCCGGGTCGCGGAGTGGGCGCGCTCGCAGTGAACCGGCCGGCCGGGCGCCCCGGTCAGTCGATCAGGTCCATCCCGGTGCCGGTCCGGCCCGGGGGCGGGTAGCCACCGGCACCCGTGTCGGGTCCGTAGCGGTAACCACCGCCCTGACCGCGCCAGAGCTGGCTGCGCCCCCGCCCGACGACGCCGAGCGCGTTGTTCAGGGTGGCCTCCAGCTCCCCGAGGGTGGTGTCGACGTACTCGTCGCACTCCCGCCGGAGCCGGTCGGACTCGGCGTGGGCGGCGTCGACGATCCGGCCGGCCTCGGCGTGCGCGGCCCGGACGACCTCGGTCTGGGAGACCAGCCGGGACTGCTCGTTCTGGCCGTCGGCCAGCAACCGGTCGTGCGCGGCGCGACCGGCGTGGGTCATCCGCTCGGCCTCGTCCCGGGCCCGGTCGGTCAGTTCGGCGTACTGCCTGCGGCCCTCCGCGACGGCGCGCTCGGCCTCGTGCCGTGCCTCGGCGAGGGTGCGGGCGGCCTCCTCCTGGGCCTCCGACACGAGCCGCTCGGCCTCGGTGCGCGCGTTCTGCAGCGTCTCCTCGGCCTCGGAACTCGCCGCGGAGCGGGTCTCCTCGGCCTCCCGCTCGGCCTCGGAGACCACCTCGTCCCGCCGGTCGAGGACGTCCTGGGCGTCGTCCATCTCGCCCGGGATCGCCTCTCGGACGTCGTCGAGCAGCTCCAGCACGTCGCCGCGCGGGACGACGCAGTTCGACGTCATCGGGACGCTGCGGGCGTCCTCGACGATCGTCACCAGCGCGTCCAGCGACTCGAAGACCCGGTACACGCGGGGGATCATCGCACCGGGCACCGGCACGGCGCGTTATTACCCACCCCTCGCGCGTGTCAAGTTCCGGAAGGGTGACCCCCACACAGACGAACGCGAAGCGTTCGGATCAACCACTCAACCGCTCGACCAGTCGGGTGTGCACGATCGGCGGCAGGAACGACGTCACGTCACCACCGCCGCGCGCGACCTCCTTGACCAGCGAGCTGGAGACGTACACCTGGCCCGGGGCGCCGGGCAGGAACAGCGTCTCGACCCCGGTGAGATGGCGGTTCATGTGGGCCATCGGCAGCTCGTAGTCGTAGTCGGTCGCCCCGCGCAGGCCCTTCACCAGCGCCTGTGCCCCACGCTCCCGGCAGTAGTCCACGACCAGACCGGAGAAGGCCTCCACCCGTACCTGCGGGAGGTCCGCGGTGATCTCGGTGAGCATCTGGACCCGCTCGTCGATCTCGAACATGCCCTGCTTGCGGGGGTTCACCAGGATCGCGACGAACACCTCGTCGAACAGCGTGGCGGTGCGCGCGATCACGTCGAGGTGGCCGACCGTCGGCGGGTCGTAGGAACCGGGGCACACCGCGCGGCGCACGTCGGGCATGCCGCGGAACCTATCAGCCGGTGATCAGCTCAGGTCCATTCCCGGTCCAGCGACATGTGCAGCTCGTAGCGGTCACCGCGGTAGCGCGACACGGTGTACTCGACCCGGCGGCCCCCGGACGACGCCGTCCGGTCGAACACCAGGATCGGCTCCCGGGGGGCGATCCCGAGCAGCATGGCGGTGTTCTCGTCCGCCTCGCGGGCGGCGACGCTCTGCTCGGCCCGGTCGATCGGCAGCTCGTAGTGCTCCAGCAGGATCCCGTAGATCGAGCCGCTCAGGTCGTGCCGGTCCAGGCCGGGGGCGAGGTCGGCGTCGTACCAGGCGTCGTCGATCGACATCGGCACCCCGTCGGCGACCCGCAGCCGCCGGACCCGGTAGCACCGCCGATCGGCACCCAGGCCCAGCGCCTTCGCCGCGTCCGGCGACGGCGCCGTGTGCGTCACCTCGAGCACCACGGTGGTCGGGGTCAGCCCGAGCCTGCGCATGTCGTCGTGGAACGAGGCCAGGTGCAACCGCGAGCGCGCGGTACGCGCCGCCACGTAGGTGCCCTTGCCGCGGACCCGGGTGAGCAGGCCGTCGCGTTCGAGCTGCCCGACGGCGGCCCGCACGGTGACCCGGCTGACCCCGTGGTCCAGGCACAGCCTGCGCTCGCTCGGGAACGGGTCGCCGGGGGCGAAGTCACGGGCGATCGCGTCGGCCAGCAGGGTGCGGAGCTGCTCGTGCTTGGGCACGACCCCGTCCCCGATCCGGGCTGCGCGGGTCATCGACCGTCCCCTCCTCGTTCCGTCACGGGTCGGCCGGTGGCGGCCGCCGTCCACGGTAGCCGCGCAGCGGTGTGCCCGTCCGGCACACCCTGCCGGACGGACCGGCAGGTCGGGCAGGGTCGAGGCCGGCCGCGGCGGCCGGGTCGAGGACCACGGTGCAACGCGGATGGTGGCGCAGCAGGGAGGCGGGCACCGCGGAGGTCACCGGACCGTGCACCGCGGCCGCGACCGCCGGGGCCTTCTCCGGCCCGGTCGCGACCAGCACCAGGCGCGCCGCCCGCCCGATCGTGCCCATACCCTGGGTGAGGACGCGACGGGGCACCTCGTCGGGCCGGTCGAAGAAGCGGGCGTTGTCGGCCCGGGTGCGCTCGGTCAGCGTCACCACCCTGGTCGTCGAGCCGGGCTCGGAGCCGGGCTCGTTGAACCCGACGTGACCGTTCCGGCCGATGCCGAGGATCTGCACGTCGATCGGGCCGGCGCCGGCCAGCAGCCGTTCGTAGTCGGCGGCGGCCGCGACCGGATCGTCCGCGGTGCCGTCCGGCGCGTGCACCGCGTCCGGGTCGATGTCGAGATGGTCGGTGAGCTCGCGGCGGATCACCTCCCGGTAGGACTGGGGATGACCGCGGGGCAGCCCGAGGTACTCGTCGAGCAGGAACGCGCGGGCGGTCCGGAACGACAGCCCGTCGCGGCGGTGCCGCCGGATCAGTTCGGCGTAGGCGGGCAGCGGCGAGCTGCCGGTGGCCAGCCCCAGGTTGACCGGCCCGCCGGCCGCACCGGCCACGGCCTCGGTGACCGCATCGGCCACCGCGACGCCGCAGGCGGCGGGATCGGGAAGGACCATGACGTCCACGTTCGGTGCCTCTCAGCTCAGGGTGCCGGCCCGGCCCGGGTCGGAACCTCCGGTCACCGTCGCTCCCCGCCACAGCACCTCGAGCGGGCGCAACCGGGGATCGGTGACCAGCACGTCCGCCCGGTGCCCCGCGGCCAACGAGCCGATCTCGTGGCCGAGCCCGAGCAGCCGGGCCGGGGTGCGGGTCGCGGCGGTGACCGCCGTCGCGAGCGGGACCCCGCTCCGGGTCACGGTGCTGTGCAGGACGTCGATCATGCGGGCGGTGCCGCCGGCGATCGGCCGCCGGCCGGTGGGGCCCGGCGCCGCCAACCGGGCGACCCGGTCGGTGACCTGGACCTCCATGGTGCCGAGCCGGTAGCGGCCGTCCGGCATCCCGGCCGCCGCCATCGCGTCGGTGACCAGGGCGATCCGGTCCGGGCCGACGAGATCGAACACCGCGGACACGGTGTCCGGGGACAGGTGGACGCCGTCGGCGACCAGCTCGACGACCAGCTCGCCACGGGCGGCCGCGGCCAGGCAGGCGGTGACCGGCCCCGGTGCCCGGTGGTGCACCGCGGGCATCGCGTTGAACAGGTGGGTCGCGCTCATCGGCGCGCCACCGGCCCGCCGCACGGCGGCGGTGGTGGTCCGGGCGTCGGCGTCGGTGTGCCCGATGCTGGGCAGCACCCCGTACTCGGCGAGGACGGCGAGCAGCTGCGGGTACCGCGGGGTCTCCGGGGCCAGGGTCAGCGACACGACCGTGCCCTCGGCGGCGGTCAGCAGCTTCTCCAGCAGCGCCGGGTCCCCGGGGACGATCGCGGCCGGGTCGTGCGCCCCGCACCGCGCCACCGCCAGGAACGGGCCCTCCAGATGGATCCCGGCGAGCTCGCCCGCGCCGACCAGCGGACCGAGCAGTGCCAGCCGCTCGACGAGGGTCTCGGCCGGCGCCGACACCAGGCTGGCCAGCATCGTGGTCGTGCCGTGGCGCCGGTGGTGCCGGGCGGCGGCCGACGCCCCCTCGGCGGAGGCGTCCGGGAAGCCGTGCCCGGCCGCGCCGTGGCAGTGCACGTCGACCAGGCCCGGCAGGAGCAGCCGGTCGCTCGGCGGCGGCAGCCGGCCGGGCGACCCGTCCCAGGAGGCGGCGGGCACGACGGCGACGATCCGGTCACCGACGATCTCGACGACCGTGTCCGGGAGCGTCCGCCCGTCGGTGACCACGGTGCCGCGCAGCAGGCGTTCGGCGACCGGATCGCATCCCGTCCGGTCCCCTGCCGTGGGGCCCGTGTGCATCAGGTCCCGCCCAGGAGCGTCGCGACGGCTGCGCGGGCCTGCGCCGGGCCGGGGGCCGCGCGGGCCAGGTCGGCGGCCCGGCGGCAGGTGTCCCGGTCGTGGCGGGCCAGGGCGGCGTGCACCGCGTCGCGGGCCGGGGGTGCCGTGGACAGGCTGGTGGCACCCAGCCCGATCAGCACCACGGCGAGCTGCGGATCGGCGGCCGCCTCACCGCACACCCCGACCGGCGTCCCGGTGTCCCGGCCGGCCTCGCCGACGAGCGCGACGAGGTCGAGCAGCGCGGGCTGCCACGGGTCGAGCAGTTCGCCGAGCGCCCCGACCGTGCGGTCGGCGGCCATCACGTACTGGCCGAGGTCGTTGGTGCCGACGCTGACGAAGTCGACGGCCTCGCACAGTTCCCGGGCCCGCAGCGCCGCGGCCGGGACCTCGATCATCGCGCCGACCCGGACCGGTCCGGCACCCCGGGCGAGCCCGGCGAACCGCGCCGCCTCGGCCGCGGTGGCGACCATCGGCGCCATCACGTCGACCTCCCGGCCCACCTGCGCGGCGGCCTCACCGATCGCGTGCAGCTGCTCGGTGAGCACCTGCGGGTGCGCGGCCGCGGTGCGCAGGCCACGCACCCCGAGCGCCGGGTTGGCCTCCTCGCCCAGCGGCAGGAACGGCAGCGGTTTGTCCGAACCGGCGTCCAGGGTCCGCACGACGACCCGCCGGGACCCGAAGGCACGCAGGATCCGGACCAGCTGGTCGCGCTGCTCGGCGCGGGTCGGTGCGGTCGTCCGGTCGAGGAACAGGAACTCCGTGCGCAGCAGCCCGATGCCCTCCGATCCGCCGGCCGCCGCGGCGAGCGCCTGCTGCTCGGTGCCGATGTTGCTCAGCAGCGGCACGGCGGTGCCGTCCGCGGTGCGCCCCGGCCCGGTCGGCTGTGCCGTCCCCGCCGGTTGCACCCCCCGGGCCCTGGCCCGTTCGGCGGGCGGCGGGTCGACCTGCACGGTGCCGGCGCCGCCGTCGAGCAGCACCGTCGTGCCGGGGGCGATCCGGGCGGCGTCCGGGCAGCCGACGACAGCGGGCAGGCCGAGCGCGCGGGCGATGATCGCGGTGTGGCTGGTCGGGCCGCCCTGCTCGGTGAGCAGGGCGACGACGTCGCTGCCGGCCAGGGCCGCGGTATCGGCCGGGGACAGGTCGGGCGCGGTGAGCACCACCGGGTGCCCGGGCGCCGGGAGCCCGGGTGGCGCCGTGCCGAGCAGCCGGGCGACCGTCCGGTGCCCGACGTCGCGCACGTCGGTGGCGCGCTCGGCGAGGCAGCCACCCAGGGCGACCAGCCGGGTGCAGACCTCCTCCACGGCGAGCGTCACCGCGTGCGCGGTCGGCGTCCCGGCCCGCACGTGGCCGTGCGCGGCGGCGGCGAGCGTCGGGTCGAGCGCCATCGCCGCGGTCGCCTCCAGTACCCCGGCCGCGGCCGGGTCCGCGCCGGCGGCCCGTCGAGTCAGGTCGGCCGCCACCTCCTCCAGCGCGGCGTCGATCCGGGCGCACTCGGTGCCGGCGTCGGCCCCCACCGGGTCGGCGGGCGAGGTGACCGGCGGTGCGGCGAGCCGGGCCAGCGGGGCGCAGACGGTCCCCGGGCTCACCCCGCGCCCGGTCAGCACGGTCCCGGTGCGGTGCACCGGGTGCTCGGCCGCCCTCACGCGTCGAGATCCGATTCGAGCAGGCCGGCCAGCTCGGCCAGCGCCGCCTCGGCGCCGTCGCCCTCGGCGGTGAGGACCACCTCGTCACCGTGCCGGACGCCCAGGGTGAGCACGTTCAGCACGCTGCGGGCGTCGACCGGGTCACCTCCGCGGACGGCGATGGTGACCGGGACGCCGGTGGCGCCCGCGGCCCTGGCGAACAGTGCGGCGGGGCGGGCGTGCAGGCCGACCTCGGACGCGACGACTGCGGTACGGGTGTGCACGTCGATCTCCTTACCGGTGCGGCGGGTCAGGACCGCTCGGGGGTCTCGGGGTTCTCCGGGCCGGCATCGGCCACGGTCGCCTCGCCGGCCTGCGCAGATCGCCCGGGCTGCTCGGACCGCCCGGACCGTGCTGCCCGGGTGGCCGGCGCGGACCGGGCGTCCTGCGCTGCCCGGGTGGGCTCCGCGGCCTGCGTGGCAGCCGGGCCCTCCGGTGTCGCGTCGTCCTCCCGGCCGGGGGTGCGCAGGTTCCAGCGCCGGATCACGAAGCGGAACAGCAGGTAGTAGACGACGGCGTAGACCAGACCGATCGGGATCAGCCACAGCGGCCGGGTGGACTGCCCGAAGTTCAGCACGTAGTCGATCGCACCGGCGGAGAAGGTGAACCCGCTGTGGATGTCGAGTGCGTTGACCAGGGCCAGCGAGGTGCCGGTGAGCAGGGCGTGGATCAGGTAGAGCGGCCAGGCCACGTAGACGAAGGCGTACTCCAGCGGCTCGGTGATCCCGGTGACGAAGGAGGTCAGCGCCACCGACACCATGATCCCGCCGACCAGCTTGCGCCGCTCGGGGCGGGCCTCGTGCCAGATCGCCAGCGCGGCGGCGGGCAGCGCGAACATCATGATCGGGAAGAAGCCGGTCATGAACACGCCGGCCGTGGGGTCGCCCGCGAAGAACCGGTTCAGGTCACCCTGGGCGCCCTCGAAGTCGCCGACGATGAACCAGACCACGGAATTGATGATGTGGTGCAGGCCCAGCGGCAGCAGCAGCCGGTTGACCACGCCGAACACGCCGCCGCCGAGCACGGCGTTCGCCGCGACCGCGTCGCCCAGGCCGGTCAGGCCGGCGTTGAAGATCGGGTAGATCAGGCTGAGCAGCGCGGCGATCACCATCATCACGCCGGCGGTGAGGATCGGCACCAGGCGCCGTCCGTTGAAGAAGCCGAGGAAGGTCGGCAGCGTGGTGCGGTGGAACCGCTGCCACAGCAGGGCCGCGGTGAGCCCGGCGACGATGCCGCCGAGCACCCCGAAGTCGACGACGGCCTGCTCGCCGTCGGAGTCGAGCACCCCGGGCAGGACCATCGGGCTCATCGCCGTGAAGACACCGTCGAGCACCAGGTAGCCGACCAGTGCGGCCAGCGCCGTCGATCCGTCGGCCTTGCGCGCCCAGCCGATCGCGATGCCCAGCGCGAAGATCATCGGGAGGTTGTCGAACAGTGCACCGCCGGCCGCGGCGAGCACCTCGGCGGGTCGTTCCAGCCCGGGAACACCGCCGAGCAGGTCGTCCTGGCCGAGTCGCAGCAGCAGGCCGGCGGCCGGAAGCACGGCGATCGGGAGCATCAGGCTGCGGCCGAGCCGCTGCAGGCCGGCGAGTGCGGCCCGCCGCCGCACCGGTTCGGGCGGTGAGCCCGGTGACGAGGTCGACGAAGAGGTCGGTGAAGAGTTCACAGCGCTCATCGCAGGCGCACTCCTCGGATCGTCTCGGGACCGTCCGGCATTGTGGCGAAACCGACAGCGGCGGTACGGTCTGGTTATAACCAGTGAGAGTGGCGGCAGGTCAGAGCGCTGTCAAGCAACTGGTAACTACCAGTTCTATCCGGTGAGGAGCCAGACATGGGCAAAGCCGACGACATCGTCGCCGGGCTCGGCGGGGCCGCCAACATCACCGACCTGGAGGCCTGCATCACGCGGTTGCGGACCGAGGTCGGCGATCCCGCGCTGGTCGACGACGCCGCGCTGCGGGCCGCCGGTGCGCACGGCGTCGTCCGCTCCGGGACCGTCGTGCAGGTCGTGGTGGGCCCGGAGGCCGAGAACCTCACCGACGAGATCCGGGACCTGCTGTGACGCTCGCGGTCGGTGCACCGGTGAACGGCACCGTCGTCGGCCTGGCCGCGGTGGCCGACGAGGTGTTCCGCCAGGAGATGGTCGGGGCGGGCACCGCGGTCGAGCCACCCCCCGGTGCCGACCGCGCGGTGGTCCTGGCGCCGGTGGCGGGGACGCTGTCCACGCTGCACCCGCACGCGTTCGTGGTCGGAACGGCGGACGGGACCGGGGTCCTGGTGCACGTCGGGATCGACACCGTCGGGCTGCGGGGTGCGCCGTTCACGCTGCACACCGCGCCCGGCGACGTCGTCGAGCGGGGTGCCCCGGTGCTGACCGTCGACCTCGCCGCGGTCCGGGCCGCGGGATGCGCCGTGACCTGCCCGGTCGTCGTCCTCGACGCGCCCGCCGGGTCGGTCCGGGCACCGACCGGTGGACCGGTGCAGGCCGGCGCCGAGCTGTTCGTCTGGACGCCGTGAGCGGCGCGGCGGCCCCGGTCGTGTTCGACCTGGACGGCACCCTGGTGCTCAGCGAACACGTGCACCGGCGGGCCTGGTTCCGGTTCTTCGACGACTGGGGAGCCCGGATCGACGAGCAGACCTACCGCAGCCGCTTCGTCGGGCGCCGCGCCGCCGACGTGCTGCCCGAGATCGACGGCCCGTGGCGGGACACCCCGCTCGACGAGCTCGGCCGCGGCCTGGCCGGGCACGCGGCGGCGCTCGTCGGCGAGGTCCGGCCCGTCCCCGGTGCCACCGCGCTGCTCACCGCCCTGTCCGCGCGCGGGCACCGGATCGCCGTGGTCACCAGCGCGAACCGGTGCTACGCCGAGCGGGTGCTCGACCGGGTCCTCGGCGCGGTGGCGCTGGTCGAGTTCCTGGTGACGGCCGCGGACGTGACCCGCGGGAAACCGGACCCCGAGGGCTACCTGACCGCCTGCCGACGCCTCGGCGCCGACCCGGCGAGCTGCCACGCGTTCGAGGACTCGCCGTCCGGGGTGGCCGCGCTGGTCGCGGCCGGGATGGGCACGATCGTCGGGGTGTGCACCACCCTCTCCCCCGCCGAGCTGCTCGCCGCCGGAGCCCACCGGACCGTCCCCGACCTGCGGGATCAGGTCCCGGTGTAACGCGCCCGGTGCAGCACCGTGTCCCCGTAGCGACGGGACCGCCCCGGTTCCAGGCCCGTCGGCCAGTCGAACCCGCCGGACGCCTTCGCCCGCTCCACCACCACCGTCGCGCCTGGCGCCGGCCAGCCGTTGCCGATCGCGCGGAGGAGCCACTCCGCGATCTCGGCGTCGCCGACGGCGTAGGGCGGATCGAGGAGCACCACGTCGAACGCCCGCGGGGCCGGTGCACCGAGCGCGGCACCCGCATCCGCGACGATCACCCGGCCGCCGAGCCCGACGGCGTCGATGTTGCGCCGCAGCACGCCGGCGGCACGACGGTCGGACTCGACGAACACCGCGTCCACGGCGCCACGGGACAGCGCCTCCAGCCCGAGCGCCCCGGATCCGGCGCACACGTCGAGGACGGCGGCGCCGTCGAGACCGGGATCGTGGTCGAGCGCGGAGAACAGCGCCTCCCGGACCCGGTCCGAGGTGGGCCGGGTCCCGGAGGCGGGCACGGCGAGCCTGCGGCCGCCGGCCCGGCCCGCGATCAGCCTCGTCATCGGTCCATGATCCCTGCCCTGGGAGCGGGCGGTGCACCGGTGGGCACGGCGGCTCCCAGGACGCGGATCATGACCGGGTCACTCCAGCTCGACGAGCAGGTCGCCGCCCTCGACCTGCTGCACCTCACCGATCGCGAGGCGCTTGACGGTCCCGGTGACGTGCGCGGTGATCGAAGCCTCCATCTTCATCGCCTCGATGGTGGCCACGGTCTGCCCGGCGTCGACCCGGTCGCCCTCGCCGACCTGCAGCGTCACGACCCCGGCGAACGGGGCGGCGACGTGGCGGTCGTTGCCCTTCTCCGCCTTCTCCGCGGCCTTGACCTCGGTCGCGACCGACTCGTCGCGGACCGCGACCGGGCGGAGCTGGCCGTTCAGGGTGGTCAGCAGGGTTCGGTAGCCCCGCTCGTCCGGCTCGGAGACGGCCTCCAGCTCGATGAGCAGGGTGACGCCCGGCTCCAGCTCCACGGTGTGCTCGAGATCCTCCTCGAGGCCGTAGAAGTAGTCCTTGGAGCTGAGCACCGAGGTGTCGCCGAACTGCTCGCGGTGCGCGTCGAACTCCTTCGTCGGGCCGGGGAACAGCAGGCGGTTCAACGTGCGGCGCCGGTCGTCACGCAGGCCGCGGCGGTCGGCGATGGACAGCTCGGCCTTGTCCGCCTCCGGGCTGCGCCCCTCCAGCGCGCGGGTCCGGAACGGCTCCGGCCACCCGCCGGGGGGCTCGCCCAGCTCGCCGCGCAGGAAGCCGATCACCGAGTCCGGCACGTCGAACGAGGCCGGGTCCTTCTCGAAATCGGCCGGCTCGACCCCGGCACCGACCAGGTGCAGGGCCAGATCGCCGACCACCTTCGACGACGGCGTCACCTTCACCAGCCGGCCCAGCATCCGGTCCGCCGCGGCATAGCAGTCCTCGATCAGCTCGAACCGGTCGCCCAGCCCCAGCGCGATCGCCTGCTGGCGCAGGTTGGACAGCTGCCCGCCCGGGATCTCGTGGTGGTACACCCGCCCGGTCGGGCTGGCCAGCCCGGACTCGAAGGGCGCGTAGACCTTGCGCACCGCCTCCCAGTAGGGCTCCATGTCACCCACCGCGGCCAGCGACAGCCCGGTCGCCCGGTCGGTGTGGTCGGTGGCGGCCACCAGCGCCGAGAGCGACGGTTGGCTGGTCGTACCGGCCATCGAGGCCACCGCCCCGTCGACGGCGTCCACCCCGGCGTCGATGGCCGCGACCAGGGTCGCCAGCTGACCGCCCGCGGTGTCGTGGGTGTGCAGGTGCACGGGCAGGTCGAACCGCTCCCGCAACGCCGTCACCAGGGTCCTGGCGGCGGGGGGCCGCAGGAGCCCGGCCATGTCCTTGATCGCCAGCACGTGCGCCCCGGCGTCGACGATCTGCTCGGCCAGGTGCAGGTAGTAGTCGAGGGTGTAGAGCCGCTCGGCCGGGTCGGACAGGTCCGCGGTGTAGCAGAGCGCGACCTCGGCCAGTGCCGTGCCGGTCTCGCGGACCGCGTCGATCGCGGGACGCATCTGGGAGACGTCGTTGAGCGCGTCGAAGATCCGGAAGATGTCCATCCCGGTCTCGGCGGCCTCGGCCACGAACGCGTCGGTCACCTCTGTCGGGTACGGCGTGTAACCCACGGTGTTGCGCCCGCGCAGCAGCATCTGGGTGCAGATGTTCGGCGCCGCCGCCTTGATCGCGGCGAGCCGCTCCCACGGGTCCTCGGCCAGGAACCGCAGCGCCACGTCGTAGGTCGCCCCGCCCCAGCACTCCAGCGACAGCAGCTGCGGCATCGTCCGCGCCACGTAGGGCGCCACGGCGAGCAGGTCCCGGGTCCGCACCCGGGTCGCGAGCAGCGACTGGTGGGCGTCGCGGAACGTCGTGTCGGTGACCGCGACCGCGGCCTGTTCCCGCAAGCGCGCCGCGAACCCCTCCGGTCCGAGTTCGCGCAGCAGCTGCGCCGAACCCTGCGGTGGCACGGCGTCGAGCACGGACGGGTCGAGCCGGGGCAGCTTGTCCACCGGTTCGACGACGACCGGGCGCCGACCGTTGGGCTGGTTCACCGTGACGTCGCCCAGGTACTGCAGGATCCGCGAACCACGGTCGGCCGAGGGGCGTGCGGTGAGCAGGTGCGGGCGTTCCTCGATGAAGCTGGTGGTGACCCGGCCCTCCCGGAAGTCCGGGTCGTCGAGCACCGCGGCCAGGAACGGCAGGTTCGTCGCGACACCGCGGATCCGGAACTCGGCGATCGCCCGCCGGGCCCGCCGGGCGGCGTTGGCGAAGTCGTGCCCGTGACAGGTCAGCTTCACCAGCATCGAGTCGAAGTGCGCCGAGACCTCCGCACCGACGTGCACGGTCCCGCCGTCGAGGCGCACGCCCGGCCCGCCCGGGGAGCGGTAGACCGAGATCGTCCCGACGTCGGGCCGGAACTCGTTGCCCGGGTCCTCGGTGGTGATCCGGGTCTGCATCGCGGCACCGGACAGCGTGATGTGCTCCTGGGTGAGCCGCAGCTCGGGCAGCGTCATCCCGGACGCGATCCGCAGCTGCGCGATGACCAGGTCCCGGTCGGTGACCTGCTCGGTCACCGTGTGCTCGACCTGGATCCGCGGGTTCATCTCGATGAAGTGGTGCTGCCCGCGCTCGTCGAGCAGGAACTCGACCGTGCCCGCGTTGACGTAACCGATCTGGCGGGCGAAGTTCACCGCGTCGGCGCAGATCCGCTCCCGCAGCTGCGGGTCCAGGTTCGGCGCCGGCGCGATCTCGACGACCTTCTGGTGGCGGCGCTGCACCGAGCAGTCGCGCTCGAACAGGTGCACGACGTTGCCGTCGGCGTCGGCGAGGATCTGCACCTCGATGTGCCGCGGGTTCACCACGGCCTGCTCCAGGAACACGGTGCCGTCGCCGAACGCCGACTCCGCCTCCCGGCTCGCGGCCTCGATCGCGTCCCGCAGGTCGGCAGGCTCGGTGACCCGGCGCATCCCACGCCCGCCACCACCGGCGACCGCCTTGACGAAGATCGGGAAGTCGATGTTCTCGGCGGCCGCCAGCAGCTCCTCGACGTCCGACGACGGGTCCGACGACTCCAGCACCGGCACACCGGCCTCCCGGGCCGCGGCGACGGCCCGGAACTTGTTGCCGGTCAGGTGGAGCACCTCGGTGGGCGGGCCGACGAACGTGATGCCCTCCTCGGCGCAGGCCCGGGCCAGGTCCGGGTTCTCCGACATGAACCCGTAGCCGGGATAGACGGCGTCCGCACCCGCCTTCCTCGCCGCCCGGATGACCTCGTCGACCGACAGGTAGGCGCGCACCGGGTGGCCGGGCTCACCGATCTGGTAGGACTCGTCCGCCTTCGCCCGGTGCAACGAGTTGCGGTCCTCGTACGGGAAGACGGCGACGGTCGCGACCCCCAGCTCGAACGCCGCCCGGAACGCCCGGATCGCGATCTCACCACGGTTGGCCACCAGCACCTTGCGGAACATCGATCTCCTCTATTCGGCTCGTGCGCCCGCAGACGCGGGGTTCCCGCGCGCCGGACGCGTGATCCTGACACGTGGAAAGGGCCACCGACCACCGCGAGCAACCACCTGGTGGGACCGTCCGGGTCCGCCCGCCCGCAGCAAGCCGGGCCGGCCGGGCCGGGCCGGCCGGGCCGGGATCGTGCACCTGCCCGCTCGGGCGAGGGCCCGGCTCGACGCCCGGGGCAAGCCGCTCGGGGCTTCCAACTACGGGCCGGGGTCAGGTCTTGTCGAGGTAGGCGGCGCGTTCCTCGTCGCCGAGGGTCTCCCCCACCAGCGCGAGCAGGCGCGGGTGCCCGAGCAGGCCCGGATCACGCTCCACCAGGTCCTGGGCGTAGAGCTGTGCCTTCGCGATCACGTCCGCGTGCCGCAGCAGCGACAGCAGCTTCAACCCGGAGCGCGCGCCGGACTGGCTGGCACCCAGCACGTCGCCCTCCCGGCGCAGCTCCAGGTCGAGCCGGGCCAGCTCGAAACCGTCGGTGGTGCCGGCGACGGCGTCGAGCCGCTCCCGGGCGGTCGTGGCCGCGGGCATCTCGGTGACCAGCAGGCACAGCCCGGGGGCGCTGCCCCGGCCGACCCGGCCGCGCAGCTGGTGCAGCTGGGACAGGCCGAACCGGTCGGCGTCGAGCAGCACGATGCCGGTCGCGTTCGGCACGTCGACACCGACCTCGATCACCGTGGTCGCGACCAGCACGTCGAGCTCGGCCCGCTCGAACGAACGCATCACCGCGTCCTTCTCGTCGGGCGGGAGCTTTCCGTGCAGCACCCCGACCCGCAGCCCGGTGAGCTTCTCGGTGATCATCGGCGCGATGTCGAGGACGGCCAGCGGCGGCCGCCGCTCGGGTTCGCCCTGCTCGGGGGGCGGCTCGTCCAGCTCCGGATCGGGTTTCTCGACGTCACCGACGCGCGGGCACACCACGTAGCACTGGTGCCCGGCGTCGACCTCCTCGCGGATCCGCTGCCAGACCCGCTCGATCCAGCCCGGGTGCTCGGCGAGCGGGACGACGGTCGTCGCCACCGGCGAACGGCCGCGCGGCATCCCCTTCAGCTCGGACACCGACAGGTCGCCGTAGACGGTCATCGCGACGGTGCGCGGGATCGGGGTGGCCGTCATCACCAGCATGTGCGGGGCGCGCTCGCCGCGGGCACGCAGCGCGTCACGCTGTTCGACGCCGAACCGGTGCTGCTCGTCGACGACGACCAGGCCGAGATCGGCGAAACCGACGGCATCCTGGATCAGGGCGTGCGTGCCGACGACGATCCCGGCCGCGCCGGACTGCGCGTCCAGCAGGGCCTGCCGCTTGGCCTTGGTGCTCATCGACCCGGTGAGCAGGGTGACGGCGGTGGCGTTCTCGGCGCCGTCGAGCTCGCCGGCCCGGCCGAGCGGGCCGAGCATCGCGCGCAGCGACCGGGCGTGCTGGGCGGCCAGCACCTCGGTCGGCGCGAGCATCGCGGCCTGCGCGCCCGCGTCCACCACCTGCAGCATCGCGCGCAGGGCGACGATCGTCTTGCCGGCGCCGACGTCGCCCTGGACCAGCCGGTTCATCGGGTGCTCCCCGGCGAGGTCGGCGGCGATCTCCTCCCCGACCGCACGCTGCCCGTCGGTCAGCGGGAACGGCAGGTCGGCGTCGAAGGCGTCGAGCAGGCCGCCCGCGGTGCGCGGACAGGCGGTGGCGGGCCGCCGCACCGCATCCTGCCTGCGCAGGGCCAGCGCGAGCTGCACACCCAGCGCCTCGTCCCACACCAGCCGGTGCCGGGCGGCCTGGATGTCGGCCTCCGACTCGGGCACGTGGATCCGGCGCAGCGCGCGGCCCAGCTCGGGCAGCTTCTCCCGGCGGCGCAGCTGTTCGGGCAGCGGGTCGGTCGGGTCGTCGATCTGCTCCAGGGTCTGCCGGATCGACCGTGCGATCTCCTGCGAGGTGACCTTCGAGCCGGCCGGGTAGACGGACAGGAACGGGCGCAGCGAGTCGGTCTCGTCGAGCGCCTCGAACTGCGGGTGGGTCAGCTGCAGGCGCTGGTTGAACACGCCCACCTTGCCGGAGAACACCGCCCGCACGCCCGGTTTGATGAACTGGCGGACCTTGTAGGGGCTGAAGAAGGTGCAGTCGAGCTGGCCGCCCTTCTCGTCCCGGATGACGACCTGCAGCATCTGCCCGTTGCGCCGGCGCATGTCGCGCAGCGTCGCCTTCTCCACCTGCGCGACCAGGGTCGCGTGCTCACCGGCCACCAGCCCGGCGATGTCGGTGAGCCTGCCCCGGTCGACGTACCGGCGCGGGTAGTGCCGCAGCAGGTCGCCCACCGTCTCCAGCCCGAGCGAGGCCAGTGCGTCGGCCGCCCGCTTCCCCAGCGGCCCCGTCAGCCCGCTGTCCAGGTCGAAGGTCTGCACGCCCTCCACCTACTCCACCCCCAGCACCAGCGGGAAGTCGTGCTGCTCGCCGCGGTGCACCAGTACGTCGACCTCCGGATGGGTGCGGCGCAGGTCGTCGGCGAGCCGCTCGCCCAGCTCGTCGCCTGCCGCCGAGCCGAGCAGCACGGTCACCAGTTCCCCACCCGGTGTGAGCATGCGATGAGCCAACCACAGGGCACCGACAGCCAGATCGGGGGCGATCAGGACGACCTCGCCGTCGGAGATCCCGAGCACCTCCCCCGGCCGGCAGCGTCCGGCCCAGGTCAGCGCCTCGGCCTCGGCGATCTGCAGGCCGCCGGTCCGGGTGCCCGCGGCGGCCTCCGCCATCCCGACGACGTCGTCGGGCGCCCGTCGCTGCGGATCGTGCACGGCCAGCGCGGCCAGACCCTGCAGTACCGACGTCGTCGGGACGACGACGGCGTCGATGCCCTCGGCGCGGACCCGCTCGACCGCCGTCTCCGCGAGCGTCCGCCGGTACGGCGCACACGGCAGGACGACGACGTGCCCGGCGCCGGTCCCCCGGATCGCCGCCAGCACCTGGTCCAGATCCGGATCGGGGTCGGCGGGCAGGACGTCCCCGCCGGCCGCTCTGGCGAGCGCGCCCGCACCGGAGCTCTCGATCATGAGCAGCACGGCGCGGGCCCGGGTACGGGCCGGAGCGGGCAGCGCCTCGATCCGGATCGACGACGGCCGCCCCGCCGCCAGCCCGGCCTCGACCGCGGGCCCTGCCTCGGTGGTGTGGACGTGCACCGTCCAGCCGCGCGCGCCGTCACCGGCGATACCGACCGAGTCGCCCAGCTCACCGAGCCGCGCCCGCAGTGTCCCGAGCGCGTCCGGCCCGGGATCGTCGAGCAGGTAGGTCACCTCGTAGACCGGTTGCGGCACGTGCGGGACGACGGCCGGCGACACCGCATCCGCCTCACCGCCCGGCGCCGCACGGGTACCGGGATCCTCGCCCGCCCCGGCGCCTGCTCCGGAACGCTCGGCCCCGCCCAGCGTCCCCGGCGGGACCGGAGCCGGAACGCCCCCGGCGGCGGCCACCAGCGCGTCGAGCACGACGACCAGGCCGAGTCCACCCGCGTCGACCACCCCGGCCCGCTCCAGCTCCGCGGGCCGGCCGCTCACCCGCGCCAGCGCGACCCGGGCCGCCCCCGCGGCCACCGACGCGAGCTCCGCCAGGGCGGTCCCGCCGCCCCCGGCCCCCGCATCGACCCCGGCGACGACCGAGCCGCCGGCACCAGCACCGACAGCACCGACAGCACCGGCCCGGTCCGCACCGGCCCCGTCCGCACGGGTTCGCCGCGTCCGCACCGGATCGGACCTCGTGCGGACCACCGGGTCCCGGGCGAGGCGACCCGGCCCTGCGGACATCACGGCGACCCTCTGCGCGACGGCCGACGCGGCGGCGTCCAGGACCGTGAGAGCGGTGCCGGAGCGCGGCGCCGAGACGGCGGCGGTGGCGAGCGCCGCGGCCCGGCACAGCGCGCCGGCGAAGAGCTCGCCCGCCGTCCGCGCCCGGGCGGCCGCACCGGCGGCCGGTTCACCGCGGACGCCGGCCACCGCGATCCGGTCGGGATCCTCCGGTCCCGGGGGCGCCACCTCGCGCGGGGCCGGGGCGGCCAGCTCCTCGGCGAACCCGCGGAAGAGTTGGGAGAGGATCAGCCCCGAGTTCCCGCGCGCCCCGCGCACCGCCGCCGCGGCCAGCGCCGCCGCCGCCCCCGCCGGGCCGCCCTCCAGCGGCGCCGCCGCTGCCGCCCGCGCGGTGAGCACCAGGTTCGAGCCGGTGTCGTGGTCGGCGACCGGGAACACGTTGATCCGGTCGATCTCGGCCCGGCCCGCGGTCAGGCGCTCGGTGGCCGCATCGATCCAGCGGCGCAGCAGCGCGGTGTCGAACGGCGGGGCCACGCCGCCAGCGTAGGTGCGCGGCGCGGCGCCGACATCCCTGGCGGGCCCCCGCCGAGGTCGCGACGCACGGTTGGCTAGACTGGATCGCCGAGCCCCGGTCCGTCCGGGCTCTGCGTACTGTCTCAACCTTGCAATGTCTCCAACCTTCGAGGAGTGTCCGACGTGGCTGCCGTCTGCGACGTCTGTGGCAAGGGTCCGGGCTTCGGCATGTCCGTCTCGCACTCGCACCGCCGCACCCACCGCCGCTGGAACCCGAACATCCAGACCGTGCGGGCCGCGATCAACGGGGGCAACCGCCGCCGGATCAACGCCTGCACCTCGTGCCTGAAGGCCGGGAAGGTCACCCGCGTCTGAGGCCGTGGTGCCGCGCGAGAGCCGCTACGTCGACGGGCCCGGATCCGGTAGGGATCCGGGCCCGTCGACGTTCCGGGGCCCGCGTTCCGGGCGCCTCAGCCCATCACGGCCTTCCACCAGCCCTTGCGTGACCCGCGGACGGTCAGCGACCCCATCCCCACCTTGCCGTGCACCACGATGTGCGGCCCGGAGCCACCGGGCGTCGACGGCACCTTCGTCCTGACCTCGCCCCACGACCCGGACACGGCGTCCACGTCGGCGCTGCCGCCGTCCGGGAGCACGATCACGATCTCGCCCATCCCGGTCGACACCTCGATGTCGATGCGCGGCGGGACCCGCCGCACCTCGGACAGGTCCAGGTGGATGGTGCCCATGCTGGTGGTCAGCTTCATCGCGGCGGGGACCTGCCAGTCCCCGCTGCGCTTCACGGTCCCGGCGCCGGTGCGCAGGTGCACCCGGTCCGCCCCGCCGACCGGGCCTGCGGGGGCCGACGACGCCTGCGGTGCGATCAGATCCGAGCCGGGCAGGTCGGCCAGCGGCGGGCGCAGCTCGCGCGCGGTGCGTGCCGCGTAGACGGCGTCGAGCCGCTCCTCCAGTTCGGTGACCGTGATCCGGCCCTCGGCGAGCGCGTCGTGCAGCCGCTTCGCGGCGGCCTCGCGGTCGGCGTCGGATATGCGGATCTCCCCCGGATCGGTCACATCGACCAGCCTAATGCCCTATCAAGGAGCCTTCACCACACGGCTCACCGCACCTCCAGCCACCGGTTCCCCCCTCGTGGCAGCAGGTCCCACCCACTGCACGGCGTGGCGCAAGGCCGATGGCGTGATCCGTCGGAGAACTCGGCCGGCACCGGTGGTACGGGTCCTCGATCCGGGCCGGACGCCGGGTCCACGGCTGCACGGAACCGCTCACGAGGTGAGCGATATCGCCGTACCGACGGCGTCCGCAACCGGCCGCGCCGCCCCGGGAACACCTGGTCCGTGTGGTGCCCGTGACCGTCCCGGGTCGCCGGCCTCTCGGCGCCGGCGCCTCGATCGGCCCGATCACGAGGTGGCGCCGCACGCCGGCTGCACGTCCTCCCGCAGCGGCCGGCCGGCGGGGCGGCGCCGCGGTCAGGGCAGCTTCCAGTCGACGGGGTCCCCGCCGATCTCCTCGAGCAGGTCGTTGGCGCGGGTGAACGGCCGTGAGCCGAAGAAGCCCCGGTCCGCCGACATCGGGCTGGGGTGTGCCGACTCGATCATCGGCACGTCCTCGAGCAGCGGGGCGAGGTTGCGGGCGTCGCGCCCCCAGAGGATCGCGACCATCGGCTCGGCGTCGCGCGCGACCAGTGCCCGGATCGCCTGTTCGGTGACCTCCTCCCAGCCCTTGTTGCGGTGCGAACCGGGTTCGCCGGGGGCGACGGTGAGGCAGCGGTTGAGCAGCAGCACCCCCTGCTCGGTCCACGGCGTCAGGTCCCCGGTGGACGGGGCGGGGTGTCCGAGGTCCTCGCCGTACTCGCGGAAGATGTTCTGCAACGATCGCGGCAGCGGCCGGGTCTCCGGCGCCACCGAGAACGACAGGCCCACCGCGTGGCCCGGCGTCGGGTACGGGTCCTGGCCGACGATCAGCACCCGCACCTGGTCGAACGGCTGCTGGAACGCACGCAGCACGTTCGCGCCGGTCGGCAGGTAGCGACGGCCCGCGGCGATCTCGGCACGCAGGAACTCGCCCATCCGCGCGATGGTCCCGGCGACCGGCTCGAGGGCCTGCGCCCAGCCCGCCTCGACGACCTCGTGCAGCGGCTTCGGCGCCATCAGTCCTCCAGCTTCCGCAGCTGCGCGCGGAACCGCCGGCCGCGCTCGACGTAGGACTCCACGGCGTAGCGCCAGCGGTCGGCGGGAACCTCGTAGCCCTCGCGCACCCGGGCGGGGACGCCGAGAGCCATCCGGTAGGCCGGGATCTCGGCGTCCGGGGAGACGACCGCACCCGCCGCGACGATCGCGCCCTCACCGATCCGGGAGCCGTTGAGCACCACCGAGCCGGACGAGATCAACGCCCGGTTCCCGATCGTGGACGCCTCGATGTGCACGTTGTGCCCGACGGTCACCTCGTCGCCGATGATCGTCGGCTCGCGCAGCGTGGTATGGATGATCGAGCCGTCCTGGACGCTGGTACGGGCGCCGACCTCGATCCGGCCGTCGTCACCGCGCAGCACCGCGGTCGGCCACACCGTCGACTCCGGACCGAGGGTCACGTTGCCGATCACGACGGCGTCCGGGTGGACGTAGGCGGTGGGGTGGATGTCCGGTTCGGCGTCACCGAGCGCGTACAGAGGCACACCGGGAGGGTACGAGCGCCACCGTGCCGACCGATCCGGGGCCCACCCGACTGGTTCGGAACCTCGCGATTGGGTATGAATCGGACGTGTCGTCGATCAGGGCGCTGCAGGCGCGCACCCCCGGGCCCCGGACGGAGGCCGTCGTCCGGTGCTCCCGCTGATCGTCCTCGGCGGTTCGGTCCTCCTGGCGCTGGCCGCTCCGCTCCTCGCGCGCCTGTTCGGCCGCAACGCGGGCTACCCGCTGGCGGTGGGCCTCGCCGCGCTCGCCGTGTACGCCAACACCTCGGCCGGCGCGATCGTCGACGGCGCGGTGCTCACCATCTCCTACGACTGGATGCCGACCCTCGGTGTCGCCCTCGGCCTGCGGATGGACGGCCTGTCGCTGCTGTTCGTGACGATCGTGCTCGGTGTGGGCGCGCTCGTCATGGCCTACAGCTCCCGTTACCTGGGCGAGGGTCACCCGGCCGGGACGGTCTACGGCCTGCTGGCCGGTTTCGCCGCCGCGATGATCGGCCTGGTCACCGCGAACGACCTGGTGCTGCTCTACGTGTTCTGGGAGCTCACCACCGTCCTGTCGTTCCTGCTGATCAACACAGCCGGGCCGCGCGGGGCGGCGCCCGCGGGCCGGGCGCTCGTGGTGACCGCGACGGGTGGGTTCGCCCTGCTCGGCGCGGTCGTGATGATCGCCGTGGCGGCCGGGACCACCGATCTGGGCATGATCGTCGAGAACCCCGACGTGGTGCTCGCCAGCCCGCTCGCGGTGCCGGCCGCGGCCCTGCTGATCCTGGCCGCGGCGACCAAGTCCGCCCAGCTGCCGTTCTCGTACTGGTTGCCCGGCGCGATGGTCGCGATGACCCCGATCAGCGCCTACCTGCACGCCGCGACGATGGTGAAGGCCGGCATCTACCTGCTGATGCGCTTCTCCCCGGTCTACGTCCCGACGACGGCGTGGTCGATGGTGCTCGTCCCGCTCGGCCTGCTGACCGCCGTGGTCGGTGCCGTGCTGGCGCTGCGCGAGCACGACCTGAAGGCGATCCTCGCCCAGTCCACGGTCAGCCAGCTCGGTCTGCTGACGGCGGCGATCGGCGTCGGCACCTCGTACGCGCTGTCCGCGGCGGTGCTGCACACGTTCGCGCACGCGCTGTTCAAGGCCACCCTGTTCATGCTGGCCGGGATCATCGACAAGGAGGCGGGCAGCCGCGACGTGCGCGAGCTCGGCGGACTGCGGAGGGTCATGCCGGTCACCGCGACGCTCACCGGGATCGCGGCGCTGTCGATGGCCGGCGTCCCCCCGTTGATCGGGTTCGTCTCGAAGGAGACCCTCTTCGAGGGGTTCCTGGAGGCCGACTTCGCCCCGGGCGCAGGCCCGGTCGCCGCGGTCACCGCCGTCATCGCCTCCGCGCTGACGTTCGCCTACAGCGCCCGGATCGTCTACGGCGCGTTCGGCGGCACGCTCACCCAGCCCGGTCTGTACGAGCCGTCGACGGCGTTCCTCGCGCCGGCCGCGGTGGCCGCCCTGCTCGGCCTGGCCCTCGGCGCGGGCGTCGGTGTCCTGAACCCGCTCACCGACCGCGCCACCACCGACCTGTACCCGGGTGCCGAGCCGGCGACGTTCGCGCTGTGGCACGGGGTGAACACGGCGCTGGTGCTGTCGCTGGTGACCTTCGCCGCCGGGTATGCGCTGTTCCACTGGCGCGGACCGGTGGACACGCTGCTGCACCGGCTGCGGGTGCCCGACGGTTCCGCGGTCCACGACCGGGTCCGGGCCCGCGTGATCGAGTTCGGTGGGCTGGTCGGCAGGCCCGACGTGGACCCGACGCCGGCCGCCGTCCTGGCCCGGCCGGTCCTGCTGCTGCCGGTGCTCGCCGTCGTCGTCGGGATCGGGCTGCCGGCGCTGCCCGGGTACCCCGGCCCCGCCGTGGAGGGCCTGGACTGGCTGGTCGTGGTGCTGGTGCTGGCGACGGTGGCCGGTGCCGCGGTCACCCGCTCGGTGCTCGCCGCGCTGACCCTCACCGGCTTCGCCGGGCTGGCGACGGCGTTGTGGCTGCTGCTCGCCGGCGCGCCGGACGTCGCGATGACCCTGCTGCTGGTCGAGGTGCTGACCACCGTGGTGGCGGTGTTCGTGCTGCGCGGGCGCGGGGAGCGGCTGGCGCGACCCGCGCGTCTGCATGCCACGCCGGCCGCCCTCACCGCGCTCGCCGCGGGGCTCTCGCTGGGTGTCGCCACGTTCGTGCTGACCGGGCGGCGGCCGCCGTCCGAGGTCGGCGGGTACTTCCTGGACACCGCGCAGGAGGCGACCGGCGGCACGAACGTCGTCAACACCATCCTGGTCGACTTCCGTGGGATGGACACCTTCGGCGAGGCGGTGGTCGTCGGCGCCGCCGCACTGGGCCTGCTCGTCCTGCTCCGGCGCACCGACGACACCGTGCACCCGGGTCGCGCCGGTGAATCCGAGCGGTTCGCCCGTGACGGGCCCGCGGACACCGTCGTGATGCGGGTCGCGAGCCGGGTGCTGTTCCCGGTGATGCTCCTGCTGTCGCTGTTCCTGCTGTGGCGCGGGCACGACGAACCGGGCGGCGGGTTCATCTCCTCGCTCGTCGCCGGGGTGGCGGTGCTGTTCCTGCGGCTCGCTCACCGCGGGGACGCGTGGGCGCTGCGGCTGCGCCCGGAGCCGCTCGTCGGCAGCGGCCTGCTGCTCAGCCTGCTGACCGGGCTCGCCGTCCAGCCGCTCGGGCTGCCGTTCCTGACGCCGGTCTACCTGCCCGGCGAGGTGCTGCTGTCCTCGTTCGTCTTCGACCTGGGGATCTATCTGATGGTGGTGGGACTGATGGTGGCCGCGGTCGACCGGGTCGGCGGCCGGACCCGCATCGGCCCGGTGCTGGCCCGCCGCGGCCGGGACACGCCCGAGGGGACCACCCGGTGACGGCCGCGGTCGTCGTCACGGTGCTCGTCACCGGAGGCGTGTACCTGATCCTGCAGCGCGAACTGTTGCGGGTGGTCCTCGGGTTCATCCTGCTCGGTCACGGCGTCAACGTTCTGATCATCTCCGCGGGCGGGATGTACAACCGGCAGCCCCCGCTGCTCGGCCAGCAGGACCGGGCCGCGATGGCGGACCCGCTGCCGCAGGCGTTCGTGCTGACCGCCATCGTGATCGCCTTCGCGATCACCGTGTACCTGCTGGCGCTGCTCAAGGCGGGTGACGAACAGGGCACCGGGCACGCCGACCCGGATCACGACGAGGCCGCCCGCAGCGCCCCGGACCGGGAGCGCACCGAGCGGGCCGGTGGCTCCGCGCGGGGTGAGGACCGGTGAGCGGGCCCGAGGCACTGGTCGTCGCGCCGGTCGCGATCCCGCTGTTCGCCGCCGGTCTGCTGATCCTCGTCGGGTTCCGGATGCCGCTGCCGGCCCGCCGCGCGATCGCGTTCACCGCGGTCGTCGCCTGCACCGCCGTCGCCGGGTACCTGCTCGCCGTCACCACCGACGGCACCGTGGTCGTGCAGCGGCTCGGCGGCTGGCCGGACGGTATCGCCATCCCGTTCGCCGCCGATGCCTTCGGCTCGGTGATGCTGGTGGTCACCGGGGTGCTGGGGCTCGCGTGCCTGGCGTTCGCCGCGCTCGACGGCGGCGGCACCGGTGATCTCGAGTCGAGCGACGAGCTCCGCGCGTTCCTCCCCCAGGCGATGCTGCTGCTGGCCGGGGTGAACGGCGCCTACCTGACCGCGGACCTGTTCAACCTGTTCGTGTTCATCGAGGTCATGCTGGTCCCCAGCTACGTGCTGATCGCGACCGGCCGCAACCCGGAGCGGCTCGCCGCCGCCCGGCTCTACCTGACGGTGAACCTGCTCGCCTCCACCGTCTTCCTGGCCGGGCTGGGCCTGGTCTACGGCGTCGCGGGCACCGTGCAGCTCGGCGACCTCGCCGGCGCCGCCGTCGCCGACCCGCGGGTGGCCGCCGCGACCTCGCTCATCCTGCTCGCGCTGTCGGTGAAGGCGGCGCTGGTCCCGCTGCACAACTGGTTGCCACGGGCGTACTCGGTGGCCCCGGCCGCGGTCACCGTGCTGTTCTCCGGGCTGCTCACCAAGGTCGGTGTGTACGCGCTGTTCCGGATCTACGCCGTCGTCCACGACGGGGACCCGCGGTTCCTGCCCGTCGTCCTGGCAGCGGCCCTGCTCACCATGGTCGTCGGTGTGCTCGCCGCGGTGGGCGCCGGCGGGATGCGCCAGATCCTGACCTTCCACATGGTCAGCCAGCTCGGGTACATCGTGCTCGGGCTGGCACTGTTCACACCGGTCGGGCTGGCCGCCGCGATCTACTTCATGGTGCAGTACGTGCTGGTCAAGGCCGCCCTGCTGATGGTGGCCGGTGCGGTCGAACGACATGTCGGGACCGGTGAGCTGGCCCGGCTCGGCGGGCTCGCCGCACACAGCCCGGCCGCCGCGGTGGCCTTCGCCGTGTCGGCGTTGTCGCTGGCCGGGATCCCACCGATGTCCGGGTTCGTCGGGAAGCTCGCCCTCGTGCTCGGTGCCGTGGACGCAGCACAGGTCGCCGCCGCACTCGTCGCGATCGGAGTCAGCGTGTTCACCCTGCTGTCGATGCTCAAGATCTGGAACGGCGTGTTCTGGGGTGGCGACGCTCCCGTGCCCGACCCGGCGGGCGCGAGCGGCACGGTCGTCGCGCTGCGGGTCCCGGTCCGGTCCGTGGTCCCGGCGCTCGCGCTGGGCGGATCGAGCCTGTTGCTCGGCCTGGCCGCCGAACCGCTGCTCGCCGTGTCGGCGGCCGCCGCCGAGGGGTTGTTCGACACCGCCGCCTACACCGGGGCGGTGGGATCCCGATGACCGGCCGCACCCGTGCACCCGGGGACAGCAGGCTGCTGGCCACGGTCCACTTCCTCATCTGGTTCACCGGGGAGTTCTTGCGGGCCAACGCCGTCGTGCTCCGCGAGGTGCTCACCCCCGGGCACAGCATCGACCCGGCCGTGGTCCGGATCCGGCTGCGTTCCCGCAGCATGGTCGAGCTCGCCTCGATCATGAGCCTGATCAGTCTCACCCCGGGCACGCTGGCGCTGAACCTGGCCACCGGCTCGGGCGCCCCGGTCCTGACCGTGCACGGCATGCACGCGAGCGATCCCGAGGAGCTCCGCACCAGCGTGCAGGAGATGGAGGACCGATTGCTCACCTGCCTGCGCCGGCCGTCACCCGAGGAGGACGACGAGTGACCGCCACCCTGCTGTTCGACGCCGGCCTGGTCGTGCTGGGGCTGAGCCTGCTCGTCGCGGTGTACCGGGTGCTGCGCGGCCCGACCGAGGCCGACCGCGGGCTCGCCGTGGACTACGGCTTCGTGGTCGTCGTCGGGTTCGTCGCGCTGCTCGCGCTGCGGCTCGGGTCGACCGCGATGCTCGATCTCGTCGTCGTCGCGACCCTGGTCGGGTTCCTGACCACGGTCGCGGTGGCCCGGCTGGTCTGGGCGAGCTCGTGAGCACGCCGGACCTGCTCACCGGCGGACCGGTGCAGAACACGATCGGCGGGGCGATCGTCGCCGCCGGGGTGCTGTTGATCGCCTCGGGGGCGATCGGCATGCTCCGGCTGCCCGACATCTACAACCGCACCAATGCCGTCACCAAGGCCGCCGGGCTGGGCATCGTGGCGCTGCTCGTCGGGGTGGGTGTGCTCCTCCCCGAGCCCGGGGTGCTCCTCACGCTCGGCGTGGCGGTGGCCCTGCAGCTGTTCACGATCCCGATCGCCAGCTTCGCGATCGGGCACGCGGCCTACCGCTCGGACGTCCCGTCGACACCGTCGACGTCGCGGGAGGACGCGCCCCCATCGCCCCCCGCCGATCCGCCGGACTGAGGCGGAGCCACCGCCCAGGCGCGGGCGTCGGCCTCCATCTGCACGCCGAGGTCGTCGACGACCAGCGAGTTCCGGTCGATCGCGCCACTGCGGTACGCCGAGCGGCCGACGACCTGCGAGATCACCGGCGCGGTCAGCACCTGGAACAGCACCACGAGCACCAGCGTCGAGGAGTTCTCGAAGTCCAACCGCACCGCGACACCGATCAGGATCAGCAGCAGCCCCAGCGTCTGCGGCTTCGTGGTCGCCTGCAGCCGGGCCGGCAGGTCGGGCAGCCGGACCAGGCCGAGCGCACCGAGCAGGCAGGACAGTCCGCCGGTCAGCATGAAGGCTGCGGAGATCACGTCGGATACGGACATCAGCGGTGCCGCTCCCATCGTTCGACGAGCCGGGCCGCGGTCGCCGAGCCGACCAGCGCGATCAGCGCGACGGCGGCCAGCAGCGGGATGTTCGACCCGTCCGAGTAGATCGCCGCGTACACCGCGGCCGCAGCCACGATGAGCACGACGAACACGTCGAGGGCCGCGATCCGGTCCAGCGTGGTGGGCCCCTGCAACAGCCGCCACAGAGCGAGCAGCGCCGCGACGGTGAGCATGGACAGGACCAGCGTGTAGACGACGCTCATCGCGACGACCTCCGCGTCTTCCGGTCGGGTGCGGCGTCCTCCATGGCCTCCCGGCACCGGCGCACGTCGTCCTCGGTGCCGAGCGCCTCGACCACGCGCAGCTGCAGGTTCATCATCTCCCGGCGGACGCGTTCGACCGCGCCGTCGCGATGCAGGCCGAGCGCGTAGACGTACCACCGCCCGCGGCGGCGGTCGACCTGCAGCACGTAGCTGCCCGGGGTCAGTGCACAGGCCGCGATGATCGTCGTCGTGGTCCGGTCCGAGCTGCTGTACAGCGGCAGCCCGAGGATCCCCGCCTTGGCGCGCGGGCCGTGCATCAGCGTCACCGCGCTGACCCGGACCCCCGACGCGACGAGGTCCCACATCAGGTACCCGATCAGCCGCAGCGCCTTCACCGGCCGGACCGGCAGCCGCTCCGGCAGCACCGGCAGCGGGAAGACCACCGTCACCAGCAGGCCGACGAGCACACCGCCGACGATCGCCATCGGGGTCAGACTGCCCCAGAGCAGCACCCAGACCGCGGCCAGCGCGAGCACCTGCGGGACCCGGCGGCGCCAGTCGCCGATCCGCGCCGAGCCGGCCATCGGCTCGGCCGTGGTGTCGGGCACCGGTGGGGGCACCCTCGCCGGGGTGCGGCCGGTGGTGTCACTGGTCCCGGTGACCGGCCCGGCACCGTCACCGGATCCCGCGCCGTCCCCGCGGCCGGAGGCCACCGGATCGCCGCTCGTGCCGCCGGTCGTCGTCCCGTCCGTGGCGTCTCCCGTCGTCGTGCTGTCGGTCGGTTCCGTGCCGGTCTCGGCTGCGGTGACGCCGAGTTCGGCCCGCAGGTCGGGCTGCTCGCCGTCCACTCCGGTGGCGTCGCGGTCACCGGCACCGCTCGACCGGTCCCGGGTCACGGGGCCACCTCCGCGGCGTCGCCTGCGGACGCGCCGAGCGCCTCACCAGCGGCGGCGCCCTCCGGCTCCGCCGTGTCCGGTCCCCCGGTGCCGGGGGCGGCCGTCGCGCCGTCGGGCGGGGCCGGTTCGAGCACCGCGCCGCGGTAGGCCTCGCGGCTGTGCAGGTCGTCCCCGGCGCGGGCGGTGACCGCGGACAGCGGACCGGCGAACAGCGCGATCACGATGCTGACCACGACCAGCGAGGAGGCCCCGACGTACATCCCGCGGGCGCTGCGCGCGGTCCCGACGACCAGCTCGTCGTTCGGGTCGTTGTCGACCAGTGGCTCCTTCGGCGTGCCCCAGAACACCCGGACCCAGACCCGGGCCACCGCGTAGAGGGTCAGCAGGCTCGCGACCACGACGAAGGCGGCCACGATCTCGCTGGCCAACCCCGCTCCGGCACCGGCCTGCAGCAGCGCCAGCTTCGCGACGAAACCCGACGTCGGTGGCAGGCCGGCCAGGGTGATCGCGGGGATCGCGAACAGCACGGCCAGGTGCGGCGCGGTCTGCGCGAGACCACCCATCTGGCTGATCGACACCGTCCCGGTCCGGCGCGTGATCAGACCGCTGACCAGGAACAACGTCGCCTGGACGGTGATGTGGTGAACGACGTAGAGCGCAGTGCCGGCGATCCCCTCCGGCGTCCAGACCGCCAGCCCGAACAGCATGAATCCGATGTGGCTGACCAGCAGGAACGACAGCAGCCGGTTGAGGTCGTCCTGTGCGACGGCGCCGAGCGCACCGACCACCATCGTCAGCGCCGCGATCACCAGCAGCAGCATCGAGGGGTCGTCCTGCGGGAACACCAGCGTCTGGGTGCGCAGCAGGGCGTAGATGCCGACCTTGGTCAGCAGACCGGCGAACAGCGCCGTCACCGGGGCGGGGGCGTTCGGGTAGCTGTCGGGCAGCCAGAAGTGCAGCGGCACGATCGCCGCCTTGATCCCGAACACCACGACCAGCACCAGCGCCAGCACCGCCTGCAGGCCGTCGGGCAGCAGCTCCATCCGGCCCGCGAGATCGGCCAGGTTGACCGTGCCGGTCGCGGCGTAGACGAAGCCCACCGCGGTCAGGAACAGCAGCGACGACGTCAGCGAGACGATCACGTAGGTCATCCCGGACCGGATCCGCGACGCCGAGGTACGTCGGGTGATCAGCACGTAGGACGACGCCAGCATGATCTCGAACGCGACGAACAACGTGAACAGGTCGCCGGTCAGGTACGCGAGCGAGACCCCCGTCGAGAGCAACAGGAAGATCGGGTGGAAGGTGGTGCTGGCCGTCTCCCGGCCGTAGTCGGAGATCCGCTGGTCGATCGCGTAGACCAGGACGGCGAGCGTGACCAGCGCCGAGATCAGCAGCAGCAGCGCCGACATCCGGTCGGCGACCAGCACGATGCCCATCGGGGCGGGCCAGCCGCCGAGCTCGGCGACGACCGGCCCGTGGCGGTCCGCGGAGACCAGCAGGATGCCGGCCACCACGCAGACGGTCGCCAGGGTCACCACACCGATCACCCGCTGCAGCGACGCGCGGCGGCCGACGATCACGCTGGCGGCGGCCCCCAGCATGGGGAGCAGCACCGGGAACGCGACCAGTGCCTGGAGCAGGGTCACTTGCGGCCCTCCTCGAGCTCGTGGGAGTCGGCGGTGTCCTCGGGGGAGCTCTCGGTCTCCGCCGCGGTGCCCTCCTCCATCGCGCCGTCCGGCTTCTGGCGGGCGGCGATCCGGCGGTCCTCGACGTCGTCCTGGACCTCGTCGTGGCCGACCAGCACCCACGAGCGGTAACCCAGCGCGAGCAGGTAGGTGGTGAGCGCGAAGGTGATCACGATCGCGGTCAGCGCGAGCGCCTGGGGCAGCGGGTCGGTGAACTCGCTCAATCCGGCCGTGTCCAGGATGGGCGCCCGGCCGGGCGGCCCGCCCGCCAGCTGCAGCAGCAGGTTCGCTCCGTGCCCGAGCACCACGATGCCGATCAGGATCCGCATCAGGGAGCGCTGCATCAGCAGGTAGAACCCGACCGAGTAGAGCACGGCGAGCACCAGCGCCATGCTCAGGTTGATCGTCATGTTCATCGGTCACCGCCGCGGTCGCCGCCCGGCGGGCCCTCGCCTGCCTCGCGGGCGTCCCGGGCGATGCCGGAGCCGAGCGAGCGCAGCAGGTCCAGCACCACACCGATGATGAGCAGGTACACCCCGACGTCGATCAGCAGGCTGGTCACGATGTCGAGATAGCCGAACTCGCCGAACGTGATCGTCCACTTGGTGCTGGCCAGGACCGGTTCGCCCCACAGCACCGGAGCGAGCCCGGTGACGACGGCGATCGTCAGCCCGGTGCCGACCACGACCGGCGGCCGGACCCGGAACTTGGAGCCGAGGTTGTCGTCGCCACCCGCGATGTGCCGCAGCACGAACGCCAGGCCGGCGACCAACCCGCCGGAGAAGCCGCCACCGGGGCCGTAGTGCCCCTCGAACAGCAGGAAGACCGAGAACACCAGCACGGTCGGGAAGAGCAGCCGGGCGGCCGCCTCCAGCACCAGGGTCCGCTCCCGGGTGTCCGGGCAGTTCCCGGGCAGCATCCACCGGCCGCTGGGCTCGTCCCAGCGCACCCAGGACCCGCCGGAGGCCGGTCCGGCGTCGGCGGGCCCGGTGGTGCGGCCCGCCGGTGCCTCGCGTGACGTGGTCATCCCAGCACCTCCTGTTCGTGCTTCGGGGAGCCCGACCCGCTCGTCACGACCTGGCCGCCCTTCCGTTTGTCGTAACGGGTGGCCAGCACCAGGCTCGCCACCCCGGCGGCGCAGATCAGCAGGATCGTGATCTCTCCGATGGTGTCCAGCGCGCGGAAGTCGACCAGGATGGCACTGATCAGGTTGGTGGCGCCCGCCTCGGGCGCGGACGCGACGAAGTCCGCCGTGGTCGCGGGCGGGAGCACCCGGGCTCCGGAGAAGATCACCGCCATGCCGGCGACGAGTACGCCGCCGACCGAGGCCACGACCGCCTTGGGCAGCCGCACCCGGCGCTCGGTGTCCGGCTCGTCGAAGTGCGCGGGCAGGCGCCGGAGCACGAACACGAACACGACCAGGGTGAGCGTCTCCACCAGGAACTGGGCGAGGGCGAGGTCCGGGGCACCGTCGATGACGAACAGTCCGCCGATGCCGTAGCCGACGGCGCCGACCAGCAGCACCGCGGTGAACCGTCGGCGGGCCCGGCACAGCGCGAGCGCGGCGACGATCACCATCAGGCCCACCGGGACCTGCATGATCGAGTGGTAGACGACCTGGTCCTGCGGCAGCACCCCGCCCATCAGCAGCGCCGGGGACGGCAGCGCGATCAGGGTGACCAGGATGAAGCCCAGGTAGACCGGCAGCGAGCCGATCTGCAGCCGGCCGGTGACGGTGATCGCGGCCCGCTCCAGACCCGTCACCACCGACTCGTAGCCGCGCTGCGCCGAGATGTCGTGCAGCACGACGCGGCCGGTCAGCGCCGAGCCGTACCGGTGCAACAGCACACCGCCGACCACGGCGATCGCGGAGAACGCCAGCGCGACACCGATGCCGTGCCACAGCGCGAGCTCGTACTGCGCGGCGTAGGCGTCGCCGAGCGAGGGCAGCGGCCGGGCGTAGGCGGCGGCCAGCTCCTGGACGGCGGGCGCGGCGAACCCGGCGCCGAGCCCGGCCAGCGCGCACAGCCAGGCCGGGCCGGACAGGCCGAGCGGGACCGGGTCCCCGCCGGTGGGCTGCAGCCCCTTGGTCGAGAACGCCCCCCACAGGAAGCGTGCGGTGTAGGCGACGGTCAGCAGCGAACCGGCGAGCAGACCGATCGCGAGGATCCAGCCGCGGAACCCGCCCTCCAGCACGAACGCCTCGTAGGCCGCCTCCTTGCCGACGAAACCGAGCATCGGCGGCAGGCCGGCCATGGACAACCCCGCCAGGCAGGCCAGGAACGCCAGGCCTCGCCGGCGCCGCCCGAGCCCGCACAGCTCCCGCAGGTCACGCGTCCCGCACGCCTTGTCGATCGCACCGACCACCATGAACAGCGGCGCCTTGAACAGGCCGTGCGCGAGCAGCATGGCGATGCCGGCGAGCGCGGCGACCCGGGAGCCGGCACCGAACAGCACCATGAGGAACCCGAGCTGACTGACGGTGCCGAAGGCGAGCAGCCGCTTGAGGTCGGTCTGGCGCAGCGCACGCCAGCCGCCGAGCAGCATCGTCGCCAGGCCGAGCACGACCACCGGCACCCACCACACCGCGTACGCCGAGAACGCCGGCCCGAGCCGGGCCACCAGAACGACGCCCGCCTTCACCATCGAGGCGGCGTGCAGGTAGGCCGAGATCGGGGTCGGGGCGGCCATCGCGTAGGGCAGCCACGGGTGGAACGGCAGCTGCGCGGACTTGGTCAGCGCGCCGAGCAGGATCAGCACCAGCGCGAAGCCCAGTGCGACCGGCTGGTCCGCGGCCAGGGTGCCCGCGCCTGCCGCGGCGGTGATCTCGGGGATCGAGTAGGTCCCGGCCAGCTCGCCGAGCAGCACGATGCCCAGCAGCATCGCGAGCCCGCCGAAGACGGTCACCAGCAGCGCCTGCACCGCGGCCCGGCGGTTCTCCCGGTACTGACCACCCTGTCCGACCAGCAGGAACGACGTCAGCGACGTGAGCTCCCAGAACACGTAGAGGGTGAGCAGGTCGTCGGCGAGCACCAGGCCGAGCATCATCCCGGCGAAGGTCACCAGCAGCGCGGCCGAGCGCGCCGCGTCGGTCGAGCGCGGGCCGAAGTACCAGGCCGCGTAGACCATGATGAGCGCGCCGACCCCGGAGACCAGGACGATCATCGCCAGGGCCAGCGCGTCGAGCCGCAGGCTGAACGAGAGCCCCAGCTCCGGCGCCCAGGCGATCTCGTCGGTCACCCCCGCGCCGAGGGCCGCGGGGGCCTGCGCCATCGCCCAGACGAGGGTGGCGGAGAGCAGGGCAGCACCGGCCGCGAAGGCCAGCCGCCGGTTGTACCGGGCGAGCGCGGGCAGGCACAACGCCAGGACGAGATGGGCGGCCACGACGGCGAGCACCGACACCTCCTCAGGTCACGGGGTCGTTCGGACGGTCAGTTCACTCGCGTCGTGGTCGGGCCGGGGAGCAGCCCCGGTACCGGAGAGCCGGCGGCCGGCACGGACACGGCAGCGGAGCCGCCGTCATCCTATCGGAGCAACCGGACGTTTCGCCCGCCACCGTACCGGGGCTCACTCCCGCAGCAGCTTGCCGAAACACCGTGAGCGATGATCGTCCCGGTACACGCCGAACCTCCCTATCGGGCGATACCCGCACGCGCGGTACAGCGACATGGCTTCGGGCTGGGCGGTCCCGGTCTCCAGGATCATCCGCCGGCGCCCGGCGTCCGCCGCGGTGCGTTCGAGCTCGGCGAGCAGTGTGCGGGCATGACCGGACCCGCGCGCTGCGGGCACGACATACATCCGCTTGATCTCCGCGTCGCCGTCGCGGAGCACCGGGTCGTCCGGGCGCGCGTCGACCCCTCGCCAGGCGCCGGTCGCGACCGGGCGGCCCGCGGCGTCGTACCCGACCAGGTAGCGGCCGCGCGGCGGGCTGAACTGCTCCGGGGTGAGGGCCGTGACGTCACCGTCGCCGTACACCGCGCGGTAGTAGGCCTGGACCTCGTCGTTCAGCCGCAGCGCGTCGGGATGGTCCATCGGGCGGACACGCAGTTCGAGCACGCGCCCATCATCTCCGGCCGATCGAGGCCGGCGGGTACCGGTGGCCCGGCCGTGATCCGCGTTCCGGGAGCGCAGGTGCCGCTGCGGAACTCCGGAACTCCCAGAACGGGGATCATGGTCGCCCTCCCCCGCGCACGCGCCGGTGCCCCCGGACCGGGGTCCGGGGGCACCGGTGACGACATGGCTCAGGCGGTGTCGGCGGTTCAGGCGGCGCTCTTGACCCGCTGCCGCCAGCGGGTCAGCGTGCGCTCGGTGTAGCCGTTCGGCTCGGTCGCCCCGGAGAACACCAGCTCCAGCGCGGCCTGGAAGGACTCGCTGCCCGCCGGGTCCTTCGCCATCGGGGGGTAGCCGGGCTCGCCGGCGTTCTGGTCGTCGACGACCGCGGCCATCCGGGCGAAGGTGTCCCGCACCGTCTGCTCGTCGACGACGCCGTGCGCCAGCCAGTTGGCGACCAGCTGGGCCGAGATCCGCAGCGTGGCACGGTCCTCCATCAACCCGACACCCTCCAGGTCGGGAACGGTGGAGCAGCCGATGCCCATGCCCACCCAGCGCACGACGTAACCCAGGATCGACTGGGCGTTCGTCTCCAGCTCGTGGGTGATCTGCTCCGGGGTCAGCGACGCCGGGTCGGCGAGCGGCAGCTCCAGCAGCTTGCGGCGCTCGGCCACACCGCGCGAGGCGATCCGGGACTGCACCTCGTGCACGTCGACCCGCAGGTAGTGCAGCGCGTGCAGGGTGGCGGCGGTCGGTGAGGGCACCCAGGCGCAGTTGGCGCCCGCCCTCGGGTGACCGATCTTCTGCTCCAGCATCTCGGCCATCGCGGCCGGCTTGGCCCACATGCCCTTGCCGACCTGGGCGCGGTGCGAGAACCCGGCGGCGAGCGCGACGTCGACGTTGCGGTCCTCGTAGGTCTGCAGCCAGGTGGTGGTCCTCATGTCGCCCTTGCGCAGCACCGGACCCGCCTGGAAGCAGGTGTGGATCTCGTCGCCGGTGCGGTCCAGGAACCCGGTGTTGACGAAGATGACCCGCTCGCGCGCCTGTTCGATGCAGGCACCGAGGTTGACGGTGGTCCGCTTCTCCTCGTCCATGATCCCGATCTTGAGGGTGTTCGGGCTCAGCCCGAGCGCCTCCTCCACCGCCGCGAACAGCTCGACGGTCAGCGCGACCTCGTCGGGACCGTGCTGCTTGGGCTTGACGATGTAGACGCTGCCCGCCCGGGAGTTGGTGTGCGGGCCCTTGTGTCCCAGGTCGTAGAGCCCGGCGACGGCGGAGACCAGTGCGTCCAGCACCCCCTCGGCGACCTCGGTGCCCTCGGCCGTCCGCACCGCGTTCGTGGTCATGTGGTGGCCGCAGTTGCGCACCAGCATCAGCGAGCGGCCGGGCAGGGTCAGCGCCGAGCCGTCCGGCGCGGTGTACTCGCGGTCCGGGTTGACCCGGCGGGTGACGGTCCGGCCGCCCTTCTCGAACTCGGCGACCAGGTCGCCGGTGAGCAGGCCCAGCCAGGTGCGGTACGCCGCCGCCTTGTCCTCGCCGTCGACGGTCGCCACCGAGTCCTCGAGATCGACGATCGTGGTGACCGCGGACTCCAGCACGACGTCGGCGACGCCGGCGTGGTGCTGGCGCCCGACCCGGGCCGTCGGGTCCAGGGTCAGTTCCAGGTGCAGCCCGTTGCGGGTGAGCAGCACGGCGCCGCGCCCGTCGGAGTCGGTGGCCCGGTGGCCGGCGAACTGCGCGGGATCGGCGAGCACGACCGGACCGTCCGGGGTGTCGGCGACCAGGCCGCCCTCGGCCACGCGGTAGGCGCTCACCGTCGCGTGGCTGCCGCGGGCGAGCGGGAACAGCTCGTCGAGCAGCTCGTCGGCGGCGGCGATGACCTGGGCACCGCGCTGCTCGTCGTAACCGGGCGCGAGCTCACCCTGCTGCGGGAGCGCGTCGGTGCCGTAGAGGGCGTCGAACAGCGACCCCCAGCGGGCGTTCGCGGCGTTCAGCGCGTAGCGCGGCACGGTCGCGGGGACGACCAGCTGCGGCCCGGGGATCTCGGCGATCTCCGGGTCGACCCGGTCGACGTCGATCGTCGGGGAGACGTCGGGTCGCAGGTACCCCAGCTCGGTCAGGAACGCCTCGTACTCCTCGACCGGTCCCGCGCCGTGCTCGGAGTGCCAGGCGTCGATGCGGGCCTGGAGGTCGTCCCGCCGGGCGAGCGCGTCGGCGATCCTCGGCGCGAAACGCTCCTGCAGCCGCGCCAGGATCGACCAGAACGACTCGGCAGTGAGATCCACGTCGGACAGCAGCTCGTCCTCGACGAACGCGCGCAGGTGCGGATCGACCTGCAGCCCGGAGCTGTCGGCCATCTGTGACCACCCTCTCTACCAGAGTCTTGGACTGGCTGCATTTCTACCAGTGGACTATCTTTTCCGCATCATGAAAGTGATCCGGCACGCGAACCGCTCCGTGCCGACGTAGGCTCGCGTGAGCCCGACCACGCCGTGCTGCAGCCAGCCGGAGGGAGTGCAGCGATGCCCCTTGCCCCGCACATCCGCAGCGAGTTCGTCGGCCTGCTCGGCGCCGCCGACGTGATCGACGACCCGGTGCGCACCCGCACCTACGAGTGCGACGGGCTGACGGGCGCCCGGGTGGTGCCCGAGCTCGTGCTGCTCCCCCGCACCGCCGACGCCGTCGCCGGCTGCGTGCGGATCTGCGCCCGCCACCGCATCCCGTTCGTCGCCCGCGGTGCCGGCACCGGCCTGTCCGGCGGGGCGCTGCCGGTGGCCGAGGGCGTCGTCATCGGCCTGAACCGGCTGAACCGGGTGCTCGAGGTCGACCCGGACAACCGCCGCGCCGTGCTCGAACCCGGCGTCACCAACTCCGAGATCACCGCGGCGGCCGCCCCGTACGGGCTCTACTACGCGCCGGACCCCTCGTCGCAGCAGGTCTGCACGATCGGCGGCAACGTCGCCGAGAACTCCGGCGGCGCGCACTGCCTCAAGTACGGCTTCACCACCAACCACGTGCTGTCGATCGACGTGGTGCTCCCGGACGGTTCGCAGGTCACCCTGGGCACCGACTCCGCCGAACAACAGGGCCCCGACCTGCGCGGGGTGTTCCTCGGCTCGGAGGGCACGCTCGGCATCGTCACCGCGGTCACCGTGCGGCTGCTGCGCACCCCCGAGGTCATGCGCACCCTGCTGGCCGACTTCCCGTCGGTGGCGGCGGGCGGCCAGGTCGTCTCCGACATCGTCGCCGCCGGGATCGTCCCGGCAGCCGTCGAGATGATGGACGCCCTCGCGATCGAAGCCGCCGAGGGCGCCACCGGGGCCGGTTACTCGCTGGACACCCCGGCTGCACTGGTCGTCGAGCTCGACGGCACCGTCGAGGAGTGCGACGAGCAGTTCGCGCAGGTCAAGGAGATCTGCGACCGGCACGGCTGCACCCGGCTGCACATCGCGGGCTCGCCGGAGGAACGGGCCAACATCTGGCGCGGGCGCAAGGCCGCCTTCGCCGCGGTCGGCCGGATCTCGCCGGACTACATCGTGCAGGACGGCGTCGTCCCCCGGACCCGGCTCGCCGAGATCCTGGAACGGATCGAGCAGATGGGTGCCGCCGCCGGGCTGCGGGTCGCGAACGTCTTCCACGCCGGCGACGGCAACCTGCACCCGCTCGTACTGTTCTCGGCCGCCGACGGCGAGACCGAACGGGCCGAGCAGCTGTCCGCGCAGATCGCCGAGCTGTGCGTCGAGATGGGCGGATCACTGTCCGGCGAGCACGGCATCGGCACCGACAAGGCCTGCTCGATGCCGACCATGTTCGGCGAGGACGACCTGGCCGTGATGGACCGCGTCCGGGCGGGCTTCGACCCGGACCACATCTGCAACCCCGGCAAGCTGCTGCCCACCCCGCGGCTCTGCGGCGAGAAACCGGGTCGCTACCGGCCGCACCCTCTGGAGGAAGCCGGCCTCATCGAGCGTCTCTAGGAGGGCCCGAACCCATGACCCGCGCCGCACCCACCACGCTGCGCCCGACGTCGGCCAAGGAGGTCCGCGACGCCGTCCTCGACACCACGGGACGGCTCGCGATCTCCGGGGCAGGCACCGCCCACCGATGGGCCGGGCGCCCCGCCGAACCCGACGCCACCATCGACCTGACCGCGCTGTCCGGGGTGATCGCCCACAACCCCGGTGACATGACCGTCTCGGTGCACGCCGGGACCCCCGTCCGTGACCTGCAGGAGCAGCTGGCCGAGCACGGCCAGCGACTGGCGCTGGACGCCGCCCGGATCGATCGCGGCGCCACCGTCGGCGGCCTCGTCGCGACCGCCGACGCCGGCCCGTCCGCACTCGTCTACGGGGGCCTGCGGGACCTGGTGATCGGCACCACGACGGTGCTCGCCGACGGCACGATGGTGCGCAGCGGCGGACACGTCATCAAGAACGTGGCCGGTTACGACATGGCCAAGCTGATGCACGGCTCGTACGGCACGTTCGGGCCGCTGGTCGAGGTCGTGCTGCGGCTGCACCCGGTCCCGAAGGCGACCACCTGTGTGGCGCTGGACGGACCGGTGGACGCCGCCGCCGCGCACGTGCAACGGCTGATGGCGAGCCCGCTCGAACCGGTCGCGGTCGAATGGATCTCCGACGGCGACGGGACACTGCTGGTCCGGCTGGAGGGCGGCGCCGGCACCCTGCCCGCCCGCACCCGGCGGCTGCTGGACCTGCTCGGGCCCGAGGCCCGCGAGATCGGCCCGCAGGGATGGGCCGAGCACGCCGCGCTGACCGCCGGCACCCCCGGACCGCCCGACTCCGCGCGGGCCGCCGTCGCCGCCACCGGCCCGGCGGGCACCTCCGCCACCGCGGTCACCGGTGCGGGCGCTGCCGGACCGCAGGGCGCGGTCGTCCGGATCGGGTGCGCACCCACCCGGCTCGCCCCGCTGCTCGCCACGCTGCCCACCACCGCCGTCACCGCGGGCCTGGCCACCGGTGTCGCCACGGTCACGGTGCCCGGAGCCGCGGTCGCCGAGGTGCACGACGCGGTCGCCGCGGTCGGCGGCACCTCGGTGCTGCGCGACCGCCCGGACACCCTCGACGCGCCCGCCTGGGGGCCCCCGCCGTCCGCTCTCGCCCTGCTCGTGGCCGTCAAGAAGCAGCTCGACCCCGCGGCCCGGTTCGCCGCCGGCCGCTTCGACCCCTGGATGTGAGGCACGCGTGAACACCCCCGCCGGTTCCGCCGAATCGAAGATCCCCCAGCAGGGGCCCAGCGCGTTCGACGAGGTGCACCCGCCGCAGCGCGAGCTGCTCGACGACTGCGTGCACTGCGGCTTCTGTCTGCCCACCTGCCCGACCTACGTGCTCTGGGGCGAGGAGATGGACTCCCCGCGTGGCCGGATCCTGCTGATGGACCTCGCCGCGAAGGGCGAGATCACCCTCGACGGATCGTTCACCGAGCACATCGACAACTGCCTGGGCTGCATGGCCTGTGTGACCGCCTGCCCGTCCGGCGTCCAGTACGACAAGCTCCTCGAGTCCGTGCGCCCGCAGATCGAGCGCAACGTTCCCCGCGACCGGGCCGACAAGCTGTTCCGCGACGCGATCTTCGCGCTGTTCCCCTACCGGCGACGGCTGCGGCTCGCCGCGCTGCCCGGGGCGCTCTACCAGAGGCTGCGCGCCCTGCCGGCCGTCCGGAAGCTGGCGGAGAGGCTGCCCGGGCGGCTCGCCACTCCGACGATGAGGCGGCTCGCCGCTCCGACGATGAGGCGGCTCGCCGCCGTGGAATCGTTGCTGCCGCCGGTCTCCGTTCGCGAGGCCTTCGCGAGGCTGCCCGTGCACACCGCCGCCGTCGGACGGCGGCGGGCCAGGGTGGCGCTGCTGACCGGCTGCGTGCAGGACGTCTTCTTCCACCGGGTCAACGAGGCCACCGTCCGGGTGCTCGCCGCCGAGGGCTGCGACGTGCTGGTGCCCCGCGACCAGCAGTGCTGCGGTGCGCTGGAGGTGCACGCCGGTCGCGAGGAGTCGGCGCTGGCCCGGGCCCGGCGCACGATCGCCCGCTTCGAGACCCTCGACGTCGACGCCGTCGTCACCAACGTCGCGGGCTGCGGCTCGTCGATGAAGGACTACGGCCACCTGCTCGCCGACGATCCCGACTGGGCCGACCGGGCGGCCGCGTTCTCGGCGCGCTGCCGCGACGTGCACGAGGTCCTCGCCGAGCTGTACTCGCGTCCCGGGTCCGACGACGGCGGCCCGCGTGCACCGCGGACCCCGGTACCGGCGCGGGTCGCCTATCACGACGCCTGCCATCTCGGGCACGCCCAGGGCGTGCGCTCGCAGCCGCGGGAGGTGCTGCGCACGGTGCCGGAGCTGGAGCTGCTCGACGTCGCCGAGGCCTCGCTGTGCTGCGGCTCCGCCGGGATCTACAACATGATCATGCCCGATGCCGCGGGCGAGCTCGGCGAGCGCAAGGCCCGCGCCATCCGCGATGCGAAACCGGACGTGGTGGTCACCGCCAATCCGGGTTGTCTGCTGCAGATCGCGAAGTACCTGCCCGGCTCCGCCGAGGGCGCGGGTTTCGCCGACGTCCCGCTGCTGCACCCGGTGCAGCTGCTCGACGCCAGCATCCGCGGGGCCCGGCTGCCGCACCGCTGACGGCGGGCGCCGGTCAGCGGGCGCGTCGGTAGGTGCGTCGGTGTCCCCGCCCGGCGGGACGGCGGTGTGCCCGCCGCCAGGCCGTCGCCCCCGCCGTCCGCCTGGCCGCGGGAGCCGCCGGGGCCATCCGCCGGGCCGTCGCGTCCGCCCGGCGCCGGGCGGCGGGGCGCGCCTGCCGGGTGCGGACGACGCTCCCGCCGGCGGTGCCGGAGGCGGGCCGGCAGGGGCGGGCGGCCGCTCCAGCGACCGGGCGGGCGGGCCCGGCGATCCCACGGCCGGGGCCGTGCGCAGCGCCCCCAGCTCCGCGCGCAGCGCGAGCAGGTCCCACTTGCGCGCGGTGTCGGCCCGCTGCAGCTGTTCGATCCGCCGGTGCCCGAGGACGAGCAGCGCCCCGGCGAGGAGCCACCCCGCCAGCGCGATCCAGGCCACCGCCGTCACCGGCTCCGACACCTCCGCTCCCGTACACCGCACGGCCTGCGGCCGCCCCGGCCCGTACGGTAGCCCGATCGGACCTGGTGAGCGGCTGTCCGGGTGAGGCACCGCACGTACCGCGGCCGAGCCGCCGTACTACCCTGGAACGCGCAGGCACCGTCGCTCGCGCTCCCGGTGACCGCCCGCTCCGCGGGCCCCGCGCCCCGCCCGAAACCTCCGGGACGTGCCGGCGCCCTCCCGACGGCGCGCGGGCCGGCACATGGAGGAGGCTGATCGTGCGACAGACCGTCGGTAACGAAGTGACCACCCAGGGCGATGCAGCGGTCGTGCAGGCGAAGTCCGTGACCCCGAGCCCGTCCTCCGAGCGCCACTTCCCGCAGACACTGGTCGCGATGGATCCGCCGACCCTGCCGGCCGCGAACCTGACCGTGCCGCCGCCGGAGTTCCGGCAGTTCCCGGCGCCGCAGCGGTCCGTCCCCGGGCACCCGCGGCTGCGCAGCAGGCTGCGCCGGATCCTGATGTTCTGGCGCCGCGGCGGCTGAACCACGCACCGGCGACGGCGGCCGGTCACGTGCGCGTGACCGGGCCGCCGCTCGTCCGGGGTGAGGTCAGGCCCGGGCCGGCATCGCCCGCCGCAGCCCGACCACGACCGCCGCCAGCGTCACCAGCAGCAGCACCAGCAACGCGGTGCCGATGTTGAACCCGACGCCGTAGATCAGCACGAACGCCAGTCCGCCCGCCAGCAGGCAGTAGTAGGCGGTCGGCAGGATCGTCATCCGGATGACGTCGCCCTCCCGTCCCAGCAGGCCGACCGTCGCCGATGCCGCGACGACGTTGTGCACCGTCACCATGTTGCCTGCGGCCCCACCGACCGCCTGGGCCGCGACCACCGTCTCCGGCACGACGCCGATGTTCTCCGCGGTCGCGAACTGGAACAGCGAGAACGTCAGGTTCGACACGGTGTTGCTGCCCGCGACGAACGCACCGAGTGCACCGATCCACGGTGCCAGTACCGGCCAGGCGGGCCCGGCGACCGCGGCGGCGCCCTCGGCCAGCGTCAGCGGCATGCTGGCCAGACCCGAGGTGTTGTACTCGACGCCGGAGTTGATCAGGATCCGGACCAGCGGCAGGGCGAACAGCAGCGCCACGGCCGCCCCCGCGAGCTGACCGGCCGAGACCGACCAGGACCGGCCGATCTGCCGACCGCTCATCCGGTGCAGCCCGTAGGTGATCAGGCAGACGAACAGGAAGACCGCACCGGGCGAGTACAGCACCTCGAGCTCCTCGGACAGGCCGGTGCCGAGGATGTCGGACGGGCCGACCGTCACCGACTGCAGCGCGTCCTTGATCGGCTCCACGGTCCGGCTCACCACCAGGATCACCGCGACCAGCACGTACGGCAGCCAGGCCAGCCAGGTGTTCATCCGGGCGCCGGCGACGGAGGTGTCCGGTTCAATGGTGCCGACCCAGCGGTCCAGCCACCGCTCGCGTGGCGGGAAGTCCCAGGTCCGCTTGGGCATCAGGAACCCGCGGCTGGAGGTGAACATGACCAGCGCCAGGCCGAGCAGGCCGCCGAGCAACGCCGGGAACTCCGGCCCGAGCAGGGCCGCGACCAGGATGTAGGGCACGGTCATGGCGAACGCCGCGTAGAGCGCGAACGGCCAGACCGCGAGCCCCTCGGCGAAGCTGCGGTTCTCGCCGAAGAACCGGGTCAGCAAGCACACCAGGAACAGCGGGATCAACGTGCCCGCGACGGCGTGGATGGTGGCGACCTCCAGCCCGATCATCGACAGGTACCCGCTCTGGTCCACGCCGAGCGCCGCGGTCCGCGCGTCCACCTCGGCCGAACCGGCCAGCCCCTGCCCGATACCGGTGAGGACCGGTGTGCCCGCGGCACCGAAGCTGACCGGGGTCGACTGGATCACCATGCCGACCAGCACCGCGCCCAGCGCCGGGAAACCGAGCGCGAGCAGCAGCGGGGCGACCACCGCGGCCGGCGTCCCGAAACCGGAGGCACCCTCGATGAACGAGCCGAACAGCCAGCCGATGATGATCGCCTGCACCCGGCGGTCCGGGCTGATGCTGGTGAACCCGGCGCGGATCGTCGCGAGCGCCCCGCTCTGGGTGAGCGTCTGCAACAGCAGCAGGGCACCGAAAATGATGTAGAGCAACCCGACCGCGATCACCAGGCCCTCGAGCGATGCGGCCAGGATCGTCGTGCCGTCCATCCCCCACACCAGCGCCCCGATCAGCGCCGCGGCGACGAAGCCCAGCGGCATCGCGTACTTCGCCGGCCAGCGCAGGCCGACGAGCAGGACCGCGACGACGAGGATCGGGGTGAGCGCCAGCAGGCTGAGTACGCCCAGGTTGTCCACGGTGACATCTCCTCGTGTTGCGGGTCGTCCGGACGGAGGAGTCCGGCCAACACAAACCGCAAGGACACTGTCACCCAAACAGGCGCACTCGCAAGCCCTGGATGGAATCAGTATTTCGCGAAGTGGATCCAGCCGGCGTCGCCGTCGTAGGGGCGCCCGTCCACCGTGACGCCCGGACCGTCTGCGTCCGGTGCCTCGACCACGCCCACCTCGGTCCAGTCCTGCGGCAGCGCTGCCCCGGGCGGGAAGGTCGCGGCCAGCGCGTGGTCCTCACCGCCGGTGAGGATCCAGCGCAGCGGGTCCAGGCCGAGCGCCGACCCGATCTCGGCGAGCCGCGCCGGCACCGTGAACGCCCGTGAGCGCAGCCGCACCGTCACCCCCGAGCCCCGCGCCACGTGCGCCAGGTCGGCCAGCAAGCCGTCCGAGACGTCGATCATGGCGGTGGCCCCCGCGTCCGCGGCGACCGGCCCGGCCGCGTACGGCGGCTCCGGCACCCGGTGGGCGTTCACCAGCGAGGCGGGTGAGCGGAACCCGCGGCCGAGCACCGCCAGCCCGGCCGCCGACCAGCCGAGTCGTCCGCACACCGCGACCCGGTCCCCCGGGCGCGCCCCCGACCGCAGCACCGGCGCCCGCCCCTGCAGCGACCCGAGCGCGGTCACCGAGAGCACGATCACCGGCCCAGAGGTCAGGTCACCGCCGACCAGTCCGGCGCCCACCACGGCCGCCTCCGCCCACAGCCCGTCGGCCAGCTGCTCCAGCTGCGCCGCGGGGGTGGCCGACGGGCAGGCCAGACCGACCAGCAACGACGTCGGCACCGCACCCATCGCGGCCACGTCGGCCAGGTTCGCCGCCGCCGCCTTGCGGCCGACCTGCTCGGGGCTGGACCAGTCCAGCCGGAAGTGCACGCCCTCGACGAGCACGTCGGTGCAGGCCACCACCCGCCCGTCCGCCGCCGCGACGACCGCCGAGTCGTCTCCGGGGCCGAGCAGTGTGCTGGCCGGCTGGACCCGACCGCCCGTCACGCGGTCGATCATGGCGAATTCGCCGACCTCCCGCAGTGAGACGCTCGCCTCGGAACCGCCCTCGGGCGTGATCGCGGATGGGGACACGGGGGCTTCCTCCGGTAGGTTCGGCGTCCGACATTCCAGCCGCCAACCATCCGGCAGGGCGGCACGTACCGGAAAGGGGCACGCCGTGGTGCAGGCATACATCCTCGTCCAGACGGAGGTCGGAAAGGCCGCCTCCGTCGCCTCCGAGATCGGGGGCCTGCCGGGGGTCATCTCGGCGGAGGACGTCACCGGACCGTACGACGTGATCGTGCGCGCCGAGGCCGACGACGTCGACGAGCTCGGCCGGCTCGTCGTCGCCCGGGTGCAGAACGTCAACGGGATCACCCGGACGCTCACCTGCCCCGTGGTCAAGCTCAACTGATCCGGGACGCACACGTGGCGGGGGCCGGGAACCGACGCATCGCACCGCTCACCGCGGTGGCCGTCGCCCTGCCCCTGCTGCTGGCGCTCGTCGTCGCCGGGCTGGGGATCTACAGCCGGGTCTCGGCCGGACCGGAAACCGGACCGCTCGAGCTCCCCGTCGGCGCCGCACCGCAGGCCGGGACCCCCGCGTGCGACGCCGTGCTGGGCGCGCTGCCGGCGGCGCTGCCCGGCGCCGACGGCCCGATGCCGCCCCGCGAGCTGGACCCGGCGGTCCCGGGCGCCCGCGCATGGATCGCGGAGCCGGAGCCGGTGGTGCTGCGCTGCGGCACCGAGCGACCGGCGGAGCTGGGCCCGACCTCGCCGCTGATCGTCGTCAACGGGGTGGACTGGCTCCCGCTGACCGGCGCACCGGACTCCCGGTCCACCACCTACGCCGTCGTCGACCGCGGGGTGTACCTGGAGCTCACCGCGCCGACCGAGACCGGCCCCGGACCGCTGCAGGCGGTCGCCGACGCGGTCTCCGCCACGCTGCCGGCGGAGCCGGTGGCGGTGCGGTAGCGCCCTCGAGGGGCTAGCGCAGCCCGGTGCCCCGCCGCAACGCCGTCTCGACCAGTGTCGTCAGCAGCTCGGGGTAGTCGAGCCCGGTGACCGCCCACATCTTGGGGAACGCCGAGCTGGGGGTGAACCCGGGCATGGTGTTGACCTCGTTGACGGTGATCGTGCCGTCGTCGCCGACGAAGAAGTCGACCCGGGCCAGGCCCTGCACGTCCAGCGCGCGGAACGCGGTGATCGCCTTCCAGCGCACCGACTCGGTGATCTCGTCGTCCAGCTTCGCCGGGATGTCCAGCTCGGACACGTCGAGGTACTTGGACTCGAAGTCGTAGAACTCACCGGAGTAGCGGAGCTCGGCCGGCAGGCTGGCGCGGACGCTGCCGTCCGGGAACTCCAGTACCGCGCACTCCACCTCGCGACCCGGCACGGCGGCCTCGACCAGCACCTTCGGGTCGTGCAGCCGGGCGGCGGCGATCGCGGCGTCCAGCGCGGCCGGGTCGGTCACCCGGGTCACGCCCATCGACGACCCGGCGCGGGCCGGCTTGACGAACAGCGGCAGGCCCAGCCGCTCGCGGTCGGCGAAGCCGATGTCGGTGCCCGGCCGGAGCACGACGCCGTCGGCGACGTCCAGGCCCTCCGCGCGCAGCAGCTTCTTCGCGAACTCCTTGTCCATTCCGACGGCGGAGGCGAGTACACCGGCACCCACGTAGGGCACGCCCGCCATCTCCAGCAGGCCCTGCACGGTGCCGTCCTCGCCGAACGCGCCGTGCAGGATCGGGAAGACGACGTCGACGTCGGCGAGCACCTCGCCGCCCCGCTCGGCGTCCAGCCGGACCAGGCCGCGCCCGGGCTCGCCGGGGAGGACCAGCGCGTCCGCGCCGCCGTCGACCTCGGGCAGGGTGCGACCGGAGATGGCGAGCTGCGCCGGGTCGCCCGGCCCGACGACCCAGGCACCGTCGCGGCTGATGCCGACCGGGATCACCTCGAACCGGTCCCGGTCGAGGTGGGTCAGCACGCTCCCCGCGGAGACGCACGAGATCGCGTGCTCGGAACTGCGGCCACCGAAGACGACGGCCACCCTGACCCGGTCGGAACTCATGGGCCCCGAGGGTAGGCGGCCCCGCCGCGCGGCCCGTCAGCCGGTCAGCAGGTCCAGTGCGCGGCGCAGGTCGGCCCGGGTGCCCGCGGCGTAGCCGACCACCAGCCCGGACGTCCGCGGCGGACCCTCGTGGTACCCGGCCAGCCCGCGGACCGCGATCCCGCGCGCGGCGGCGGCCTCCACCAGCCCGGCTTCGGTCCCGGGGAACCCGCGCAGCACCAGGTGCGCCCCGGCCGGGTCGCCGTCCGCGCGCCAGCCCGCCCCGGCCGCGGCGGCGAGCACCGTCGACCGCCGTTCGCGCAGCTCCCGCCGCAACCGCCGCAGGTGCCGGGACAGGTCACCGTGCCGGGCCAGCGCGACCAGCACCCGCTGCCCGGCCGGCGACGGCCGGGTCCCGGTCCGCTCGCGCAGGTCGCGCCACGCGGCGAGCACCGGCTCCGGGGCGAGTGCCCAGCCGACCCCCAGCGTCGGACTGACGATCTTGCTCGCGGTGCCGAGGTGCACCACCCGGTCCGGGGCGAGCGCGGCGAGCAGCGGCAGCGGGGCCACGTCGTAGCGGAGCTCACCGTCGTAGTCGTCCTCGATGATCAGGATGCCCTCGTCCCTGGCCCGCTCGACCAGCGCCACCCGGCGGGCCGCCGGCATCCGCACCGCGGTCGGGAACTGGTGCGCGGGCGTCACGTACACGGCGGCGCAACCGGCCGGGATCGCGTCGACGACCAGGCCGTCGTCGTCCACCGGGACGGGCACGATGTGCAGTCCGGCGGCGCGCAGCGCCGAGACCGCGCGCCGGTACCCGGGTTCCTCGACCGCGACCCGGGCACCGGTGGGCAGCAACCGGGCCAGCTCGGCGACGGCGGCCGAGGTGCCCGCGGTGGTGAGCATGTCGGCCGGGGTGAACCCGCGGTGCCGCAGCAGGTGCTCGACGACGGCGTCGTGGAACCCGGGCAGGCCGTCCGGGCGGGGTGCGTCGTCGGGTTCCGGGTCGGCGGCGGCCCGCCAGGCACGCCGCCACATCGCCCGGTCCAGGGCCGCGACGCAGGGCCGGCCGGGATCGAGCGCCGCCGAGCGCTGCTCGTGCGGCCCCGCCGTCGCGGCCCGGCCCGGAGCCGGGCGCGCCGGCCCCCCACCGTCCCGCGGCAACGCGGGCACGGCGGTCACGTAGGTGCCCGCACCCACGCGCCCGGCCACCCAGCCCTCGGCGAGCAGCTGGTCGAAGGCCGCGGCGGTCACCGTCCGGCTCACGCCCAGCGCGGACGCCAGCGCCCGGGTGGAGGGCAGCCGGTCACCGGGTCGCAGCGTCCCGTCGGCCGCGGCCGCGCGGAGCCCGTCGGCGAGCTGCACCGCCAGTGGCACGGGTGAGTCGCGGGCGAGCGGCAGCGGGGGGACGTCCACCGAAAGCGGCCTTTCCGATCAGCGTGGGATTGGCTGTTCCAGAATGCCACTGGGCGGGTCACGCTGACCGCGTGACGCTCTCCCCCACCGCCCGAAGCACCCTGGGACGCAAGCCCGACCGGGCCGCCACCGATCCCGCCGAGCTCTACGCCCTGCTCGACGAGGGCCTGGTCTGCCACGTCGGGTTCGTCCGTGACGGCGCCCCGGTCGTCCTGCCCACCGCGTACGGACGCGCGGGCCGCACCCTCTTCCTGCACGGGTCCACCGGCGCGGGCTGGCTCCGCACCGCCGAGCTGCCGTGCTCGGTCGCGGTGACGCACCTGGACGGGATCGTGCACGCCCGGGCGGTCATGAACTTCTCGATGAACTACCGCAGTGCCGTGGTGCACGGGACCGCGCACCTGGTCACCGACCCGGACCGCAAGTGGGAGGGACTGCGGGCGATCGTCGAGCACCTCACCCCCGGCGCCTGGGACCACGCCCGCCGGCCGAACCGGCGCGAGCTGGCCGCGACCGCACTCTTCGCGCTCGACCTGACCGAGGCCAGCGTCAAGCGTCGCTCCGGGCCGCCGTCGGACGACGCACCCGACGTCGCCGCCGACCTCGCCTGGGCCGGCGTGGTCCCGTTGCGGACCGTGCGCGACGCCCCACAACCAGCCCCTGACCTGCCGGAACATCACACGTTGCCGGAGCACCTGGGGGCTGCGGCCGACCGGCCCAGGTGACGTAGTGTCGGGTCGCGTGATCCGCGGAGCGTCCCGGCCCGCCGGGGCCACGGTGCGGATCACGCCGCCGACGCAGCCCTCACCGCCCCCGAGGAGGACGCGTGATCACCGTGACCGCCCCGCCGGTCCCCGCCCCCGGCCTCACCAGCGCCCTCATGCCGCAGTGCGTGCAGGAGCCGGGGTCATGGTGCGCGACGCTGTACCGCTGGACGAACAACGACTTCCTCGCCCAGCACGCCGACGTCATCGTCGGCCGCACCATCTCCATCACCTCGATCATCCTGATCGCGGTCCTGGTGCGCTGGCTGGCCCACCGCGGGATCTCACGGATGGTCAACGGCGCCACCAACGGCGCCTTCACCGCCCTCGCCGGGCGGGCCCGGCGGCTGCGCCGCGCCCCCGCCGACGGTGGCGCCCGCGGTGACGCGGCCGGGCCGCAGCGACGGATGCAGCGCGCCCGCACCATCGGGTCGGTACTGCGCTCGATCGTCTCCGCGGTGGTGCTGCTGGTCGCCGTGATGATGGTGATGAACGAGCTCGGCTACCCCCTGGGCCCGCTGCTGGCCGGTGCCGGGGTGCTCGGGCTGGCGGTCGGATTCGGCGCGCAGAACCTGGTGCGCGACTTCCTGTCCGGCATGTTCATGCTGCTCGAGGACCAGTTCGGCGTCGGTGACATCGTCGACGTCGGCGAGGCGGTCGGCACGGTCGAGGCGATCGGTCTGCGGATCACCACGATCCGCGATCTGCAGGGCACCGTCTGGTACGTCCGCAACGGCGAGATCCTCCGCGTGGGCAACATGAGCCAGGGATACGCCGTCGCCGTGGTGGACCTGCCGATCGCGCACAGCGCGGACGTCGAGCAGGCGACCGAGCTCGCCGGCGCGACCGCGACCGAGCGGGCCGCCCAGGACGACATCTCCGGTGACGTGCTGGAGCCGCCCGAGGTGCTCGGCGTCGACCGGATCGGCCCGGAGGGGGTCACCCTGCGGATCACCGTCCGGGTCAAGCCGGGCCGGCAGTGGGCGGTGCAGCGGGCGCTCAACGGCGCGATCACCGACGCGTTCGACGACCACGGGGTCCCCCGCCCGGTGGTGTTCCCCACCGCCTCCCTGGACGGGCGCACCCAGCGGTAGAGCTGAGAGCATGACGGGGTGAGTGCACCGCAGAACTTCTACGCCGAGGTGGGCGGGGCCCCGGTCTTCCGCCGGATCGTCCACCGGTTCTACGAGGAGGTCGCCCGGGACGACGTGCTGCGGCCGATGTACCCGGAGGAGGACCTCGGCCCCGCCGAGGACCGGCTGCGGATGTTCCTGGAGCAGTACTGGGGCGGCCCGCGCACCTACTCCGAGCAGCGCGGACACCCCCGGCTGCGGATGCGGCACGCGCCGTTCACGATCGGTCCGATCGAACGGGACGCCTGGCTGCGCTGCATGCGGATCGCGGTCGACGAGGAGGACCTCTCCCCCGAGCACCGCGAGCAGCTGTGGAACTACCTGCAGTACGCGGCGCTGAGCATGCAGAACTCCGAGTTCTGAGCCGGTGTCGATCCGGCTTCCTGACACGTCCTGACTGCCACGACCCCGCTCGTCACCCTCTGCAATCCCATGTTCGCCCGATCGGCCGCTGATCGGGTGGTGTTCGGACGCAATCCGGGCGCCAGCAGTCGAGATCGTGACCGAACGCGTCCGATCTCGTTGAACGGGACGCCGCCCCGGAAGGTCGGGCGGCGAGAAGTCACCCGTCTGGGGGTTCATCGTGACCGCACTGCCGTCGCCGTCCGGATCCGCGTCCGGCCCGCAACGTCCCGATTCTGCGCACGGGTCGTCACGGCACTCGCACCGTGCCGCCGACGCACCGACCGGATCCGACGACGGCGAGTCCGGCGGCCCCGCGGACGGGGCCTGGTTCGCCGTCGTGCTCCGCGGTTACGACCGCGCCCAGGTCGAGGCCCGGCTCGCGGACCTGGACCGGCGGATCCACGACGAGATCCGACGCGCCGAGGCGGCCGAGCAGGCGCTGTCCGCGGCCCGCGCGCAGAGCCGCAGGCTCCAGCAGCAGGTCGAGGCCGGCACGTCCGAGCAGGCCGGCTTCGGGATGCGGGTGGAGCGAGTGCTGGAGGCCGCCGAGCGGGAGGCGGCCGAGCTGCGCACCCGCGCGGCCGACGAGGCAGCGGCCCTCGTCGCCCGTTCCCGTGAGGAGGCCGAGGCGCTCGTCACCCGCGCCCGGGAGGAGGCCGAGGACCGGCGCACCCGTACCGAGGAGGCACTGCTGGGCCGGGCGGCCACCCTCGACCGCGAGTTCACCGCCCGCCGGGCCGCGCTCGACGAGCAGGAACGCGACGCCGCGCGCCGCGAGCGTGAGCTCACCGAGCGCGAGCAGGAGATCGACGAGCGGCTCGACCGGGCGGCCGAGGAGGCGGAGCGGCTGCTGAGCACGGCCCGCGGGGACGCCGAGGAGATCCTCTCCGCCGCCCGCGACGAGGCCGCGGAGACGCTGCGGACGGCCCACGAGCGGCGGGCCGGGATCGCCGGGGACGTCGGGCGGCTCGCGGTGCTCCGGGACGAGGTCCGCGACGAGCTGTCGCGGATACGCGGCTCGCTGTCCGCCGAGCTCGACCGCGAGCCGGTCGCCGCGGTCCCCGACGACGGCCTGTTCGGCGCCGTCGACCCGCACCGGGAGGACGCCACCACACTCGCCCCCGATGACAGCGACGGCACCGACGGTGGCGACTCCGGCCGGGGCTCCGGGATCACCGCACTCGGCGGAGCCGGCGGGGCGTCGTTCGTCTGGTCGTCCGGCACCGGGCCGGACGGACTGCCGCCCGCGATCCGCACCGACCGGCCGATCGCGGAAGGATCCCCCGAGACGGAGGCGTCCGGGAGCGACACCGACGACACGGACGACACCGACGACACGGCCACCGGCACCCTGTTGCTCGGTCCGGGGCGGCGTCCCGGCACCGAGCGGGAGGGTGAGGGCGACACCATCGGGCGCGTCCCTCCCATCTCACTGACCTCGATCGGGGTACTCCCGTTCGGCGAGCTCGGAGCAGGCCGTGACAACGCCCGTACCAGGACGGACGGCTCCCCCGGGGGCTCCCGCACCTACCGGGGGCAGACCCGGGGTCAGGGCTCCGGGCGCCGCTCGCGATAATCGAATCGTTATGTGCACCCGACCGTCGCAGAACGCATGACGTCGGCGCCCGGCCAGCCGGGACGCGACGACGCCACGGAACCGAGCCCGGACGGGATCGGCGAGGCGATCCGGACCGGCCGCGTCCCCGTGGTCCCGGGATCCCTCGTCGACCTGGTGATGAAGTCGGGTCCGGCAGCCTCGCCCGACTCCTCCGACGGAGCCGCCGAGGCCGGGATCGGTGGGCTGAACGGGGAGACGCCCCCCGGCGACCCGCCCGGGCCGCGGACGGACGGTGCGGCGGCCCGGCCGTCCGGGGCCGCCGCCGGATCCGGATTCGCCGATCTCGTGCGCGAGAGCACCGGGCAGACCGGTTCCTCGGCCGAGGGGCGTGACCGGGCGCCGACCGCACCGTCCGTGACGGGCTCCCGGCCCGCGCCATCGCCTCGGCCCGGCTCCATCGACGAGCAGGAGCCACAGCACGGCATCGTCCCGACCACCGGCACGCACGGCTCCCGCCCCAGCGGGGACACGGACGGCCCCGCCGGCCGGGAGGACGACGACCCGGCGGTGATCACCGGGGAGGAACCCGACCCGGAGCACCCTGCCGACACCGACACCGACACCGACGGCTACTACGCCGATCTCGGCGACCTCGGTGACGACCCGCTCGGGGTCGGGCCGCTGCCGGCCGATGCCGTGGACGAGGCCGTCGAGGACCCGCTGCACACCCCGGCGGACCGGTTCGCACCGCCGCCGTCGTTCGCCCCCGGTGTCGAAGGCTCCGCCGCCGGTGAGCCCTCCGGTGAGCCACTGCACGGTGAACCCGTCGCCGAGGCTCCGGGCCGGGGCACCACCCCGTCGGCGTCCGGGCCGACGGGCCGGGGCACCGACGACGCCCCCGCGATCTTCAGCAGCCCGGAGGCCAGGAGCACCTCGGGCGCCGGGAGCAGCTCCGGCGCCACCGAGACGCCGGAGTTCCCGAGTGCGTCGGGCAGCCCGAGTGTCCCGGGCCTCGGCGACGCGCCCGGTTCGTCGGCCGGCGCACACAGCGGGGGCGCTGTGTCCGGCAGCGCCGTGTCCGGCAGCGCCGTGTCCGGCAGCGCCGGGCGCCCCGCGCCGTCGGGCACCGTCGCGCCGTCCGGGCGCCCGTCGTCATCCGGTGACGCTGCGCCCCCCGATGACGCCGCGACCTCCGGGAACGCTGCAACCCCCGGCGACGCCGCGACCTCCGGGAACGCTGCGGCGCCGCGGGATGCTGCGGCATCGCGGGATGCTGCGTACTCCGGGGGCCGTGAGCCCTCCGAGGACGCTGCACCCACCCCGGCTTCCGGGCGGCCGCGCATGGGCGGCGACCGGCCCGGCCCCGGCGACGCCCCACCGACCCAGCCCGCGCCGACCGTGGTGCCCCCGATCTCCCCGCCGCCCCGTCCGCTGGACGACGGCGACCCGCCCGGGGCCAGGTCGACCCGACCTGCGCGCCCAGCTGAACCCCCTCGCGGCAGCACGACGTCCAAGCGCTGGCCGCCTCGCCCCGGAGGCGACGGCCCGGAGACCGACATCCTGCCCCCGGGGGCGCTGCTCGGGCACTACCCCGCGGCCGCGAGCTCCGGTGAGCCGAGCGGATCGGCGCCGCAGGTGCGACCGGCGACCCCGTCGTCGGGTGTCCGCCCGACCATGCCGGGCCGCCGCCGGCCCACCCAGGAACGCCCCGGAGGCCGGTCCGCACCGCGTCCGGCCATGGGCGGAGCACCGCCCGGACCGGCGATGGCCGGGCTGTCCGGCAACGACCTGTTCGCGACACCCAGCGGCGGCACCGGTCGCGGGTTCGGTGAGCTTCCCGGCCGGGAGTCGCGGGACACCGGCCACGACAGCACCCCACCTCACGACGCCGCGATCGATGGACCGGACCGGCACGACACCGACCGGCGCGACACCGACCGGCCCGCCGGACCGGACCCGCACGACACCGATCGGCCCGCCGGACCGGACCATCGCGCCACCGACCGGCCCGCCGGACCGGACCGTCGCGTCACCGACGGGTCCGACGAGCCCGGACAGCTGCCGGGACGGGATGCCGCCCGGGCAGCGGCGGCGTCCGGTGCCGGATCCACCGGCCGGACCCCGCTCCCGGCCGAGCGGGCCGCCACCGCCCCGGCGCGGCGCACCGGCCCACCCGCCACCGGCGGGACCGACGGCCACGAGCCCGCGGGCGGAGCGCACGGTGCCCCGTCGCGGCCACGCCCCGGTGGGCAGTCCCCGTGGGCGCCGCCGGACGGCAACCCCCAGCCGGAGACCGGGCACCGGGTGCCTCGGCCGGGTGCCGGCGACGCCACCGTCACGATTCCCGCCCTCGACGACGACGGCCGCCCCCGGCACGCGATGACACCGCCCCCCGGGCGCGGCCCGCGGCCGCAAGCCGTTCCGCACTGGCCCGCTCCGGGTGCCGACGGAGCGGAAACCACCGCGCGGGTCACGGCTGTACCCGCTGCAGCGCCCCTGGACCGCCCGCCCTCAGGTGTCGCCCCGCGCCCCGCCCACGAGGCACGCGCCGGCGCCCCGGAAACCGGCCGCGGCGGCGCACCCTCCGGCAATCGCGCCGGCAGTGGCGGCCCCACCGGCAGCGGCCCCACCGGCAGCGGCACTGCCGGCAACGGCCCCGCCGGCAACGGCACTGCCACCGACGGTGGCGCTCCGGCCGACGGTGGCGCTGCGGCCAGCAGTGACGGCACGGCCGCCGACGCCGGTCACTCCGGTCCTGGTACTGCCGCCGCCCCCGGCAACGAAGCGGCCGCCGCCGCGGTGGGTGCGGTGTCGGTCGCCGCGGCCCGCGCCGCCTCCGGCCGGGACGGAGCGGTCACCGACACCGGGCCGCGCAGCGAGATCCGGCCGGTCACCGAGGGCCAGCCGGACAAACCGATCGCCCCACGTCGTGAGGCGATCATGTCCGCCAAACCACGCAACGGCCGCCGCGGCGTGTCCCCGGCCGGGTTCGCCATCGCGCTGGCGATCGTGCTCCTCGGCACCCTGACGGCGTGGGCGATGTTCGCACCCGGGCCGACCGGCGACGGTCGTGGCGCGCAGCAGCCGGCCGCCGACGGCACCCCCGCCGCGGGTCTCGGCCCGCGCCCGGACGCGGGCCCGGCCGCGACGAGCCAGTCCTCCCCGACGGTGCGGGCGACCGTTCCGGTCGGCGCGGAACCGGTCGCGGTCACCGCGAACGCCGACGGCCGGACGGCGCTCGTCGCGGTCGCCGATGACCCCCGGCTGCTGGTGCTCGACGGGGCCACCGACACCGTCGCGGCGGAGATCCCGCTGCCGGCGCCCCCGCAGGGCCTTACCACCTCGCCCGACGGGACCCGGGCGTTCGTCAGCCTGGCCGGGGCCGACGGCGGCCAGCTGGCCGTCGTCGACCTTCCGGGGGCGGCCGTCCTCGGCACCGCGGAGACGGCCGCCGATCCGGCCGGCGCGATCGCCGCGCCGGACGGGCGGTTCCTGTACGTGCCCTCGCGCACCGAGGGCGTCGTGGACGAGCTGGACCCCTACGCCGGTACCGTGACCCGTTCGGTCCCGGTCTCCCGGGACCCGTTCGCCGCCGCCACCGACGGTGCCGGGGGCCGCATCTACCTCGCGACCCGGGGCGCCGACCAGCTGACCGTCCTGGACCCGAGCAGCCTCACCGTGCTCCGCAGCTACCCGGTGAGCGGTGGCGCCGAGGCCGTCGCGGTCTCCGCCGGGCCGCAGAGCCTGGTCGCCGTGGGTGGCCCCGACTCGGACACCGTCTCGGTCCTGGATCCGGCCGACGGACGGGAGATCGCCGGTGTCGAGACCCGGGGCGGCCCGACCGGCCTGGCCTTCGCGCCGGACGGCAGGCACCTCTACGCGGTGACCGATCAGGGCCTGCAGGTGATCCGGACCTCCACCTGGCGGGTCACCGGCAGCACCGACGTCGCGCTGAATCCGACGGCGATCGCCGTCTCGCCGGACGGCCGCACCGGGTGGGTCACCGGCGACGGCGAGGTCAGCGTCCTCGACCTGGGTTCCTGACCGCCCCGGCCCGCGGAGGGCGGCAGCGGCCGCCCCCGGGATCGCGGATCAGGAGGTGACCATCAGCGGAAGCGTCACCACACGGCGCCGGACGACGGCCCCGTAGCGGGCGTCCAGCCGCACCCAGGACCCGGACGCCGACACCCGCACCCGCGGGCCCTCCCCGACGCCACCCGGGCCGGCCCCCAGGAAACCCATCCCGGACATCGCGAACAGCACCCGCATCGGCACCGTCACCGGCCGACCCGGTTGTGGGGGCGACACCGTCAGTACCGTCTGGTCCAGCAACGACGCCGGTGGACCCATCGGCCCGGCGTGCTCGCGGGCCAACGCCAGCCCGCGCTCGGCTAGCCCGTCCAGCTCGTCGGCGGGGACGTCGTCGACCAGCGTCCAGCCGTCCTCGGGCGGGAGCTCGTCGAACCAGGCGGCCGCCGGACCGGGGTCGATCGCGTCCGCCCGATCCACCGCCAGGGCGGTGAGCAGCGACGACGCGTGCGCCGTCACCGAAGCGGCACCGTCCAGGGTGCCCGTAACCGACCGGGTGACGAGCACGTCGAACGGGGTTCGCGCCCACGCCGTCACCCGCTCCCCGGAGGCGGTCAACCGGATCGCCGCGGCTTCGTCGAGGCGCGCCACCCGCGCGGTGAACGCGCCCAGGTCGTCCCGTTCGGTGGCGTCGGCCAGCCGCAGGATCACGAGACGTCCCCCAGGTGCCGCTTCAGGTAGTCACGTTCACCGTCGGTGAGCCGACGCGGTCGTTCGGCGAGAAGATCGTAGAGCGCCATCCGCGTCCACGCGGTCACCGCGACCGGATCGTCCGGACCCGAGCCGTCCCGCAACAGGTAGTCCAGGGTGAACGAGGCCGCCCGCAGATCCCGCACGGTGATCTCCACCCGCAACGGGTCGGCCCGCCACGGCAGCTGCCGCTTGTACTCGACGTGCAGCCCCGCGACCAGGAGCCCGGAGGCGAAGCCGGTCAGCCCTTCCTCACCGGCACCGGTGAAGGCCAGCGCGACGCGGGCCTCCTCGATCAGCGTGACGATCCGGGCATGGTTGACGTGCCGGTAGGCGTCCTGGTCGGTCCAGCGGAGCGGGACCTGCGCGACGAAAGCGGACATGCGCCCGAGTGTCCCCGACCGCTACCGGGCCAGACCACGCAGCTGGCGCGAGATCACCGACAGCGTGGCGAGATCCAGCGAGGCGGACGCCCCGATCTCCTCCAGCGCGGTGCGGGCCCGGGCCAGCTTCGAGGCGTTCGCCTGCTCCCATGCCGCCACGGCCTCGGTGACGCCGGTTCCCGGCGGGGTCTCCCGCAGGGCGTCCAACGTGATCGAGCGCAGCGAACCGTACAGGTCGTCGCGCAGCGCGAGCCGGGCCAGGGCGTGCCACCGGTCACCGCGGTCGAGCCGGCTGACCGCGGTCAGCGCCTGGTCGACCCCGAGGTGCTCGGACAGTGCGTAGTACAGCCGGGCGACCTCCGCGGCCGGGCGGGGTTCCTTCTCCCGGTCGGACAGCTCGACGAGCTCGACGACGTCGAGCAGGCCGTAGGCGTACAACGACAGCGCGGCCGGTTCGACGAGTTCCTCCGGCACCCCGGAGGCCCGGAGCGCCTCCGCCCGCTCCCGTACGGCCTCGAGCTCGCGGCCCTGCAGCAGCTCGGGAAGCTGCTCGCGCAGCTCCGCGATCGCGTCGGCGAACCGGCTGATCTCGGCGCCGACGGCGAGCGGCTGGGGCCGGTTGGTGAGGAACCAGCGCGACACCCGGTCCAGCAGCCTGCGGGACTCCAGCACGACGGCGTCGGCCACCGACACCGGGACGTCCGCCGTCCGGACCATCTCCCACAGCTCGGTCAGGGCGAACACCCGGGTGGTGACGGCCCAGGCCCGCACCACGTCGCCCGGCCCGGCCGCGAGCTCCTCACCCAGCCGGAACGCGTAGCTGATCCCGGCGCCGTCGACCATCTGGTTCACCAGGCGGGTGCCGATGATCTCCCGGCGCAGCGGATGGTTCCGGATGGCGTGGTCGAACCGTTCGCGCAGGGGCTCCGGGAAGTAGGCGGGCAGCGTCGCCGCGAACGCGGGCCGGTCCGGCAGGTCGGTCTGCAGCAGCCGGTCGGTCAGGTCGAGCTTGGTGTGCGCGAGCAGGGTCGCCAGCTCGGGGCTGGTCAGACCCGCACCGTCGGCGGCGAGACCGTCGAACCCGGCCGGGCTGGGCAGGACCTCCAGCGCACGGTCGAGGCCGGTCCGCTCCTCCAGGTCGGCGACCATCCGGCCGTGCACCCCGACCATCGCGGCGGCATGCGCCCGGGCGACACCGAGGACGGCGTTCTGCGCGATGTTGTCGGCGAGCACCAGTTCGGCGACCTCGTCGGTCATCGACTCCAGCAGCGCGTTGCGCTCCGGCACGTCCAGCGTGCCCTCCGCGACCGGCCGGTCGAGCAGGATCTTGATGTTGACCTCGTGGTCGGAGCAGTCGACGCCTGCCGAGTTGTCGATGGCGTCGGTGTTGATCCGGCCACCGGCCCTGGCGAACTCGATGCGTCCGCGCTGAGTGAGGCCGAGGTTGCCACCCTCACCGACGACATGTACCCGCAGGTCCCGGCCGTCGACCCGGATGAGGTCGTTCGCCTTGTCGCCGACCTCGGCGTTGGACTCGTCGGACGCCTTCACGTAGGTACCGATGCCGCCGTTCCACAGCAGGTCGGCGGGGGCGAGCAGGATCGCGTGGATGAGCTCCGGCGGTGAGAGCCGGGTGACGCCGTCGGGCAGGCCGAGCGCGGCGCGCATCTCCGGGCCGACGGGTACGGACTTCGCGGTGCGCGGCCACACCCCGCCCCCGGCGCTGATCAGGGAACGGTCGTAGTCCGCCCAGGACGACCGGGGCAGCTCGAAGAGCCTGCGGCGCTCGGCATAGGAGGTCGCGGCGTCCGGGTCGGGATCGACGAACACGTGCCGGTGGTCGAAGGCGGCGAGCAGACGGATGTGCCGGGACAGCAGCATCCCGTTGCCGAACACGTCGCCGGACATGTCTCCGATGCCGACGACGGTGAACTCCTCGGTCTGGGTGTCCAGGCCGCGCTCGGCGAAGTGCCGCTTCACCGACTCCCACGCGCCGCGCGCGGTAATGCCCATGGCCTTGTGGTCGTAGCCGACCGAGCCCCCGGAGGCGAACGCGTCACCGAGCCAGAAGCCGTACGACGCGGCGACCGAGTTCGCCAGGTCGGAGAAGGTCGCGGTGCCCTTGTCGGCGGCGACGACCAGGTAGGAGTCGTCACCGTCGTGCCGCACGACCTCCGGTGGCGGGAGCGTCTCGGTGCTCCCGTCCGGCCTGGTCAGCAGGTTGTCGGTGACGTCGAGCAGGCCGGAGATGAAGGTGGTGTAGCAGTCCCGGACGTGCTCGGGCGACGGTGACGGCGTCCGCACGACGAACCCGCCCTTCGCGCCGACCGGTACGATCACCGCGTTCTTCACGGCCTGCGCCTTCACCAGCCCGAGGATCTCGGTGCGGTAGTCCTGCTGGCGGTCGGAGAACCGCAACCCGCCACGGGCGACGGCCCCGAAGCGCAGGTGCACACCCTCCACCCCCGGCGCGTAGACGAAGATCTCGTACCGCGGACGAGGCGCCGGCATGTCCGGGACGGCGGCCGGGTCGATCTTGAACGAGAAGAACGACCTGCCCCGGAACCAGTTGGTCCGCAGCGTCGCCTCGATCACGGCGAGCAGGCCGCGCAGGATGCGGTCCGCGTCGAGACCGCTGACCTGGTCGATCAGGGTGGTCACGTGCTCCAGCGCGCGGGCGTGGGCGGCTTCGCGCTCGACCGGGTCGGCACGGGCCGGGTCGAACCTGGCCCGGAACAGGGTGATCAGCGCCTGTGCCACGTCCGGGTGCGCGACCAGGACGTTCGCCGTGTACTGCAGGGTGAAGCGGGAGCCGACCTGGCGGGTGTAGCGGCTGTAGGCACGCAGCACGGCGGCCTCGCGCCAGTGCAGTCCTGCGCGCAGCACGAGCGCCGAGAACCGGTCGGACTCCGCGTCGCCGCGCCACGCGGCCGCGAACGCCTCCTCGAACCGCGCCCCCGCGTCCTCCACGGCGACGGTCGGCGTGGCGGGCGCGCCGGAGGGTTCCGGTGCGCGGACACCGAAGTCGTAGAGCCAGCAGGCTCGCCCGCCGGGAAGGGTGAACTCGTAGGGCCGCTCGTCGACGACGTCGACGTCGAGCTGCTGCAGCAGCGGCAGCATCCGGGTCAGGGTCGCCGAGGAGTCCCGCAGGTAGAGCCCGAACCGGATCTCCTGGTTCGCGCCGCGGTAGAGGCGCAGATCGAACGCCTCGCCGGTGCCGTCGTGCCCGCGACCGGCCCCGTCGTCGGCCGCGCCGAGTCGCATCACCCGGCGCAGGTCCTCGACGGCGTGCCGCGGGTCGACCCCGGCCTTGTACGACTCGGGGACCCCCGCGAGCAGCGGCCGGGCGGCCGCGCCCGCGTCACCGAGGGCGCCGACCAGCAGATCGTCCCAGGTCCGGGTGGCCTCGGCGACCTCGTCCTGCAGCCGGGCGAGATCCGGGGCGGCCGGTTCGGCCTCCGGGTCGGTGGTGATGGTCAGGTGCAGCATCGCCAGCTCGGCGTCGCCGACCTGCGCGGTGTAGGTGGTGTCGGTGCCGCCGAGCCTGCTGCGCAGGATCTCGGTGATCCGCAGCCGGGTGTCGGTCGTGTAGCGGTCCCGGGGCAGGTAGACAAGACAGGTCAGGAACCGGCGGTACGGGTCGGGATGCACGAACAGCCGCACCGCGCGCCGGGCGCTCGCCTCCAGCACACCGACGCCGGTGTCGTGCAACCTCTGCTCCGACGAGGCGAACAGCTCGGCCCGGGGCAGCACCGAGAAGACCTCGAGCATCTGCTGCCCGGAGTAGGAGTCGGCCGGGAAGCCGGCGCGCCGGATCGCCCCCCGGACCCGACGGGCGACGACCGGGATGTCCAGCACGGACTCGTGCCGGGCGGACACGGTGAGCATGCCGAGGAAACGGTGCTCACCGGTGACCGTGCCGTCGGCGACGCGGGTCCGGACGCCGACGTAGTAGGGGTGGACCGCCCGCAGCACCCGGCTGCGCTCCCCGGCCCGGGTGATCAGCAGCAGCCCGGCCGGGTCGTCGGCCCCGGTCTCCTCCGGGAGGAACGCATTGACGCCGGCGTCGCCCGGGCGCAGCACGCCGAGACCGGTCTCGGTGTCGGGCTGCAGCCGCCCGTCGCGGCGCGAGTAGTGCCGGTATCCGATGAACACGAAGTGGTCGTCGACCAACCAGCGGAGCAGGTCGGCGACCTCGGCGGGGTGGACGTCGTCCGACGGGTCGGACGCCGTGACGCTCCGGGCACCCGTGAGGTCGTCGGCCAGGACGCGTGCCCGCAGCGTCATCGCGGCCGTGTCGTCGACGATCTGCCGGACGTCGGACAGCGTCTGCTGCAGCTCGGCGCGCAGCCCGTCCGGATCGAGGCCGCCCTCGGCGGTCACGTCGAGGTGCATCCACGACTCGGCGAGCGCGTCACCGGGCCGGTCGGGATCGGCGTCGGTGTCGACACCGGTCAACGTGCCCGTCGCATCACGGTGGACGACGAGGATCGGGTGCACGACCCGGCGCACCGTGCCGCCCGCCCGCCCGACACCGGCGAGCACCGATTCGACGAGGTAGGGCATGTCGTCGGTGACGATGTCGACCGTCGTCGCGCCGCCCCCGGTGGGCACGACCCGGACGACTGCCCGGCCCGGCTCCCGGCGCGCGGCGAGCGTGAGGTGGGCGTCGACGACCGAGGCCGGGCCCGGTAGCCCTGCCGCCTCGGGCCCCTCCGCCTGCGGTGTGTGCCGGGCGTAGAAGCGGACCAGCTCCGCGGCGGCGCTGCTGCCCGGCCGCAGTTCACCGCCCGCTCGCGCGCCGAGATCGGCTGTGTCTCCGGTGTCGCCCGTCGTCCCGCTGCTCACGTCCCACTCCGGCCCCGCGCGTGTGCTGACGGTCGTCACCCTATCCCGCGAGGGCGACGTTCCCGGGTGCTCCGCAGAATCCCGGAACCGAGGCGCGCCGACGCGTTCGCGCAGGCCGGATCAGATCTCGCGGTACGCGGCCAGGGCGCCGGCCAGGAGATCGGCCATGCTCATGTTCTCGGGGATCTCGGCCGGATCGCCGGACGTGGCCGAACCGGCGTCGGGCGGTGACGTCGCGGTGGACGGTGTGCGCCCACCGGTGGGCGCCACGTCCGGGCCGCCGCTGTCGCCTCGCGGCGGCTTCGCCGGCCCCTCCGGCTCGGCGGCGTCCGGCACCGGGCGCTCGCCCTCCGGGTCCGCACCACCACCGGTGGTCGCACCACCACCGGTGGTCGCACCGGCGCGAAGCCCACCGGCATCCGGGGTCACACCGGCGCCCGGGGTCACACCGCCGCCTGTCGCCGAGACGGTCGCGGACAGGTCCGCCGTGCCCCGCCGGGAGAACACCCGCGCGCGACACGCATCCGGGCCGTCCACCGCCTCCGGAGCCTCCCGTTCCGGGCCCTGCGACATCTCCGGAGCTGCCGGGGAGTTCACGGCGTCGAAGAGGTCGGCGTCACCCACATCGGGATCGTCGGTCACCAGGTCACCGAACAGCCCCCGGCCGCCGGAGCGGTCTTCCGACCACGCCGCCCGGTACACCTCGCGGGTACGTGCCCGCACGGCCGCGTCGGACACCGGTTCGGGATCCGGCACCTCCGGCACCGCCTCCGTCGCCGGTTCCGGTGCCGACCCGGCTGCGGTGGTGCGGACCGTCCACACGTCGTCATGACCTGCGGTGTCACCCGGCAGCGCGAACGGGCGTGTGCCACCCGGCCCTGCGGTGGTTTCGATCGCCGACGAGTCGGCGGCCGGTTCGCCGGCGGCCCGACGGGGACGGCCGTTCCGCTTCGGGAGCGTGCCCGGACCGCTGCTCGGCAACACCGACGACCAGGAGACCGGCAACCCCGCCCGGCCCGCGGAGGTCTCCGGTTCGGCCTCGGGTCCGTCGCGGCCGACCGGTGTCGCCCCGGACAGGTCGATGTGCGCCCGGACCGCCTCGGCGAGCCGCCGATCCGACACCGCAGCGGTGCCGGAACCGGCGGTGCCGCCCGCACCGGTCGGCCTGTCCGCATCACCGGCACCGTCCGGGAAGGCCGTGGCATCCTCCCGGACGGCCGTGGCGCCGTCTCGGGCCGCGGGCGCTACGGCAGCCGCGTCGTCGTCCACGGTGCGTTCTTCGGCGTTCCTCACCTGGTCCCCGGGGGCCGACCGGGACTCCGTCGTCCTCCGACGGCCCCCGCTGCCCGGCCGGACGGTGACGCCGGCCGCGAGCAACGGCGCCACGTCACCGTCCGCGGCGCGACGGCGCCCGCCGCGTTCCTTCTCCGCGAGAACGGGGGTCAGGTCGAGTGGTCTCGCCATCGCCGGCCCCACCGGGGGCACCGGACGCTCGTTCTGCTCACCGGGCCCGGAGTCACCCGTGGCCGACGCGGCGGGCCCCACCCCCGGTGCCCGCCGGTGGTCCGCGCCGGGTACCCCGGCCGGACCCTCGACCGGAACGGGCGTGTCCGGTCCGCGCAGTGCGCGGACCACCTCGTCGCCCTCGATCCCGTGCGGGCCGAGGGCCCGCAGGCGCATCGCCGCTCCCCGGGGCAGGCCCCCCTGCGGGACACGATCGGCGAGGTGTGTCGCGAGCGACCGCGCCCACAGCAGGACCGTCACCCGGTCGGCGTCCGGGAGTGTGATCCTCACGGTCGCCCCGTCGATGCTGGCCGAACCCGAGGGCGGTACCAGCCGCCGGGACCGGACCGCGATCTCGTGCAACGTGCCGGTCGTCTGCCCGTCGGGCACCACGACGCCCTCTGCGTCCACGATGTCGACCAGGATGGAGCGTTCCACCGCCGGCACGTGCACGGTTGCGGCGTGGGCGTCCGCCGCGCTACTGCCCGAGGTACCACTGGGGGAAGCGGCCCGGCCGGACCCGACGACCGACTTCCGTACGGGTCCGCGGCCTCGGCCGTTGGCACGCAGCTCGGCGACGAGTTCGTCGGCGAGGGGCGTGCCGCCCTGCACCGCGCCCGACCCGTCGGCAGGGCCGCGATCGTCACCGTCCGCGGCCGCACCGAAGTCCTCGACAGCCCGGTGGAAGACCCCTGCGATCGAACCGTTGACGCGGCCGTCGCTGCCCGGGTTCCCTGCCCCGGCCTCCGCGACGCCGAAACCCTCGCGGTCGAGGCGCCCACGGTCCGGGCCACCGCTGTCCAGCCCGCCGCTGCCCGTCGGGGCCGTGTCGGAGGCATCACCGTCCGGCGCCCCCCTGGCCGGCGAGTCTCCGTGCGGCGCGTCCTTGCCCGAGGTGTCTCGGTGCGGCGCTTCCTGCTCCGGCGCGTCCCTGCCCGACGCGTCTCTGTCCGAGGCACCCCTGTCCGAGGCGCCCCGGTTCGCGACGCGACCGTGCCGGTCGCCCGTATCCAGGGCACCGATGTCCGGGACGCGACCGCCCGGACTGGCCCCGCCCGGCCCGGTGCCCCCAGCCCCCACGCCGTCCGGAACGGAACCGCCCGGCCCGGCCGAAGCCGACCGAGCCGTGTCCCGGTCCGGTGAGCGACCGTCCCCACCGGGTGTTCGGGACAGCGGAGACCGCCCGGAACCGTTCCTCGGGGCCGGCACCGACTCCGCTGGGTCGCCGCCCTCGAGCAGGCCGGACACACCGAGCGGATCCGCAGGATCGATCCCCGGCCGCCCAGCCCGTGCTCGCCGTCCGGGCGCCGCCGTGTCGGTGGGCACTTCCTGCCCGGCCGCCGTCCGGGCCCGGTCCGGGCGCTCCTGCGCTCGGTCCGTGCCGTCGGTCGCGGTCCCGGGGTCGTCGTCCCACGCGTGTTCGGCGACGATCCGGGACCAGGCGGGGTCGCCGGACACAGGACGATCACGAACACGACCCTCGTCGGCCACCGGACCCGTCCCGTTCACCGACGCCGGTCGCCGGGACGCGGCGCGGTGCGGGACCGCGCCGGGCAGTGGTAGCACCGCTGCCACCGCGTGACGGAACCGGCGACCGCGGGCCCGGTCGAGCCGATCGGCCTCGGCGGCCCCGCGCACCGCTTCGAGTGCCTCGCGATACCGGCCCGCGCTCTCGTGCAACTCGGACTGTGCGTTCCGGCAGGCCGCCACGAGCGCGGGCACCCCGGCCGCGGCGGCCCCGGCCGCGGCCTCGGCGAGGGCACGGGCGGCGTGATCGGCACGGCCGGCCTCCGCGCGTGCGAGCGTCAGCCGCAGTAGCACGCCCTGTCGACCGGCGTCGGTGACGTCTCGCTGCGCGGCGGCCGCCTGCACCGCCGCCGCCGGCACACGGCCCGCATCGAGCAACGCCGTGATCCACTGGCTGAGCAGCGCAGCAGCAAGATGCGCCGACAACGGACGCGCCTCGGGCCGGGCGGGCGTCCAGCCGAGCTGCGCGAGTCCACGCAGCGCACAGTCCACGGCACGGTCGTGTTCCCGGCAGGCCCGGTGGACCGAACCCACGACGAGCTCGGCGAACGCCGACGGCTCTCCACCGAACTCGGCGGCGCAGGCCTCCGTCGCGGCCCGGAGCCGGTCGAGATCGGCGTCGGCCGGGTCCGCGAGCGCGCAGCGCACCTCGACGGCGAGCCGATCGAGACGCAGCAGGCCGGGCTCCTCACCGGGGGCGTCATCGGGCAGTCCGGCGACCAACGCCCGGGCGCTGTCCCATTCACCGTCCGCCTGGGCGACGGCGGCCAACCCCACCCGCAACCGGCGCGCCTCCGGCCGGGACAGCAGCCCGGCTCCGGGAGGCACCGCCGGCACCGCGGGCACGGCGTCGTCGGGGGCGCCGACACCGGTCAGCCCGCCCAGTACCGCTGTCGCCACGTCCCGTGCGTCACCACCGGCCGACAACCCGTCGAGCAGCCAACCCGCCGCCTGCGCCCAGTGCGGATCGTCACCGTCCGCCACGGCGCGGACGCACGCCTGAGCAGCGAGCTCCGCGGTCAGCAGCGGGCGCTGCCAGCGCAGAGCCGCTGCCGTCCGCAGCTCGACGCTCGCCGTACCACCGACACGATTTCCCAGGTCGGACGTCACATCGCCTCCCGTGGACACCACCGGCCGGATTGCACGTGCAGCACCGTTGCGTCCGCTCTGTCCAGATCGGACCCGCGAGATGCGGTCCGGTGGCGTAGCGCTCAGTCGCGAGTGAGCTTACGGTGCGTGACGCGATGCGGTCGCGCCGCCTCCGCGCCGAGCCGCTCGATCTTGTTCTTCTCGTACGCCTCGAAGTTGCCCTCGAACCAGAACCAGGCGGCCGGGTTCTCGTCGGTCCCCTCCCACGCGAGAATGTGGGTGCACACGCGGTCGAGGAACCACCGGTCGTGCGAGATCACCACGGCACACCCCGGGAACTGCTCCAGCGCGTTCTCCAGCGAGCCGAGGGTCTCGACATCCAGGTCGTTGGTCGGCTCGTCGAGCAGGATCAGGTTCCCACCCTGCTTGAGTGTCAACGCCAGGTTGAGACGGTTCCGCTCACCGCCAGACAGCACCCCGGCCGGCTTCTGCTGGTCGGGTCCCTTGAACCCGAACGCCGCCACGTAGGCGCGCGAGGGCATCTCGACGTTGCCCACCTGAATGAAGTCCAGCCCGTCGGAGACGACCTGGAACACCGTCTTGCCCGGGTCGATGCCCCCCCGGTTCTGATCGACGTAGGACAGCTTGACCGTCTCGCCGATCTTCACCTCGCCCGAGTCCGGCTTCTCCAGACCGACGATCGTCTTGAACAGCGTGGTCTTCCCGACGCCGTTCGGGCCGATCACGCCGACGATGCCGTTCCGCGGGAGGGTGAAGGACAGGTCCTTGATCAGCTGCCGGCCGTCGAAACCCTTGTCCAGGTGGGAGACCTCGACGACCTGGTTACCCAGTCGCGGTCCCGGCGGGATCTGGATCTCCTCGAAGTCCAGCTTGCGGTGGCGATCGGCCTCGGCCGCCATCTCGTCGTAGCGGTCGAGCCGCGAGCGGCTCTTCGCCTGCCGCGCCTTCGGGTTGGAGCGGACCCAGGCCAGCTCCTCCTTCAGCCGCTTCTGCAGCTTCGCGTCCTTCTTGCCCTGGACGGCGAGCCGCTCCGCCTTCTTCTCGAGGTAGGTGGAGTAGTTGCCCTCGTACGGGAAGGTCCGGCCCCGATCGAGCTCGAGGATCCAGCCGGCCACGTTGTCCAGGAAGTAGCGGTCGTGCGTGACCGCCAGCACAGCCCCGGGGTAGGTGGCGAGGAACTGCTCCAGCCAGAGCACGCTCTCGGCGTCGAGGTGGTTGGTGGGCTCGTCGAGCAGGAGCAGGTCAGGGCTGGACAGCAGCAGCTTGCACAGCGCGACACGACGGCGCTCACCACCGGAGAGATGCGCGACCTCGGCGTCGGGCGGCGGGCACCGCAGCGCATCCATCGCCTGCTCCAGCTGGGAGTCGAGCTCCCAGGCGTCGGCGTGGTCGAGCTCTTCCTGGAGCTTGCCCATCTCCTCCATCAGCTCGTCGGTGTAGTTGGTCGCCATCTCCTCGGCGATCGCGTTGTACCGGTCGAGCTTGACCTTGATGTCGCCGAGCCCCTCCTCGACGTTGCCGAGAACGGTCTTCTCCTCGTTGAGAGGCGGCTCCTGCTGCAGGATCCCGACGGTAGCTCCCGGCTTGAGCATCGCATCACCGTTGTTCGGGTGCTCCAGCCCAGCCATGATCTTGAGGACGGTCGATTTCCCGGCCCCGTTCGGGCCCACCACGCCGATCTTCGCTCCCGGCAAGAAGCTGATCGACGCGTTCTCCAGGATGACCTTGTCACCGTGCGCCTTGCGCACGTTCCGCATCGTGTAAATCAGGTCCGCCACGACACCGATGGTAGTTCGGTCGCATTCAGCCCTCGGAGGCCGGTGCGGTCGCCGGCTGCTTCTGCCGGGCGCGGTCGACGACGCCCTGCCCTTCAGCGCCCTCCCCGTCCACGTCGAAGGGCTCATCGATCTCATCGGTCTCGTCGGCGGGCGGCTCGTCGCCGACCGACTCCCATCCCGGTCGTGGGTGCTCCCGGTGATCGTCCACCGCGGCGGCGCGTTCCGGCCCAGGAGCACGGGGTGGCACGAGCGCCGCAGAGTGCTTGAGATCGAACCCCACGCTGTGTGCCTCGATGCAGAGCGTGCGCCGCAGCTCGCCCTCCCGGCCCACCCACTCGTCCATGTACATACGGCCGACGACGATGACCGGATGCCCCTTCCCCAGCGTGCTGGCGACATGTTCGGCCAGGCCCCGCCAGCACGTCACTCGATAATAGGTTCTCGACACGTCGCGCCATTCCCTGGTTGCAAGGTCGAGCCGGCGGTAATTCTCCGCGACCGTCAGTTCCACGACGGCGACACCCGTCGGCGTGTATCGCAACTCGGGCTTGCGGGTCAGATTTCCGATGACGGTGATGCGGTTGGCGGGCACTGGATCCTCCTGGGCCGATGTTTCGGTGTCCCGTTGAGGATCTCGTCCCGGGGGCCGTCCGAGGGGGCCGCCATCTCGACTGTGGATGGGTTCCGCTGCTGTGGACAGTTCGGCGTCGACCGCCGCGAGCGCGGCCGGTCTGTCGGAGCAATGTGCTGCGACCCCGGTCGCGGGCGCCCCTGCCCGCCCACGGCCACGGCCACGGCCACGGCCACGGCCACGGGCGATCGCGTCTGCGCGTCGTGCGGACCCCGGAACGCAGGAATGCCCCGAACCGAAAGGTTCGGGGCATCCCCATACACGTTGAATGTCGGCAGCGACCTACTCTCCCACACCCTGTCGAGTGCAGTACCATCGGCGCGGAAAGGCTTAGCTACCGGGTTCGGAATGGGACCGG
>NZ_JBFAON010000004.1:0-89522 GCF_040659795.1 Pseudonocardia sp. NPDC049635
CGCATGACGTTGATGACGTGGTCGCCGATCTCGTCGAGCCGCTCCGGCGAGTGCGCGCCGTCGTCGAGCGCCCTGCTGCTCGACCGCGGTCGCCTGGTCCGGCGTCGACGGGGTCGGTTGGGCGTCGAACTCGCGTGCGGCGAGCGCCCGGACGATCCCGGCCCGCCCCTCCGACACCAGCCGGCGCAGGGCGGCCGGCTTCGACTCGTCGGCCAGCCAGTGGTCGGCGGCGTCGACGGTCTGCTGGTCCACCGCCCAGGACGGGAACAGCCCGACGACCACGTTCTGCGCCAGCTCCGAGGTGCGACGTGCCCACACGCCGTCGATCTCGGCGAAGTAGCGCTCCACGTAGCCACCCAGCAGATCCCGCTGGGCCGGGTGCGAGAAGCCGGCGATGATCGACTCGTTGACCGCGTTCGGCAGCGTGTCGTCGTGCACGGCGCGCTGCCACGCCCGCTCCTTCGCCTCGGCGGTCGGCATCAGCGCGCGGGCCCGCTCGGCGTGCCGGGCCCCGGTGGAGGTCGGGTCGCGCTGCTCCTCCTCGGCGATCTCGGTCTCGCCTGCCTTCCCGTGCGCGACGAGCGCGTGCAGCAGCCGCCAGCGCAGGTCGGTGTCGACGGTCAGCCCGTCCGGCACGCGGACGTCGAGCAGCCAGCCCTTCATCGAGTCGAGAGTGTTCTCCGGCAGCACCGACGCGGTGAGCGCGTTGACCACCGCGAGCTGGATGTCCGATCCCCCGGGGCTGGTGTCCAGCCGGAACCGCAGTGCGTCGGTCAGCAGCGGCCAGCCCCGCTCCGCCGCCCACTCCGGGGTGCAGTACGACGCCGTGGCGGTCTGCGCCTGCAGCAGCAGCCGCTGGACGACCCCGATCTCGGACTCGGTGTCGAAGCCACCGGCGACCAGGGTGACGAAGTCGCGGGCCTTCAGCTCGGCCTCGCGGGTCATCTCCCACGCCGAGGACCAGCAGAGGGTGCGCGGCAGCGGATCGGCGATGTCACCGATCCGGTCGACCAGGGTGGCCAGCGAACCCGGGTCCAGGCGCAGCGCGCAGTAGGTGAGGTCGTCGTCGTTGACCAGCACCAGCTTGCCGCGGGGCAGCCCGACCAGCTCGGGGACCGCGGTGCGTTCGCCGGAGACGTCGAGCTCCACCCGGTGGGTGCGGACGAGCTTGCCGGTCTCCGGGTCGTCGTCGTACACGCCGACGGCGAGCCGGTGGGTCCGCAGCTCGCCCGCACCCGGCCGGGCGCCGCCCTGCACCACCTCGAAGCTGGTGAACTTCCCGGCCTCGTCGACCCGGAAGGAGGGCCGCAACAGGTTCAGCCCGGTGGTGCGCAGCCACTGCGCGCCCCAGTCGGACAGGTCCCGCCCCGACGCCTTCTCCAGCGAGCCCAGCAGGTCGTCGAACGTCGCGTTGCCCCAGGCGTGCGCGGCGAAGTAGTCACGCAGCCCGGCCAGGAACGGCTCCAGCCCGACGTAGGCGACGAGCTGCTTGAGCACCGACGCGCCCTTGGCGTAGGTGATGCCGTCGAAGTTCACCTCGACGGCCTGCAGGTCCGGGATGTCCGCGGCGACCGGGTGGGTGGAGGGCAGCTGGTCCTGCCGGTAGGCCCAGGACTTCTCCAGGTTCGCGAACGTCGTCCACGCGTTGGTGTACTCGGTCGCCTCGGCCTGGCAGAGCACGCTCGCCCAGGTCGCGAACGACTCGTTCAACCACAGGTCGTCCCACCAGCGCATGGTCACGAGGTCGCCGAACCACATGTGCGCCATCTCGTGCAGGATGGTCTCGGCGCGCCGCTCGTAGAGCGTGCGGGTCACCCGGGAGCGGAAGACGTAGTCCTCCAGGAAGGTGACGGCGCCCGCGTTCTCCATCGCGCCCGCGTTGAACTCCGGCACGAACAGCTGGTCGTACTTGCCGAACGGGTAGGTCACCCCGAAGTTGCGGTGGTAGAACGCGAAGCCCTGCTTGGTCTCGGTGAAGATCCGCTCGTGGTCCATGTGCGGGGCCAGCGAGGCGCGGCAGTAGATCCCGAGCGGGATCTCGCCGAACTCGTCGCGATAGGTGTCGTGCCAGCTCTCGTAGGGCCCGGCGATCAGCGCGACCAGATAGGTGGAGAGGATCTCGGTCCGGGCGAAGCTGTGCACGGCGGCGGCGCCGGTCGTCTCGACCGTCCCCGGCGCGTTCGAGACGACCTTCCAGTCCTGCGGCGCGGTCACGGTGAGGGTGTAGCGCGCCTTGAGATCGGGCTGGTCGAAGCACGGGAACAGTCGCTTGCAGTCGGCGGTCTCGAACTGCGAGTACAGGTAGACGGCGCCGTCCACCGGGTCGACGAAGCGGTGCAGCCCCTCACCGGTGTTGGTGTAGAGGCCGGTGGCCACGATCGTCAGCTCGTTGTCGGCGGCCAGACCGGGCAGCGCGAGGCCGTCGGACTCGGTCCAGGCGGAGACGTCCAGGGCAGTGCCGTTCAGCACGGCGGAGGTGATGTCCTCGCCCACCCACTCGATCCAGGTGCTCCCACCGGGCTCGGTGGCGGTGAAGCGGACCGTCGTGGTGACCGCGAACGTCCGCTCCGACGGGGCGCCCGCGCCGTCGGTGAGGTCGACCGTGATGTCGTAGGTCGACACCGCGATCTGCGCCGCGCGCTGCTCGGCCTGGGTGCGGGTCAGGTTGGGCGGGGTCATGGAGGTGATCGGGTCCTCTCCGGGATCGGTGTCGCTGGGCATCCAATCACGTGCCCCCGGCGCGCGGCCCGCGGAATCTCCGGCCGGGGCCCGGCGTTGCTCCGATCATGACGACTGCTGCTGACGGACGTGCCCGGATCGACATCTGGTTCGACCCGCTCTGTCCGTGGGCCTGGCTCACCTCCCGCTGGGTGCTCGAGGTCGAGAAGGTCCGTGATGTCGAGGTGCACTGGCACGTGATGAGCCTCGCCGTGCTGAACGAGGGCCGTGAGCTGCCCGAGGAGTACGTGGAGATGATGCGCAAGGCGTGGGGGCCGGTCCGGGTCGCCGTCGCCGCCGCCGAGCAGCACGGTGAGCAGGTGCTCGCCCCGCTCTACACCGCGCTCGGTGAGCGGATCCACAACCAGCAGAACAAGGACTTCGACGACGTGATCGCCGGGGCGCTCAAGGAGCTGGAGCTGCCGGCGTCGCTGGCCGAGGCCGCGCACAGCACGGAGTGGGACGAGAAGCTGCGGATCAGCCACCACGAGGGCATGGACCCGGTCGGGCTGGACGTCGGCACCCCCACCATCCACGTCGACGGCGTCGCCTTCTTCGGGCCGGTCATCTCCCGGGTGCCGAAGGGCGAGGACGCGGGACGGCTGTTCGACGGCGCCCGGCTGCTGGCGGAGAACCCGCACTTCTTCGAGCTGAAGCGGACCCGGACCGAGGACCCGTCGTTCGACTACTGAGCGGCCGGGCGTGTGAGTATCGGGGAATGAGCACTCTGCAGCACTTCATCGACGGCGCCGCCACCGCAGGCACGGCCGGTGAGCGGATCGAGGTGACGGATCCGGCGACCGGTGCGGTCGTCGGGTCCGTCCCGGCGGGCACCGCCCAGGACGTCGACCGCGCGGTCGCCGCCGCCCGTGCCGCGTTCCCCGGTTGGTCCTCGACCCCGGTGGCCGAGCGTGCGGCGGTCGTGCAGCGCATCTCCGAGGGCATCGCGGGCCGGGCCGGCGAGATCGCCGCCTCGATCACCGCCGAGATGGGTTCGCCGATCACCTTCTCGCAGAAGGTGCAGGTCGCGATGCCGGTGGGTTCGTCGGCGGCGTTCGCCGCGCTGGCCGCGGACTTCGCCTGGACCGAGGAGATCGGGAACTCGCTGGTCGTCCGGGAGCCGATCGGGGTGGTCGGCGCGATCACGCCGTGGAACTACCCGCTGCACCAGATCGTCGCGAAGGTCGCCCCGGCGTTGCTGGCGGGCAACACGGTCGTGCTCAAGCCGACCGAGGTGGCGCCGCTGACCGCGCAGATCCTCGCCGAGATCACCGTCGCGGCGGGCCTGCCGGCCGGCGCGTTCAACGTCGTGCACGGCACCGGCCCCGTCGTCGGCGAGGCGATCGCGGCGCACCCGGACGTCGACATGGTCTCGTTCACCGGCTCCACCGCCGCCGGGAAGCGGGTGTCGGTGGTCGCGTCGGACACCGTCAAGCGGGTCGCCCTGGAGCTCGGCGGGAAGTCGGCGAACGTCGTGCTCGACGACGCCGACCTGACGAAGGCGGTCAAGGTCGGGCTGGGGAACGCCTGGATCAACGGCGGTCAGACCTGCACCGCGTGGACCCGGATGCTGGTCCCCGCCGCGCGCCAGGAGGAGATCCTGTCCGAGCTCGTCGCGGCGGCGCAGCGGTACACCGTCGGTGACCCGACGGATCCCTCGACCCGGATCGGGCCGATGTCCTCGGCCGCCCAGCAGGAGCGGGTGCGCTCCTATGTCGAGCGTGGCGTCGCCGACGGCGCCCGGGTCGTGTTCGGCGGGCCGGAACCGGTCGAGGGCCTGGACGGTGCCTACGTGCGCCCGACGATCTTCGCCGACGTCGATCCGGACTCGGTGATCGCGCAGGAGGAGATCTTCGGGCCGGTGCTGTCGGTGATCCCCTACGCCGACGAGGAGGAGGCCGTCGCGATCGCGAACAACACCGTGTACGGCCTGGCGGGGGCGGTCTTCGGGGAGCAGGAGCACGCGCTCGCCGTCGCCCGGAGACTGCGGACCGGGCAGGTCGACGTCAACGGAGGGGCGTTCAACGTGCTGGCGCCGTTCGGCGGGTACAAGCAGTCCGGGAGCGGCCGGGAGCTCGGCCGGTTCGGGCTGGAGGAATTCCTGGAGACGAAGTCCATCCAGCGCTGACCAGGGACGGTCATGATCGCCGTCGTGGTGCGGGAGACCGCGTGATCCGCGGACCTGCGTACCGCGACGGCGATCACCGGGGTGCGATCGCGAACCGCGTGCGCGGATCGGCCGCGGTCACGCGTGCGGGTCGGCAGGGTGCCCGGCCGTGGACACCTGGTGGGAGCGGCACCGGCCGGCGTCGGTGCTCGGAACCGTGTTGCTGGTGGTCGGCGCGCTGACGGGCGCGCAGATGGCGGTGGGGGCGGTGGCCGACCCCGGATCGGGGGAGGATCGGGCCCGGTCGGCGCTGAGCCCGTACTCCGACGGTGCCTTCACCGTCCGGGCGGCGTCGGTCGATCGGAGGGTCGACATCGCGACCGCAGAGGACGGCTCCTACGTGCTGGGGCACACCCCGGCGGGTAGTGACGTGGTGCTCGACCTGGATCTGATCGAGGGAGAGGCGGCCCGGCCCTGGTGGGTCGAACCGGTCAGCGGCCGGACGATCGAGCTCGGCACCCTCGAGAGTGCCGGGGTGGCCCGGTTCCCGGTCCCGGACGGTGGCGGCGCGGCCTGGGTGCTGGTGGTCGACGACGCCGCCGCCGGTTACCCGATGCCCGACGCCGAGGCGATCGCCGAGTTCGTGGCCGATGCGGTGCACGCCGCGACGGGGGCCGACCCCGGCACGGCCGGGGTCGGGTCCGGCGACGCGACGCCGGCGTCGGGGGAGGAGCGGCCTTGGGAGGCCCGGCCGGACCGCCCGGACGGAGACGGTGCGGACAGCGGGAACGGCTCAGGCGGCTCAGGCAGCGGGGGTGGTGCGGGTAGCGAGGACGGCTCAGGCGGCTCAGGTAGCGGGGGCGGCGCGGGGAGTGCCGGCGAGGCCGACCCCGGCAACGCGGCGCACCGCGGTGCCGAGGAGCGCGCGGCACGCGCCGGGGACGCTCCGGCGTCGGGTCGCGACCCGGACGACCGGGAGTTCCGCGCCGGCGGACCCGCCGGGGAGCCGGACGAGCGGCGCGACGACCGGTCGGGCTCCGGCTCCGACCACAGCGGTCCGGGAGCGGGAGCCGCCCCCGAGCCCGGACACCGGGACGGAGCAGGGCACACCGAGTCACCGGAACGTCGCGAACCACCGACATCACCGCAACCACCGGGATCCCAGGAGCCGGCCGAGCCCCAGCGGCAGGACCCGCCCCGCCCCGACGCCACCGCCGAGTCCACCTGGGACCGGCTCGCCCAGTGCGAGTCCTCCGGCGACTGGTCGATCTCGACCGGGAACGGCTACTACGGTGGCCTCCAGTTCGACCGGCCCACCTGGAGCGAGTTCGGCGGCACCGCCTACGCCCCGACCGCCGACGGCGCCACCCGGGAGCAGCAGATCGAGATCGCGACCAAGGTCCGGGACGCCCGCGGTGGTTACGGATCGTGGCCGGCGTGCTCCCGGAAGCTCGGTCTTCCGCGCTGAGGGTGGCACGGTGGCGTGGCCCTCGAACCGTGGAAGCGCTACCGGTCAACGCGTAGGCTGGAAGGTCCTCCGACCGGATGTCCGGGGTGGGTGCCCTGGTGGCCGTCGCCCCGGTCCGATTCCCTACCCTTGGACCCCATGAGCTCGCCCACCCCCGAGGCCCACCGGATCGGGAACCGCTATCGGCTCGACGAGCGGATCGGTGCCGGTGCGATGGGTGCCGTATGGCGTGGAACCGACGAGCTCCTGAACCGGACCGTGGCGGTCAAGGAGCTCCTCGCCGCCGCGCTGCCCTCGGCCGAGCAGCTCGAGGAGTCCCGCCAGCGAATCCTGCGCGAGGGCCGGATCGGTGCCCGGCTCCAGCACGCGCACGTCATCAGCATGTTCGACGTCGTGGTGCACGACGAGCGGCCCTGGCTGGTCATGGAGTACCTTCCGTCCCGCTCGCTGGCCGCGGTACTGGCGGAGAAGGGGCCGATGAGCCCGCGCGAGGCCGCCGCGATCGGCCGCCAGGTCGCCGACGGGTTGGCCGCGGCCCACGCCGCGGGCGTCGTGCACCGGGACATCAAGCCCGGCAACGTCCTGATCGCCGAGGACGGCCGGGCGAAGATCACCGACTTCGGCGTCTCGCGCGCGGTCGACGACGTGCAGCTGACCCGGACCGGGGTGATCGCGGGCACGCCGGCCTTCCTCGCGCCCGAGGTCGCCCGCGGCCAGCAGCCGACCGCCGCGTCGGACGTCTTCGCACTCGGCGCCACGCTCTACGCCTCGGTGGAGGGGGAGCCGCCGTTCGGTCTGGACGACAACGCCTACGCGCTGCTGCACAAGGTCGCGACCGGTGCCATCACCCCGCCCACCCAGGCCGGGCCGCTGACCGCGCTGCTGATGCGGTTGCTGTCCAACGATCCCGCGGACCGGCCCAGTGCCCCGCAGGCCCGGGACGCGCTGGCCCGGATCGCTGCCGGGCAGTCGGTCGCGGGGCTGGCCACGCCGGCGACCGCGACCGCGATGATGGACTCCGGCGACGACGTCGCGGCCGACCGGGCCGGCGGCACCGTCGTCGGTGCCCCCGCCGTCCCGGCACCACAGGTCATCCCCGGCAGGGCCGGCGCCGCCCACGGGCGGCGCACGCGGCTGCCGATCGTGCTGGGCGTGCTGGCGGCGTTGCTCGTCGTCGGCGGCGGGGTCGCGTTCGGGGTGCTGAGCACCCAGCAGTCGCAGCAGCCACCGCCGGTCGCCGCGCCGACCACGCAGGCGCCGCCACCGACCAGCGCGCCGCCGACCTCGTCACCTGCGCCCACGACGACGAGTGCCACGCCGACACCGACGCCCGCACCCACCGGCACCGGCGAGGTGCGCGATCCGGTGTCGTTCGTGCAGAACTACTACCGGATGCTGCCCGACGACATCGACGGCGCGTTCGCGCGGCTCAGCCCGGAGGCGCAGTCCCAGTCGCAGGGGATCGAGAGCTACCGCGCGTTCTACAGCGGGATGCGCACCGTCTACGCGGAGAACCTGCGCAACGCGGGGCCGAACACGGTCACCGCGACGGTGGTGTTCCTGCGCAACGACGGCACCGAGTCCCGGGAGAACTACCGGTTCGTGGTGGGCACCGACGCGCAGGGCCGCGAGGTCCTGCAGTCGTTCAGCCAGGCCTGACGCCGGTCACCTCGATCACCCACCGGACGATCCGGTCGTTCGTCGCGGCCCGGGTGTGCCGGTCGTGCACCTCGTGGCCCTCGTCCGCCATCCGCAGCAGCTCCACCGGCGCTCCGCGGGCCTCGAGCGCGGCGTGCACCGCGAGCGCCTGCCCGAGCGGCACGTTCGTGTCGTGGTCGCCGTGCACCACGAGCAGCGGCGCCCCGATCCGGTCGGCCCGGTGCAGCGGGGACAGCTCCTCCAGCAGGGCGCGGTCGGTGCGCGGGTCGCCGTACTCGGTGCGGGCGGGCCCGGCGATCCACGGCTCGGTCCCGGCGTGGAACGCGACCAGGTCCGCGATGCCGCAGACGTCGACCCCGCCGGCGTAGAGCTCCGGGAAACGAACCATCGCGGCGAGCGTCAGGAACCCGCCGTAGGACCGCCCGGCGACGACGACGCGGTCCGGGGCCACGTCCGGTATCCCGGCGAGCAGCCGCGTCGCCGCGCGCACGTCGGTGATCGACGACGGCCGCAGCGGACCGTCGTCGAGGCGGGCGAACGTCCGGCCGCGGCCGGACGAGCCCCGCACGTTCGGGGTCAGCACGGTCACACCGGCGGCGACCAGCTCGTGCAGCAACGGAGCCCAGCCGGGCCGCTCCTCGGACTCCGGGCCGCCGTGCAGCCACAGCAGTCCGGCTCCGTTCGGTGACGGCGGCCGGTGCAGCCATCCGGTGAGCCGCAGCCCGTCCTCGGCGGGGAACACGACCGGCTCGGGCTGCGGCGTGACCGGCGCGACCGGGGCGCCGCCGAGCAGCGGGGTGGCCGCACCGCCCCGCACCGGCAGCCGGACGACGTGCGGCGGGATTCCCGGGGAGTGCCCGGCGACCAGCAACGACGCGTCGTCGCGGGCGAAGCTCACGTTCGTGACGACGTCGCAGGGCACCAGCACCCGCTGCGGTCGTCCGCCGCGCAGGTCGGCGATCTCGATCTCGCTGCGCCCACCGGTGTTCCACACCAGTGCGGCCCGGGCACCGCCCGGGTCGAGCGCGACCACGTCGAGATCGGCGCCGGGGCGCACGGCGACCGGGCGGGCCGGCGCGATCAGCTCGTCACCCGCCTGACCGAGCGCCACGGCGAGCAGCGCCGAGCGCTCCCGGTCGGCGTCGGTGTGCACCCAGAGCGTGCCGGGCGCCGCACCGAACCGGGCGGTCGCGTTCAGTGCACCACCCGGGCCGCCGATCAGCTGGTCCCGGGACCCGGTGTGCAGGTCCACCAGCTCCAGGCCGCGTTCGCCGCGCCGTCCGGTGCGCAGCACCACCCGCCTGCCGTCCGCCGAGATCGCCTGGACGAGAGCGGCCTGGCCGGTCCCCAGCACCACCGACGAACCGTCCCGCACGTCGACCAGGCAGGCGGTGCCGTCGCCGTAGGTGTCGGAGTCCGGGTCACCGGTGTCGGTGAGCACCGTGATGCCGAGCCACCGGCCGGTCGGGGCCCACGCGCCGAGCACGACCGCGGTCGCGGCCGGGGCGATCTCGACCGGGGGGCCGCCGTCCGGGTCGAGCAGCGCCACCCGGGTCCGGTCACCCCCGGAGGGGGCGATCTGGACGGCGATCCGGCCGCCGTCCGGCGACCAGGCCAGCGCGGTGACGTCCGGGTGCTGCCCGCCGACGCCACCGGTGTCGAGCACGGTCGCGGTGTCGAGGTCGATCGGGCCGCGCGCAGGCAGTGGGGCGACGTGCAACCGCGGGCGACCGGTCAGGTCGGAGATCCACGCCAACCGCGTGCCGTCCGGCGACACCTGGGGAGAGTGGTGCCCGACTGCGGCACCTGGCCGGTCGCACCGATCGGCCGCGGTGGCCGTCGCCGGGGACGACGGCCCTGCGGGGCCCGGGGGTGCGGTGCGCGCCACCTCCACGCTCATCACCTCCGTCTCCGACCGTCACGACGTCCGTGGGCCTCCTGCCGATCGGCGCGCGGCTGCGCGCCGATCATCTCGTCCGGGATCCGGCCACGGCTCCGGACGGCCGGTAGGCGAAGGTACCGCCGCGCCGGGCGCCGCAGACCGGGGGCCGACGGAGATCACCGGACCCGGCGTGGCGCGGCGGCCCCGGGGGCACGGACGTCGTCGTCCGGGGACGGGCGGCGTCCGGGTGTCATGGCCGGTTCGCCGAGGTCGGGTGGATCGTGGTCGTGCACATGACCCACCTCACGTCCGTCCGGCGGCGGCCACAAGACCGCGGAGGTTTCGGGGGTGTAAAGCCTCGGGCCGGGCCCGGAGGTGCTGTGCCGGGTCAGGCCGCCTGCTGGGCGCCCGTGGTCAGCAACGGCTTCACCCGCTCGCCGAACTTCGTGATGCCGTCGACGAAGTCCGGCCACGTCAGCAGGGCTCCGTCGATCCCCGTGGTGGCGGCGATCTCGTCGAACTGGCGGGCGACCGACTCGTAGGACCCCTTGACCACCGGCAGCGACAGGAAGGCCATGTTGCCCTCCTCGGCGGGCCGGGCGAGGCTGGCGAGCAGCTGCGCGGAGGTCCCGTCGGCGTTGGTGTCGAGCGCGGCGCCGCCGAGCATCAGCGAGATCGCCTCGGTGTCGGCGTGGTCGAGGATGTGCTGGCAGAGCCGGTCGGCCTCGGCGTCGGTCTCCTCGGCGATCACGCAGTAGAGGGCGAAGGTGCCCACGTCGCGCCCGACCTGCTGGCCGAGCTGCTTCACCCCGGATGCGATCGAGGCGACCTGCGAGCGCTCGGCCATGATGAAGTTGCGGTCGCCGTGCTCGGCGGTGAACCGCTGTCCCTTCGTCGACTGTCCGGCGCAGACGATCGGGATGTCGTGCAGCGGCTTGGGCCGGACGTCGCAGTCGGTGAGCGTGAAGTACTCGCCGCGGAAGTCGGCGTTGCCCTCGCTCCAGAGCATGCGCAGGACCTGGACGTACTCGGCGGCGTAGGCGTAGCGCTTGTCGAAGTACTCGTCGCCGGGCCAGAGCCCCATCGACTCGTACTCGGGCTTGTTCCAACCGGTGACGATGTTGAGCCCGCACCGCCCCTGGCTGATCTCGTCGATGGTGGCGACCATCCGCGCGGCGAGCACCGGGTGGGTGGCCAGCGTGGTGACGCTGGGGAACAGCTGGAGCCGCTCGGTGTGCGAGGCCAGCGCCGACATCAGGGTGAACGACTCCAGGCAGGCTCCCCAGAAGTCACTGCTGCCGGGGATGCCGTGGTGCTTCATCATCGAGAGCAGGAAGTCGAGGCCCTGCTTCTCGGCCTCGTGGGCGATCGCCAGGTTGTGCGCGAAGCTCGGCCGGTACTGCGGGCTGCCGGTGGAGATGATGTAACCGTTGGTGGCGTTGGGGATGAACACGCCGTACTGCATGGAGGGCCTCCTGGTCACCTGAGACGGGTCAGGACGTCGTCGAGGTCGACGACGTCCGCGTACTTGGCGTCGAGGTCGGTGAGGTTGCGCTCGTGCAGGTCCGGGTCCCGGTCGGCGCAGGCCTGGCGGACCACGAGCGGTCGCAGTCCGTGTTGCAGGCAGTCGGTCGCGGTGGCCCGCACGCACCCGGAGGTGGACACCCCGGTGACCAGGACGCTGTCCGCGCCGAGCGCGGTCAGGGTGGCGGCGAGCGAGGTCCCGGCGAAGGCCGAGGCGTACTGCTTGACCACGACGGTCTCGCCGGGCGCCGGATCGATGCTCAGTGCCCCCCAGCCACCCGGGGCGCCCTCGGCGAACGCGGCCAGCGCGGGCACCTTCCGCACGAAGAGCCCGGCGTCGGCGAGATCGGCGGTGTAACGCACCACCGACCACAGGACCGGAACCCCGGCGGTACGGGCGGCCTGCACCAGGGCCCGGGTGGCAGCCACCGGCGGATCGGGTAGCGCGAACGGCCCGTCCGGCTCGGTGTAGGCCCGGACCAGGTCGACCACCAGGACGGCGGGGCGAGCGCCCCAGCCGACCCGGCCGGAGAAGGCGGCACCGTGAGGTCGATGCGGCCCGGTCACGAGGCGCTCCGGAGCATGACGGCGCGGGCGTTGCGCAGGTGGGCGACCATGACCGCCGCCGCCCAGTCCCCGTCCCGCACGCGCAGGGCGGCGACGAGCTCCTCGTGGTGGGCGAGGCTGCGGTGCAGCGAGTCGTCGTCGTAGCGGTGGAAGTTGCGCAGCACCACCGGCGGGCGGACCGCCCCGGCCAGGGCGGCGGCCAGCGCCGGTGAGTCGGCGGCGGCGACGATCAGGCCGTGGAACCGGCGGTTCAACGCCGCGAGCTCCTCCAGGTCCTGTCCGGGCCCCGGCGGTCCGCTGCGCAGCATCCGGTTGCTGAGCCGGGCGAGCTCGTCGGTCTCCTCCGGGGTGATCCGGTCGGCGGCCAGCGCCGCCAGCCGGGGCTCGGTGGCCTGCCGGACGTCGAACAACCCGGCCAGCTCGGCCGCGGTCCAGGTGCGGACCCGCGCACCGCGGTGCGGGACCAGCTCGATCAGCCCCTCCGCGGCCAGCCTGCCCAGGGCCTCCCGGACGGGGGTCCGGCTCACGTCGAGCCGCGCGGCCAGCTCCGCCTCACCCAGGCGCGAGCCCGCGACGAGCTCCCCCCGCAGGATCAGGTCGCGGAGGGTCTCGAGCGTGCGATCGGACTGGGTCGACTTCATTGTGTGCAATGTAGGGACCGGATGAGCTGGTCGCTAGACGTCAGCCGGACATTGCATGCAAACTGCGTGTTACGGCAGTTTTCGGTACGACTACTCGCTGACCGGCGCGATCCGGACGTCGACGAGCCGCCGGTCGGCGGGTCCGATCTCGTGCACCGGCCCGGTGAGCTCCACCGTGGACCGCAGCACCGGATCGGCGCAGGAGGTGCCGATGAACAGCTCGACCCTCCCCGGTTCGACGACGTGGCGCATCGCCCGGTCGTAGAGCGCCACCCGGTGGGTGGGCACGTCGAAGCGCACCTCGGCGGTGGCGCCCGGCTCCAGCTCCACCCGGGCGTAACCGAGCAGCACGACGACCGGACGGGTGACCGAGGCGACGACGTCGGTGCCGTAGAGCTGCACGACGTCGGCGCCGGCCCGGTCGCCGTCGTTGCGGACCCGGCAGCTGACGGTGAAGGAGCCGTCCGTCGGCACCCGGTCCTCGGGTACCTGCAGGTAGGAGTGGGTGAACGTGGTGTAGCTCAGGCCGAAGCCGAACGGCCGCACCGGTGCGGTGTCGACCGCGGTGACCGGGCTCGCCGCACCGAGCCGCGGATGCAGGTAGCTGTAGGGCTGGGCGCCCGCCGAGCGGGGCAGGCCGATCGGCAGCCGGCCGGACGGGTTCACCCGGCCGGACAGCACCCCGGCGACCGCGCCGGCGCCCTCCTGGCCGGGGAAGAAGGCCTGCACCACCGCGGCGCACCGCTCGAGCTCGCGGTCCAGCACGTAGGGCCGCCCGACGAGCAGCACCAGCACCACCGGCGTCCCGGTGCCGAGCACCTCCTCGACGAAGCGGCGCTGCACGCCGGGCAGCTCCAGGGTGTCGGTGTCGCAACCCTCGCCGGAGGTGCCGCGGCCGAACAGCCCGGCCCGGTCACCGAGCACGACGACGGCGACGTCGGCCTCCCGCGCGGCCGCCACCGCATCGGCGAACCCGGAGGTGTCGTCGGTGTCGACGTCGCAGCCCCGGGCGTGTTCGATCGGCGCGCCGGGCAGCTCGGTGCGCAGCGCGTCCAGCACGGTCGGCACGTCCAGCCCCAGTTCGACGCCCGGATGGTGCGGCAGCACGTGGTTGGCGAAGCTGTAGCAGCCCATCAGGGCGGCCGGGTCGTCGGCGTTCGGGCCGAGCACCGCGATCCGGCCGGGGGCCGCGGCGAGCGGGAGCACGCCGTCGTTGCCGAGCAGGATCACCGACTCCTCGGCGAGCCGGGCGGCCAGCGCCCGGTGCGCGGGAGGATCGAGATCGACCTCACCGGTGGGCAGCGTGTCGACGTAACCGGGATCGAGCAGGCCGAGCCGCTGCTTCTGCTCCAGCACCCGGTGCACCGCGCGGTCGACGACCGCCTCCGGCACCTCCCCGGACCGGACCCGCTCGGCGAGCGGGGACAGGTAACCGGTGCCGGTGGGCAGTTCGACGTCGATCCCCGCGGTGAGCGCCTGCGCGGCGGCCGACCCGATGCCGTCCGCCACACCGTGCAGGGTGTGCAGGAACGCCACCGAGAAGTAGTCGGCGACCACCGTCCCGGTGAAGCCCCACCGCTCCCGCAGCAGGCCGGTGAGCAGACGCTCGTCGGCGGCGACCGGCACACCGTCGATCTCGGCGTAGGAGTTCATCACCGACCCGGCTCCGGCGTCGAGCAGTGCCGTCTCGAACGGCGGCAGCAGCACCTCGGCGAGCTCCCGTGGTCCGGCGTGCACCGGCGCCAGGTTGCGGCCGGCCCGGGAGTTCGAGTATCCGGCGAAGTGCTTGAGCGTGGCGACGACACCCGCCGACTGCAGGCCGCGCACGTAGGCGCCGCCGACCGTGCCGACCAGGTACGGGTCCTCGCCGATGCACTCCTCCACCCGGCCCCACCGGACGTCGCGGACGACGTCGAGCACCGGGGCCAGCCCCTGGTGGACGCCGAGGCGGGCCAGTGTCTGACCGATCGCGGCGGCCGTCTCGCCGACCAGCTCCGGGTCGAACGACGCCCCCCACGACGGCGGGGCGGGAAACGTCGTCGCCCCCCACGCGGCCAGCCCGGTCAGGCACTCCTCGTGCACCAGGGCCGGGATGCCGAGCCGGGTCGACGACGCGAGCCACCGCTGGCGCCCGGCCAGATGGGCGAGTCCGTCGGCGGACTTCACCGGTGCCGTCCCGAACACCCGGGTGAGCTGCCCGAGACCGTGCCGGGCGTACTGCTCGAACGCGGTGTGTTCGCCCTGCATGCTGTCCTGCATCGGCGCGACAGCCGTGTCGTCCGTGTCGCCCTCGTCGGCGGCGTGGTCCCTGCCCTCCCACAGACCGACGAGCTGGGCCAGCTTCTCCTCCAGCGTCATCCGTGCGATGAGGTCGGCGACCCGGGCGCCGTCCGGTGCGGTCCGGCCCGGAGGCAGATCGGTGCTCATGGGGTCCTTTCGGATCGGTGCGGCCGGGTCAGCGACCGGCGCCTGCGGTCAGTCCGGCCAGCAGCTGGCGGCGGCCGAGCAGGTAGACGACGAGCAGCGGGAGCAGCGACAGCAGCACCGCCGCGGTGATCAGCGGGACGTTGGTGCCGTACTGGCCCTGGTAGTCCCACAGGCCCAGGGTGAGCACCCGGACCGACGCGTCCTGGGTCAGGACGAGCGGGAACAGGAACCCGTTCCACGCCTGCAGCGCGGTGAAGATGCCGATCGTGGCGAGACCCGGCCGGGCCAGCGGCAGCACCAGCGAGACCAGGGTGCGGGCCGGGCCGGCGCCGTCCAGCACGGCCGCCTCGAACAGCTCGTTCGGAATGTCGCGCAGGCTGGAGGTCAGCACCACCACCGCGAGCGGCAGGGCGAACGCCGCGGTCGGCAGGATGATCGCCAGCAGGGTGTCGTAGAGCCGCAGCTGGGTGACCATCAGGTAGAGCGGGACGATCACCGCCTGGGCCGGCACGGCCAGGCCGAGCAGCATGATCGAGAACGCCCGGGCCACCGAGCGGCTGCGGCTGCGCACGATCGCGTAGGCCGCGGGCAGGGCCAGCAGCAGCACGATCGCGACGCAGGCCGCCGCGACGATCACGTTGTTCAGGAAGTAGAGCGGGAAGTTCGAGGTGAGGACGTCAAAATAGTTCTCGGTGGTCAGGCCGGTCGGGAGCGCGAGCGGCCCGTCGGCCAGGTAGTCCGACGACGAGCGCAGGCTGGTGACGAACAGGAAGTACAGCGGCACGGCGACGAGTACGAACCACGCGCCTGCGCCGAGCCCGCCCAGCCAGTTGAACCCGCGCCGCAGTCGTCCGCGACGCGCCGGCGGGGCGGGGACCCCGGCGGGGCGGCCCGGCCCGGTGGGGACCGTCGGAGTGATGGTGGACCCGGTGGATCCGGTGGACCCGGTGGACCCGGTGGACCCGGTGGACACTGTGGTCACATCCCCTCCCGCTGGCTGGCCATCTTCCGGTAGCCGGTGACCCGTGCGATGAACAGCGACAGCGCCGTCCCGATCACCAGGAGCACCACGGCCAGCGCGCTCGCGTAACCCATGTCGAAGCTCCGGAACCCTTCGAGGTACATGTGCAGCGGCAGGATCCGGGTGGACGTGCCGGGCCCGCCGCCGGTGAGGATCAGGACCACCTCGAAGGTGGTCATCGACCCGACGACGATCAGCACCCCGGAGGTGATGATCGTGTCCCGCAGCTGCGGGACGGTGATCGACCGGAAGGTGCGCCAGCGGCCGGCCCCGTCGATCCGGGCCGCCTCGTAGAGCTGCACCGGGATCGCCCGGGCCGCGGCCTGGTAGAGCAGCGTGTGGAACGGCATGTACTGCCAGCCGATCACCAGGATCACCGCGGCGAAGGCGTAGCGGCTGTCGCCGATGACGTTCCCGTCGTCGATCCCGACCAGCGGGCCGAGCACCGAGGCGAGCCCGAAGTTCGGGTCGAGCAGGGTGCCCCACAGCACGGCGATGGCGGCGCTGGACATCAGCAGCGGGACGAAGAAGATCGCGGCGAGCAGCGCGCGGGACCGGCCGCGCCGGGCCAGCCAGACCCCGAGCGGCAGCGCCACCGCGGTCTGCAGCACCCAGGACGCGACCGTCAGCACGAACGACAGCCGCAGCGTCTCGACGAACAGCGGATCGGATCCGAGCCGGGTCCAGTTCTCCAGGCCCACCCACCGCGGTGGGTTCAGGCCGTCGTAGGCGGTGAAGCTGAGGTACACCACCACGACCATGGGCAGCAGCGCGAACAGCCCGAAGAAGGTCAGGGCGGGGGCGACCCAGACGAATCCGGGCCGCCCCACCCGAACCGCGGTGGCGGTGCTCACCGGCTCGCCGAGTCCATCGCGTCGGCGAACTGCTCGGGGGTGAACTCCTTGGTGAACACCTTCGACAGGTTGGTCAGCATGGTCTGCGCCTCGGCGGCGGGCAGCGCCTGGTCCCAGGACTGCACGAAGGTCGGCGCGGCCTTGGTCTGCTCGTAGGTGTAGGTGTTGAAGTCGGCGAACGGGCCGGTGGAGGCCACCTGGTCCTCGATGCCGGTGAGGCCGGGGACCTGGCCGTTCTCCAGCATGCCCTGCACGTACTCGGGGCTGGTCAGCTCGGTCATCAGGAAGTCGGTGGCGGCCTCGACGTTCGCGGAGTTCGCGCTGACCGAGTAGTAGTTCGACGGGTTGCCGATCACGTTGCGCGGGTCGCCCGCGCCGCCCTCGATCGCCGGGAACGGTGCCCAGCCCAGCTTGCCCTGTTCCAGGAAGTCCGGGAAGTTGTCGTTCAGGCTGGTGACCTGCCAGGAGCCCATCAGCTCCATCCCGGCCCGGCCGCTGGTCAGCAGCGCCTGGGAGGCCTGGTTGTCGTAGTCGACGGCGGTGAAGTTCGTGCCGAACGCCTCGCGGTCGACCAGGTCCTGCACCATCCGCATCGACTCGATGACGGCCGGGTCGCGCCAGGCGCCGGGTTCGCCGTCGGCGATGGCCTGGAACTTCTCCGGGCCACCGATCCGGTCCAGGAAGTACTCGGGATACATCATCGAGGTCCAGGTCTGCGCGCCGGCGAGTGCGATCGGCTGGATGCCCGCGGCCTTGAGCCGGTCCACGGCCTCCAGGAATCCGGTCCAGGTGGTCGGGAACTCCGCGATGCCCGCCTCGGCGAACGCGTCGGTGTTGTAGAAGAACGACAGCGGCTGGACGCCCTGCATCGGGATGCCGGTGACCTTGCCGTCGATGGTGCCGGTCTCCAGGACCTGCGGGATGAAGCTCTCCTTGATCTCGGGGTTCGCGTCGAGAGCCCCGGTGAGGTCGGCGACCTGGCCGGCGTCGACGTAGCCCTTCAGGTTCCCGCCGCCCCAGTTGTAGAAGATGTCCGGACCGTTCGGCGAGCCGAGCGCGGTCTGCAGCGCGGACTTGTAGGGGTCGTTCAGGTAGGTGGTCAGCTCGATCTGCGGGCCACCCGCGGCGTTGAAGCGGTCCACCGCGGCCTGCTGGACGGTGTTGATGCCCTCGTTCTGCAGCGTCCAGAGCCGGAGCTCTTCACCTCCTCCGGCTTCCTGCGGGCCTGCGGTGCCGCAGGCCGCGGTGACGGCCAGTCCGGTGGCAAGTGCGGCAGCGACGAGGGCTCTGCGTACGCGTGACGAGGTCGACATGGGCTCTCCTTCGAGCGGGCCGATCGAAAGTTTCCGAGACTTGCGAAGGCGCTGGCGAAAAGCTAGGCCCATCACAACCTGCCGTCAAGGAGCAAAAGTGCCGCGTTTCAGCCGAGACTTCGGCTGAAAGTTTCGATACCTTCGCGCTGTGAACTCCCGCAGTCGTGTGACGATCGCCGACATCGCCGAGCAGGCGGGCGTGTCGGTGCCGACCGTCTCCAAGGTCCTCAACGGCCGGGCCGACGTCGCCGTCGCCACCCGGGAACGGGTGCAGCAGGTGGTCGCCGAGAGTGGTTACCGCAGGCGAGGTGCCTCGGCGCCCCGGCGCCGCACCGGGCTGGTCGACGTGGTCCTCGACCGGCTCGACTCGTTCTGGGCGATGGAGGTTCTGCGCGGCGCCGAGACCGAGGCGCGGCGCACCGATCGCCAGATCGTGCTCAACACCTCGGAGAACGACGAGCCGGGCTCGCGGGCCTGGCTCGACCGGCTCGCCGGCCGCGGCACCGACGGCGTGGTCGTGGTCGTCGGCGACCAGGACCCGGACACCGCGGCCACCCTGGTGGCGCTGGACGTCCCGGTGGTGCTGCTGGACCCGGTCGGCGGGACCGACCCGTCGTTCGCGACGGTCGGCGCGACCAACTGGGCCGGCGGGTTGAGCGCCGTGGAGCACCTGCTCTCGCTGGGGCACCACAGGATCGGGGTCGTCTCCGGGCCGCCCCGGCTCTCCAGCAGCCAGCAGCGGGTCGACGGCTACCGCGCGGCGTTGCGCCGGGCCGAGATCGCGGTGGACGAGGACCTGATCCGCTACGGCGACTTCCTGGTCGGCGGCGGACGCCGCGGCGCGGTCGACCTGCTCGATCTCACCGACCCGCCGACCGCGATCTTCGCCGGGTCCGACATGCAGGCGGTCGGGGTCTACCAGGAGGCGGCGCGGCGCGGCCTGCGGATCCCCGACGACCTGAGCGTCACCGGGTTCGACGACATCGCGCTCTGCGAGTACCTGCGGCCGACGCTGACCACGGTCCGTCAGCCGCTGGCCAGGATGGCGGCGGAGGCGGTCCGGCTGGTCGTCGAGGAGCCGCGCACCGACGCCGACGGGACCGCCCCGCGCCTGGAGCTCGCCACCGACCTGGTCGTCCGGGCGAGCACGGCGCCACCGCGGGCCTGACCGGCGCGGTGGGTCCGACCGGTTCGACCGGTTCGACCGGCCCGACCGGCGTGGTCGCGGCGGGCCGCTCAACCGGTGAGCCACCGGCCCGGGTCCGCGACCAGCGCGGCGACCGCGGCGGCCCCGGCACCACGCATCACCGCGTCCGGGCCGAACCCGGAGCGTCGCAACCGGTCCGCGGTGATCCCGTGCCGGGCGAGCTCACCCGCGACCGCGGCGACGAACACGTCGTCGGCGGTGGTGAACCGTCCGGCCAGGACGACCTGGAACGGGTCCAGCGGGGCGGCGAACCCGGCCAGCGCGCGGCCCAGTGCCCGCCCGGCCCGGCGGACCTCCGGCCCGCCCGGCCCGCCCGCTCGGCCCGGCTCGCCCGCTCCGCTCGGCTCGCCCGCTCCGCCCGCTCCGCTCGGCCTGCTCGGCCTGCTCGGTCCGCCCGGCCCGCCCGGCGCGCCCAGCCCGGTCGGTCCGCCCGGCCCGCCCGGCCCGCCCGGCCCGCCGGGCCAGGCGGGGTGTGCGGGCTCCGGGCCGGTCCCCACGCGGGTCGGGTGGGCCTCGACGGTCACGCAGCCCCGCCTGCCGCAGTGGCAGTGGCCCCGGCCGCCCGGGACCGGGAGGTGGCCGAACCGGGTGGCCGTGTCACCGTCGTCGGTCCGGCCGTCGCGGACCAGGACCACACCGGTCTCCGACCGCCCGCCGACGAACACCGTCACCCCCGGTGTCCGTGGTTCCGCCCCGGCGGCCAGCGGCACCCCGCACCGCACCGACAACCCGATCCCGCCGACGCCGAGGGCCTCCGCCTCGGCCGCGAGCAGCGCCGTGGTCGGGGCGTCCGGTTCGGCCGGCAACCCGGCCACGATCCCGGCCGCCGGCCGGTCGCCGGCCGCCGCGGCGAGCAGCAGCTCGCCCAGCACCGGGCCGGCGGCGGCCGCGATCTCGGCCGGGCCCGCGCCGCCGAGGTCGGCCCGCCGCCACCGGCGGGCCCCGGCACGCCCGGACAGGTCCACCAGGCAGCCGCCGACCCCGTCGGTCTCGATCTGCAGTCCGATCCCGACCGGCCCGGCCGGATCGGGGACCAGGCGCTGGCCCGGGCGCCCGGTACCGGTCTCCGCCCCGGCCCCGATGTCGCGCACCAGGCCGCCCTCGACCAGGTCGGCGGTCAGGCCGGACACCGTCGAGCGGGTCAGCCCGATCCGCGCGGCGACCGCCGCGCGGGTGATCGGCGCGTTCCGCACGATCGTGCCCAGCACCAGTCCCAGGTGATGTCTGCGCAGGTCCCCCGAGGCGATCCGGCCGCTCGCGACGATGACGACCTCCCCGGCGAGTTCGTATGGTCGATGAACAAATGCTAGTGGCGGAGGCCACGGCGCGGCTAGACATCTCCCGCCGGCACCGCAGCCGGCCCGCGACGAGAGGACCGACGAACATGGCCGAGGTCGCCTACCGGGCCGCGTCCCGCATCTATCCCGGCCCGCCGCCGGTACGCGCCGTCGACAAGCTCGACCTGGAGATCGCCGACGGCGAGTTCCTGGTGCTCGTCGGGCCGTCCGGGTCCGGCAAGTCCACCGCCCTGCGGATGCTCGCCGGCCTGGAGGAGGTCGACGAGGGCGGGATCGAGATCGGTGGCCGCGAGGTCAGCGCGCTCGAACCCAAGGACCGCGACATCGCGATGGTCTTCCAGAACTACGCGCTCTACCCGCACATGAGCGTCGCCGACAACATGGGCTTCGCGCTGAAGCTGCAGCGGGTCGGCCGCGACGAGATCACCCGGCGGGTCCGCGAGGCCGCCGCGCTGCTCGATCTCGTGCCCTACCTGGACCGCAAGCCCAAGGCGCTCTCGGGCGGGCAGCGTCAGCGGGTCGCGATGGGCCGCGCCATCGTCCGCGAACCCGCCGTGTTCCTGATGGACGAACCGCTGTCCAACCTGGATGCCAAGCTGCGGGTGGAGACCCGCGCCGGTGTCGCCGCGCTGCAGCAGCGGCTCGGCGCCACCACCGTCTACGTCACCCACGACCAGGTCGAGGCGATGACGATGGGGCACCGGGTGGCCGTCCTGCGCGACGGGCTGCTCGAGCAGTGCGCGACGCCGCGCGAGCTCTACGACCGCCCGGCGACCGAGTTCGTCGCCGGCTTCATCGGCTCGCCCGCGATGAACCTGCGCTCCGCGCCGCTGGTGCCCGACGGTGCCGACCTGGCCGGACTGACCGTGCCACTGGCGCGCGAGGTGCTGCAGCGGGCGCACCGGGCGGGCCTGGCCGAGGTCACCGTCGGGGTGCGTCCCGAGGGGATGCGGGTCGCCGCCGACGACGAGAAGGCCCTCGACCTGACCGTCGAGCTGGCCGAGGAGCTGGGCTCGGACACCTACCTGCACGGCCGGGTCGGGTCCGACGCCGGCGCCCGCCGGTTCGTGGTGCGCACCGGCGGGGGCGAGGCACCCCCGGTCGGCCGGGAGGTCCGGGTGACACTGCGCGATCCGGGGGCGGTACACGTGTTCGACCCGACGACCGGGATGCGGCTCGGATGAGCGCCGTCCGCAGCTTCCCGCCCGGTTTCGACTGGGGCGCCGCCACCGCCGCCTACCAGATCGAGGGTGCGGTCGACGAGGACGGTCGCACCCCGTCGATCTGGGACACCTACGCACACACCCCCGGTCGCACCGCCCGCGGGGACACCGGTGACGTCGCCGCCGACCACTACCACCGGGTCGACGCCGACGTGGCGCTGATGCGCGAGCTCGGCCTGCACTCCTACCGGTTCTCGATCAGCTGGAGCCGGATCACACCGCAGGTCGACGCCGACGGGACGGGCCCGGTGAACCCCGCCGGGCTCGCGTTCTACTCCCGCCTGGTCGACACGCTGCTCGCCGCGGGCATCACGCCGGTGGTGACCCTCTACCACTGGGACCTGCCCCAGGCCCTGGAGGACGCCGGCGGCTGGACCTCGCGCACGACCGCCTACCGGTTCGCCGAGTACGCCGCCGTCGTCGCCACCGAGCTGGGCGACCGGGTCCGGTTGTTCACCACGCTGAACGAGCCGTGGTGCAGCGCGTTCCTCGGGTACGCCGCCGGGGTGCACGCACCGGGGCGGACCGACCCGGCCGCCGCCCTGGCGGCGGTGCACCATCTCAACCTGGCGCACGGACTGGCCGCGCGGGCGATCCGGGAGCGGGTCCCCTCGGCCAGGATCGCGGTCAGCCTGAACCTGGCCTGGGTGGTTCCGGAGACCGGCTCCGCGGCCGACCTGGACGCCGCGCGCAGGGTCGACGGGCTGCAGAACCGGTTGTTCCTGCAGCCGATGCTGACCGGTGGCTACCCGGCCGACGTGGTCGCCGACACCGCGGGCGTCACGGACTGGTCGTTCGTCCGTCCCGGTGACGAGGAACTCGCCCTCGCCCCACCGGACGTGCTCGGGGTGAACTACTACACCCCCACCCACGTCCGGCACTGGACCCGCGAGCGGCCCCGCGAGACCGCCGACGGACACGGCGACGGCACCGGATCGCCCTGGATCGCCTGCGACGACGTCGAGTTCCCCCGGCCGGTCGGTCCGCTGACCGACATGGGCTGGGGGATCGACGCGCGCGGGCTGGCCGAGGTGGTCCGGCGGATCACCCGCGAGTTCCCCGGACTGGAGATGGTGGTGACCGAGAACGGTGCCGCCTTTCCCGACGAACCCGGTCCGGACGGGACCGTGGCCGACCCGCAGCGGGTCGACTACCTGCGCCGGCACCTCGCCGCGCTGGCCGAGGTGATCGCCGAGGGCGCACCGGTCCGCGGCTACTACGTGTGGTCGCTGCTCGACAACTTCGAATGGGCCTGGGGGTACGCGAAACGGTTCGGCGTGGTGCACGTCGACTACGGCACCCAGGTGCGCACCCCCAAGGACAGCGCCCGGTTCTACGCCGGCGTCGTCCGCACGAACACCCTCACCCTCGACCGCACACCCGACTCAGGAGATGCCGCATGAGCGTGCCAGCCCCCACCCCGGCCGACCGCTTCTCGTTCGGGCTGTGGACCGTCGGCTGGCGCGCCGCCGACCCGTTCGGCGACCCGACCCGCCCGGGCGTGGACGTCGTCGAGGCCGTCGAGCGGCTGGCCGGTCTCGGTGCCTGGGGACTGACCTTCCACGACGACGACCTGTTCGGCTTCGGTGCCGACGCGGGCACCCGCGACAAGCAGGTCGCCCGGCTCCGGGAGGCCTGCGAGGCGACCGGGATGACCGTCCCGATGATCACCACGAACCTGTTCTCGCACCCGGTGTTCAAGGACGGCGGGTTCACCTCCAACGACCGCTCCGTCCGCCGGTTCGCGCTGCGCAAGGTGCTGCACAACGTGGAGCTCGCCGCCGAGCTGGGCGCGCGCACGTTCGTGCTGTGGGGCGGCCGGGAAGGCTCGGAGTACGACTCGGCGAAGGACGTCCGGGCGGCCCTGGACCGTTATCGGGAGGCGATGGACCTGCTCTGCTCACACGTGCTGGACCGCGGTCACGACATCCGGTTCGCGATCGAACCGAAGCCCAACGAGCCGCGCGGCGACATCCTGCTGCCGACCGTCGGGCACGCGCTGGCCTTCGTCGAGCAGCTCGCGCATCCCGAGCTGGTCGGGGTGAACCCGGAGGTCGGGCACGAGCAGATGGCCGGGCTGAACATGGCGCACGGGGTGGCCCAGGCGCTGTGGGCCGGCAAGCTGTTCCACATCGACCTGAACGGCCAGCGCGGGATCAAGTACGACCAGGACCTGGTGTTCGGGCACGGTGACCTGCTCAACGCGTTCGCACTGGTCGACCTGCTGGAGACCGCGGGGTACGACGGGCCGCGGCACTTCGACTACAAGCCCTCGCGCACCGAGGACCTCGACGGGGTGTGGGCCTCCGCCGAGGCGAACATGCGGACCTACCTGTTGCTGCGCGAGCGGGCGGCGGCCTTCCGGGCCGATCCGGAGGTGGTCGCGGCGCTTGCCGAGGCGGGCGTCCCGGAACTGTCCGAGCCGACGCTGGCACCCGGTGAGACCGCCGCCGAGCTGCTCGCCGACCCCTCCGCGGGGGCCGGTTTCGATCCCGGGCCCGCCGGGCGGCGGGGGTACGGCTTCGTCCGCCTGCACCAGCTCGCGCTGGAACACCTCACCGGGGCACGATGACCGGGTGGCCCTCTCCTCCGCGACAGCGCCGGTACGCAGCGCGGAGCTCCGCCGACACAACCTGGGTCTGCTGCTGGGGCAGCTGCGCCGGGCACCGTCGTCGCGGGCCGTGCTGGCCGCGACGACCGGTCTGACCCGGGCGACCGTGGCGAGCCTGCTCGATCCGCTGGTCGCCGCAGGCGTGTTGGCGCAGGGCCCGCCGAGCAGGGGTGGGATCGGGCGGCCGGGGCGGCCGCTGTGGTTCGCCCCGACCGGCCCGGTCGTCGTCGGGGTGTCGGTCGAGGTGGACGGGCTGGTCGCGTGCGTGGCGGGGCTGGACGGCGGCGTCGTCCACCGGATGCAGCGGCACCGCGACCACGCGGGGATGGAGGCCGCCGAGGTGTTCGGCCGGGCCGCCCGGGACGTGCGGGCGCTGTGCGCGCGGGTCGGCCGCCCGGTCGTCGGTGCCGGGGTGGCGGTGCCCGCACCGGTCCGCGGCACCGGCCCGGACGCGGAGCTGCTGCGGGCGCCGAACCTGCCGCTGCTGGCCGGGGCCCGGCCGGCGGAGCTGTTCGGTCGGGTCGCCGACCGTCCGGTCCTGGTCGGGAACGAGGCCACCCTCGGTGCGCTCGCGCACCTGGGGGTCGCGTCCGACTTCGTCTACGTCTCGGCCGGGATCGGGATCGGCGGCGGCATCGTGGCCGGCGGGCGGGTGCTGCCGGGGGCGGCCGGTCTGGCCGGGGAGATCGGGCACGTCGTGATCGAACGGGACGGCCGCTCCTGCGGTTGCGGCGGTACCGGCTGCGTCGAGCAGTACGCGGCGCTGCCCGCGCTCCTCGCCGACGCCGGTGCCGGTACGGCGGCCGAGCTGCGGGTGGCGGTGCGGGCCGGTGAGCCCGCGGCGCTGGCCGCCCTCGGCCGGGCCGGGGCGGCGCTGGGCACCGCTCTCACCTCGGTGCTGCACGTCGTCGACCTGCCGGTGGTGGTGCTCGGCGGCAGCTACACCCCGCTCGGTGACCGGCTGGCCGGCCTCGTCCGGGACGAGATCACCCGGCGCCGTCCGTCGGCGGCGGTCGAGGTGCTGGTGTCCGGGCACGGCCGCCCCGCCGCGGCCCTCGGCACCGCCCGGGCGGTCACCGACCGCGTGCTGGCCGAGCCGGACCTCCTGCTGACCGCGCCGCACACCCCCTGACCCGACCTCACACCTGTTGCAACAGGTGTGAGGCGGGGCTCCGGGGTGTGCGGCGGACCGGCCGGCCGGGGATCAGGCCAGGATCCAGGTGTCCTTCGCGCCACCGCCACGGGACGAGTTGACGATCATCCCGCCCGGCGGGGCGACCCTCGACAGCGCCGAGGGCAGCACGTCCACCTCGGGCAGCGGACCGTGCCCCGCCGACTGGACCGCGAACACCCGCAGGTCGACGGCCTGCGGCTGCAACGTCCCGTCGGTGAACGTCGGGTGTGTGGAGATCCGCACCATGTCCTGGGCGACCCAGCCCGCGGGACGCTCGCGGATCGCGGCGGCGGCCCGCTCCAGCTCGCCCGCGCCGGCGTTCGGGCCGATCACGATGCCGGCGCCGCCGTACCCGTCGACCGGCTTGAGGACGAGCTCGCCGAGCCGGTCGAGCACCTGCTCGCGGGCGGCCGGGTCGACGCACGCCCAGGTCGGGACCGAGGCCAGCACCGGCTCCTCGTCGAGGTAGTAGCGGATCATCGCCGGGACGTAGGCGTAGACGAGCTTGTCGTCGGCGACCCCGTTGCCCGGCGCGTTGCGCAGCGCGACCCGCCCGCGGGCCATCGCGGCCAGCAGCGCCCGCCCGATCGGCCGGTGGTCGGCGCCCCGGGCCAGCGCCAGGTCCTTCTCGTCGATCCGGCGGTAGAGCGTGCTGAGCCGGCGGCGGCGGCCGCCGCCGACCAGGAACACCGCACCGTCGGTGACCTGCAGCCGGCCGGGGGTGACCAGCGGGATCTCCATGGCCTCGGCCAGCAACCGGTGCTCGAAGTACGCCACGTCGCTCTCGCCCGCGGTGAGCAGCGCGGCCTCACCGTCGGGGCCGGCGGGGTCACCGTCGGTGAGCGCGGCGCGCAGCCGGGCCGGGACGTCGTCGAGACCCAGTACCTCCGACGGGGACTCCAGATCGGGCAGCACGCTGCGGATCAACCGGCGGCCGGTCAGCGAGAACCCGATCCCCGACGGCACCCGCAGGTTGTCCTCCAGGACGACCCAGCCGTCGTCGGAGTCGCGGACCAGGTCGATCCCGCCGACCGCGATCCGGACCGCGTCCGACGCGACGAGGGACCCGGAGCGGGTGTGACCCGGCGAGTTGTCCACGACGGCGGCCGGCACGATCCGGTCGCGGATGATCTCGCGGGGCCCGTAGACGTCACGCAGGAACAGCTCGAGCGCCCGGATCCGCTGGGTCAGCCCGTTCGACAGGTGCGCCCAGGAGTCGGGGCCGATGATCCGCGGCACCAGGTCGAGCGGGAACAACCGCTCGCCGTCCTCCCCGGGTTCCACACCCGGCACCGGGAAGGTGACACCGCGCGCCCGCTGCTCGGTGCGCAACGCCGACTCGGCCGCGGTGAGGCCGCGCGGACCGAGCCGTTCCAGCGCCCGGAACAGCCACCCGTAGGCCGGCCGGACCTTGCCGTCGTCGTCGACCGCCTCGTCGTAGCGTGGGGGGCGGTAGTCCGCCAGCAGCTCGGGCGCGACCGGGACGGTCAACGGCGGGGTGCTGCGCGGCTCCTCGCCCTGGGTGCGGGCCACCAGGTCGTCGACCACGTCGGCGAGGGAACCGCGCCGCCCGAAGGCGCGCCGCTGGGCGGCGGCCCCCGACCCGCGGGCCAGCACCGCCTCGGCGAGCTCGGCGACCTGCTCGGCGTCTCCGGTCTGCTCCAGCCACGGCTGCAGCTCGGCGACCAGCGCGCGCAGCTGCACCGCCGGGGAGGCGAGCACCGGCCCGCTGACGTCGACCAGGTCACCCTCCAGCCCGGAGCGGGCGGCCCGCCAGACCGCGGCGCGCAGCAGCTCGTGCCGGACCCGGGGCAGCGGCATCCCGGCCTCGGTGTCGGAGCGAGCCCGCCCGACCAGCGCCCGGAACAGCCCGGCGACCAGCACCACGTCGTCGACCTCGGGGCAGGCGTCGCAGAGCCGCAGCTCGACGGTCGGCAGGTGCGCACTGGGCCGGACGTCGAAGTACAGCATTCCGGCGTCGCTGATCGTGCCGGACGCGATCAGCTCGGCGACCATGGCGTCGTAGTCGGCGGCGGTGGTGACGTCACCGGGCGGGCCCGCGGTGGGCCAGCGCTGCCAGATCATGCTGCGGTAGCTGGCGTAACCGGTGTCGTGGCCGCGCCAGTACGGCGAGCTGGCGGTGATCGCCAGCAGCGTCGGCAGCGCCGGCGCGACCCGGCGCGAGACCTGCACGGCGGTGTCCCGGTCGGGCACGTCGACGTGCACCTGGACCCCGCAGATGTGCTGCTCGCGCACCAGGATCTGGTACTCGTGCTGCATCCGCTCGTAGCGGGCACCCGCGGAGATGTCGTCACCGGAGAGATCGACCAACGGCACCGTCCCGGCGGCGACGACGCCCAGCCCGAGCGGCTCGGCAGCCTCCCGCAGCCGGCCGCGCAACCGGCGCACGTGGTGGCGCAGCTCGTCCAGCGACGGTGTCGCCGGTGAGTTCGTCTCGACCAGCGACCGCTGCAGCTCCGGGGAGAACTCCTTGCCGTCCAGACGTTCCAGCAACCGGTCCACCTCGGGAGCCGCCCGCCGGTCGGCCAGACCGACGACGTGGAACTCTTCCTCGACACCCATCAGCGGCACGCCCCCCATCCGCGTGACGCTAGAGCCGGACTGTTACGAGGGCATGTCGAAGCACGTCGACGTCGGCGCGCCGGACGGTGGCTCAGAGCAGCGACTGCCGCCGGCCCGCCGCGACGGCCTCGCGCCGGGTGCTGACCTCCAGCTTGCGGTACAGGTTCCGCAGGTGGGTGCGGACCGTGTTCGCGCCGATGCCGAGGTCCGGGCGATCTCCTCGGCGGGCGCTCCCCTCCGGGGCCCGGGCGCCGAGGCGGCGCCAGGATCCGTGCTCGATGTCCCCGCGGCGTCACCCGTTGCGGATGAGGCGAGAGTCCGCTGCCGAGGTGGTACGGGCACCCCGGCCCGCAGCGCACCGCGGGGGCGTTCGCCCACTGCGGGTGCAACCGTGACCGCGGTGATGTCGCCGGGGGCAGGCGCGGGCACCCGACTCGGGGGATCGCGGGCCCGTCCGTAGTACCGGTTCACACCGCGATCGCACCGGCGCCCGGCCCGCCGAGCAGCTCGGCGGTGTCCCTGGTGACCCGCTCGGCGGTCCAGGCGCAGGCCAGCGCGTCCAGCACGTCGTCGAGCCGGGCGGCTCCGGGCAGGTCACCCAGCAGGCGGGCCGGATCGATCCACCCGGCGAGCGCGGCGATCCGCTGCCCGGCGCCGCGGGCGGTCTTCTTGGCGGCGAACCGGGTGCCCGGCGCCATCGTCCGGAAGGACAGCTCGGGATGCGCCTCCACCACCGACTCCGGCAGCTCCACCTGCTGGAACTCACGGATCTTCGGCACGATGTTCCAGGTCTGCACGCTGATCCTGCGGCCGGTGACCTGCTGGGCGGCGGCACAGGCATCGGCGTAGGTCCGCGCAGCCAGTACCTGCTCCGGCGGGGTGGGGAACAGCGACGATCGCGCCGTCCCCAGCCGGGCGGCCGCCTGCACCTCGGCCGGGCGGCGCGTCCCGCCGGTCGGGAGCGCCAGCGGGATGTCGACGCCGACCGCGTCGCACCCGGTGGTCAGTTCCAGCACCGCGGGCGCGTCCGGGACCACCGACCAGCTCACCCGGCGTGCCCGGCCGGCACCGGAGAGCACACACACCACCCAGCCCCCGGGGACCCCGTCCACGCCGCCGACGCGCATGGGGGAGGATCCTGCCCCGTGCGCGTCTACCTGGGCAGTGACCACGCCGGTTTCGAGGTCAAGGGCAAGCTCGTCGACCACCTGAGCGGGCAGGGCCACGAGGTGGTCGACGTCGGGGCCCCGACGTACGACGCCCTCGACGACTACCCCGCCTGGTGCATCGAGACGGCCCGCCGGGTCGTCGCGGACCCGGGATCGCTCGGGATCGTGCTGGGCGGCTCCGGCAACGGTGAGCAGATCGCCGCGAACAAGGTGCGGGGGATCCGGGCCGCGCTGGCCTGGAACGAGGCCACCGCGCGGCTCGCCAGGGAGCACAACGACGCCCAGATCATCGGGGTCGGTGCCCGCCAGCACCCGTTCGACGAGGTCGTCGCGATCGTCGAGGCGTTCCTGGCCACCCCGTTCTCCGGCGACGAACGTCACCAGCGGCGGATCGACCAGATGCTCGACTACGAGCGGACCGGCGAGATCGAGCTGCCGAGCTAGTGCCGGAGGGGCACACGCTGCACCGCATCGCGCGGCTGCACCGCAGGCTGTTCGTGAAGCGGCCGGTCGCGGTGTCCAGCCCGCAGGGCCGGTTCGCCGCCTCCGCCGAGCTGCTGGACGGCCAGGTGATGACCGGCGCCGAGGCGCACGGCAAGCACCTGTTCCACCGCTACGGCCCCGGCCGGGTCGTGCACGTGCACCTCGGGCTGTACGGGACCTTCGCCGAGCACGAGCTCCCGGCCCCGGAGCCGGTCGGGGCGCTGCGGATGCGGCTGGTCGGGGAGACGCACTACGCCGACCTGCGCGGCCCGACCGCCTGCGAGCTGCTCACCACGGCCGAGGCGCGAGCGCTGCGGGCCCGGCTCGGGCCGGACCCGCTGCGCCGCGACGCCGACCCGGAACGGGTGTGGGCGCGGATCTCACGCTCCCGCAGCCCGCTCGCCACGCTGCTGATGGACCAGGCGGTGATCGCCGGGGTCGGGAACGTGTACCGGGCCGAGCTGCTGTTCCGGCACGGCCTCGACCCGCTGCTGCCCGGCCGGTCGCTGGACCGGGAGACCTGGGACGCGATGTGGCCCGACCTGGTCGCGCTGATGCGCGACGGCGTCCGCACCGGGCGGATCGACACCGTCGCCCCCGAGCACGACCCGCGCCGCCGCGGAGAGCCCGGCCGGCGCGACCGGCACGGCGGCGAGGTCTACGTCTACCGCCGCGCCGGCCTGCCGTGCCTGGTCTGCGGGACGCCGGTGCGGCACGCCGAGCACGCGGCGCGGAACCTGTTCTGGTGCCCCACGTGCCAGCCGGAACACCGTTAGGGTCCGGCCCGTGGTGGAACAGAAGGCGATCGAGTGCTGGATGACCGACATGGACGGTGTCCTCGTCCGCGAGGGCAGCATCGTCCCGGGTGCGGACACGTTGCTGTCCCGGCTGCGCGACAAGGGCGTCCCGTTCCTCGTCCTGACCAACAACAGCATCCATACCCCGCGTGACCTGCGGTACCGGCTGCAGGCGACCGGGCTGGACGTGCCCGAGGAGTCGATCTGGACCTCGGCGCTGGCGACCGCGGCGTTCCTGTCCGAGCAGCGCCCGCAGGGCAGCGCGTACGTGATCGGCGAGGCCGGGCTGACCACCGCGCTGCACGACGTCGGCTACGTCATCACCGACCGGAACCCCGACTACGTGGTGCTGGGGGAGACCCGCACCTACAGCTTCTCCTCGATCGCGACCGCGATGCGGCTGGTCGAGAAGGGCTCCCGCTTCGTCGCCACCAACCCCGACGCCACCGGGCCGTCGCCGGAGGGCATCCTCCCGGCGACCGGATCGGTCGCGGCGATGATCTCCAAGGCGACCGGGGTGGATCCCTACTTCGTCGGCAAGCCGAACCCGCTGATGATGCGCGCCGCGCTGAACCGGCTGGGCGCGCACTCGGAGTCCACGGTGATGATCGGCGACCGGATGGACACCGACATCCTCGCCGGGCTGGAGGCCGGGATGCGCACGGTGCTGGTGCTCACCGGGATCACCCGGGAGTCCGAGATCGACCGCTTCCCGTTCCGCCCCTCGCGGGTGGTCCCGTCGGTCGCCGATCTGGTCGACGACGTCTGAGCCCGGCGCGGGCGCTTGCGAATCACACGGTTGTGGTTCACCCTCGAACGCATGTACGGAAACGAGGTGTCCTGGTGCCGGTGCGACGGTTGCGGCGCCGAGGCCGAGCTGCCCGCGGCGGAGACCGTCGGGATCGCGGTGCCGTGCCCGGACTGCGCCGACCCGATGGAGCCCGAGTGGACCTGGGAGTCCGCCGCCTGAACGCCGGCCCGATCCGCCGCCCGTCGAGCCCGTGGGCCCGGCGGGCGGCCGGTCCCGTCAGACGCGGAAGCCCAGCGCGCTCTCCTCGCCCCGGCCCGGCGCGGCCACGTGCTCGTCGACGGTGGTCAGCGAGTGCAGCTCGTGCCCGTTGCGCATCGCCGACACCAGTGCGCGCTCCGCGGCCTCGATGCCCTCCGCGACGTCGATGACCGCGGCGAACCGGTCCGGGGCGGCGATGAGCAGCCCGTCGTCGTCGCCGCAGACCAGGTCACCCGGGCCCACCACGATGCCGCCGAACGAGACCGGTTCGTCGATCGTGCCGGGGTCCCGGGTGCTGCCCGAGGCAGGGCAGGTGCCGCGGGCGAAGACCGGCAACCCGAGCGCGCGCAGCCCGCGCAGGTCGCGGACCAGGCCGTCGACGACGATCCCGGCCAGCCCGCGCCGCTTCGCCTCGCTCGCGAACAGCTCGCCCGCCACCGCCCGGGTGCCGCCGGAACCGGCCACCACCAGCACCGACCCCGGTGCGGCCGCGCGCAACGCCGCGAACATCGGCAGGTGGTCGTCCACGCAGGACACGGTGACGGCGGGCCCGACCATCCGGACGTCCGGGACGAGCGCCCGGATGGCCGGGTCCACCACCGGGAAGGTCTTGTCCGCGTCGCACAACGACGACACCTGCATGTCGCGAAGCCGCCCCAGGAGATCCGCCATCACACCATCCTGGCGCCTGCGGGCAGGTGGTGCGAACGCGGAGCGGTGGGGCCCGCCCGCCCCCGTCGCGAGCAGCCACCGGTAGACGATCCGGTGGCTGTGCCGACGCCGCCGGTGACCTAACCCGAGGGCCGGGCACGCCCGATGTAGTCGATCATCGCCTGGTCCGGCCCGCCGGCCGCGATCACCTCACCGGTGTTCTCCACCCGCATCCGGTCGAGCCGGGCACCCAGCTCGGGGTCCCCGCGGTGGAACGACTCCAACAGGCGGTCCCAGCGGGCCGCGAGCTCCCGCACCCGCGGGTCGGCCGGGTCGGTACCGGCGTCCATCTCGGCCCGGACGGCCGCGATCAGGCCCGGCCACTCGGCGGCCGTCGCCTCGCCCTCGGCCCGCCTCGCCTGCAGCTCCGCGACCTGCTCGGGCGTGAAGTACTGCGCGAACGTGTCGTTCACCCTGCTCACCTCGTCGATCATCTCCAGTACGTCCGACAGGGCCGGGTCCGGCACGTCGTGCAACCGCTCGACGACACCGGCCAGGGTGCCGCGCAGCGAGTGCAGCGCGGCGAGCCTGGCGTCGACCTGCTCCAGGTGCGCGGCGAGCACGGCGCCGAACGACCCGGAGGCCAGGAGCCCGCTGATCGCCTCCAGCGGGAGACCCAGCTCCCGCAGGGCGACCACCTGGTAGACGCGGCGGACGTCGCCCTCGTCGTAGACGCGATGCCCGGAGGCGGTCCGCGCCGATGGCACGACCAGGCCGCGCTCCTCCCAGTGGTGCAGCGTGCGCACCGTCAACCCGGTCGCCGCGGCGAGCTCGCCGACCTTCACCCGGTCCTCCTCGTGTCGGGCCGCCACCTCGTGACGGCAGGATCGACGATGCGGCCTCACGTCGCGTGAGGATCAAGCCGATCGGGCCCGGATGTTCGCACCGGGCCCGTGTCACGACACGCGGATGCTGCGACACGCCGTGAGGGAATCACTCCACCGGGTGGCGGCCGAGGTGGTCCACCACGCGCTGCCCGGTCACCCCGGGCGACGGCCCGGGCCCGGGCGGGGACGTTCCGTGGCCGCCGTCGTGGGAGAACCGGTCTCTGCCGTCCCACACCACACTTTCGATGTCCGACGGTGATCGGGTCACCCGTACGGGTCCCGGCCGTATCCCCGGCCGTGACCGCCTGCCTACCGTCCGCTTGCCGTGACGCACAGGGGTCCCGGCAGTGCGCACGAAAGGGGAGAGACATGCGCAGGAAGCTCGCGGTCACCGGCATCGCCGTCGTCGCGGCACTGGTCGCCTTCAGCCCGCTCGCGTCCGCGGCTCCGGCCACCCAGGACGACGACGGCGACTCGTTCGTCCAGGACGTCGGCAACACGAGGGGCGACCAGTTCGGACTGGTGAACCTCGATGACGTCAACGTCCTCAACAACGTCGACGTCTGTCCCGGCATCAACGCCGCCGTGGGCAACGTGCTCGGGATCCTCGGCGGCGGTGCCGCCCAGAACCGGGACAACCCGACCAGCTGCTGACACCCGACCCGCCGGTGTGACGCCGGCGCACCTCCGCCCCGCACCCCGCCGCCACGGGGGCGGGGCGGACGTGTGTTCGGTGGAAGCCGGACACACCCCTTCGCCACGCTGCACACCCGTTGCAGCAGGTGTGCAGCGCGGCGAAGGGGTGTGAGCCGGCTAGTGGAAGACGTAGTCGGCGGGATCCACCCGGCGGGTGCGCTCGTCGTACTCGCGCATGTAACCGGGCCAGTTGGTGACGATCCGGCCGTGCTCGTCGCGGTACCAGGAGTCGCAGCGGGTCCAGGCGGTCCCGGTGAACCGCGCCTGGATCTCGGCGTCGTAGGCCCGCTCGACGTCACCGCGCACCTCCACCGCCCTCACCCCGCGCCGCTGTGCCTCCTGCAGCGTCTCCCGGACGTAGCGGACCTGGTGCTCGAGGTAGCGGATGATCGAACCACCCGAGGTGTTCGTGTTCGGTCCGTAGAGCACGAACATCGACGGGAAGCCGGGCACCGTCATCCCCAGGTAGGCGTGCGCCCCGCCGGCCCACTCGTCGGTGAGCGAGCGCCCACCGGGGCCGGTGATCTCCATCGGGAACATGAAGTCGGTGGCCGCGAACCCGGTGCCCCAGATGATGGTGTCCACCTCGTGCGTCCGGCCGTCGGCGGTGCGCACGCCCTCCGGCACGATCTCGGTGATCTTCTCGGTCTCCAGCGACACGTTGTCCCGCTGCAGGGCGGGTAGCCAGTGCGAGCTGAACAGCACCCGTTTGCAGCCGAAGGTGTAGTCCGGCCACACCGCGCGTCGCAGCTGCGGATCGCGCAGCTGCGAGCGCATGAACAGCGTCGAGTACAGCTTCCCGAGCCGGCCCCAGGTGGCCGGGTGCCGGATCATCAGGGTGATCGACTCGCAGTACTCGGTGATGAACCGGCGGCGCCACCGGGCCAGGCCCGGGACGTGCTCGATCGCCGCCCGCCACCACCGGGGGAACGCACGGTTGCGGCGCGGCAGGAACCAGTTCCCGCTCCGCTGGAAGACGCTCAGGTGGCCGACCTGCGGCGCGATCGCGGGCACGAACTGGACCGCGCTCGCCCCCGTCCCGATCACGGCGACCCGGCGGCCGCGCAGGTCGTGCCCGTGGTCCCAGCGGGCCGAGTGGAACGCGTGGCCGGCGAAGCTCTCCACACCGGGGATGTCGGGAACGACCGGGCGGTTCAGCTGGCCGGTCGCGACGATCAGCACGTCGGCGCTCCAGGTCCGGCCGTCCTGCGCGGTGAGTGTCCAGGGGGCTCCGGTGTGCGGGCGGTCGGCGGCGACGATCCGGACACCGGTCTCGACCAGCTCGTCGACGCCGAACTCGCGTGCCACGTCCTGCAGGTAGGCGAGGATCTCCGGCTGCGGGGAGCACAGCCGTGACCAGTCGGTGCGCTGGGCGAACGAGAACGAGTACAGGTGGCTCGGGACGTCGCACGCCGCACCCGGGTAGGTGTTGTGCAGCCAGGTGCCGCCGAGCCCCGGGGCGGCGTCGAGGATCGTGACGTCCCGGATGCCGTGCGCGCGCAGCTCGATCGCTGCGGCGATTCCGCCGAACCCGGCGCCGACGACGAGAACGCTCGGTGCGTGCATGGGACCTCCCTGTCACCGACTGCGGGGGTCACCGTATCGATCACCGGGTGGGTCACGAATGCCCGGTTCGGCCCGCGCGGGCCGAACGGGTACCGGGCGCAGGATGCGGGGGGCCCCGCGGTAGAGCACTGTGGAGCACAGTGGCGCACGACGGTCCGGCCGCAGCGGTGCCGGCCGGGAACTGGGGGACGTGGACGATGAGTGCGGTCGTGGTCGGTGTGGACGGATCGGACGCGGCGCTCGACGCGGTCCGGTGGGCCGCCCGGGAGGCCGCGGCCCGGCACGCCGAGCTGGAGCTGGTGTACGCCTACGACGTGGCCGGGCTCTACGCCGACGCGTCGATCGCGCCGCTGCTCGACGACGTCGAGACCGCCCTGGGTGAGGAGGCCCGGACGGTCCTCGACGCCGCCACCGCGGTGGCGGCGCAGACCGCCCCGGGTGTGCCGGCCCGGGCCCGCGAGGACCGCGAGTCACCGTCGGCGGCGCTGCGCGAGGCGTCGCGGACGGCGGAGCTGCTGGTGCTCGGTTCGGGGAGCAGGGGCCGGATCGGCACCGCTCTCGGTTCGGTGACGCTCGCCGTGGTGTCGCACGCCGAATGCCCGGTCGTCGTCGTCCGCGGTACCGAGCACGTCGACGCCCCGGTGCTGGTCGGGGTGGACGGCGGCCCGCTGTCGGACACCGCGCTGGCGCACGCGTTCGCGATGGCCTCGGCGCACGGCGCCGGCCTGGTCGCGCTCTACGCCTGGCACGACGGCAGGTCCCCGGCCCTGCGCGCGGCAGGGGCCTTCGACCGGCTCCGCGACACCGAGGAGCGCGCGCTCGCCGAGCGGCTCGCCGGCTGGTCGCAGCGCTACCCGGAGGTCGCCGTCGAACGGGTCATCGAGCGGGCGGAGCCGGGGCGGGCGCTGGCGCAGCGCAGCGCGTCCGCCCGGTTGGTGGTCGTGGCGACCCGGGGCCGGGGCGGGTTTACCGGACTGCTGCTGGGCTCGACCGGTCTGTCGCTGATCCAGCACGCCGAGTGCCCGGTGATGCTGGTCGGGCCGGAGGCGAGCTGATCCCGGGGCGCACCCGGCAGCGGTGACCGGCGCACTCCCCGAGGACGCCGGTCCGGGGGACCGCAGGCCCGCACCGGCCGGCCCCGCAGGTGCGGGACGCCCGGTTCCGGGCCCTGCACCCTCAGGAGCCGGTCGGATGCTGTTCCAGTGCGGCGGCGAGGTCGTCGACGGTGATCTCCCCGCGGTACTGCTCGCCGTTGACGAACAGGGTCGGCGTGCCACGCACCCCGCTGCGGACCGCGGCGTTGAACCCGGCCTCCACCCGGTCCTCGACGGCGCGGGTGGCCGGCCAGAGCACCCGTTCCGGTCGTACCCCGGCGGTCTCGGCGTGCCCGGCCAGATCGGCCTGGCTCAGCCGGGGCGGGCCCGGCGTGAACATCGCGTCGTGCATCTGCCAGAACCGGCCCTCCAGCGCCGCCATCTCGGCGGCCAGTGCCGCGGCGATCGCGTGCGGGTGCAGCTCGTGCAGCGGGAAGTGCCGGAACACGAACCGGAGCCGCTCACCCAGCCGTTCCCGGACCTGCCCGATCACCGGCACGGCGGCCCGGCAGTAGGGGCACTCGTAGTCGCCGTACTCGACGAGGGTGAGCTCAGCACCCGGCGGACCCAGCGTGTGGTCGTAGGGGCCGACCGGGGGATCGAGCGAGCCGATGGGACACCTCCTGCAGACGGGGTGCACGGTGCAACGGCAGGATCGTCGCATGGCGGTCACCACCCTGGTCGAGCGCGGCGATCTGTCCGACGCCGCCCGGCGCTTCCTCGGCACCGAGTCCGGTTCGGCGGTGCTGCTGATCGTCGCCGCACTCGCCGCGCTGATCTGGGCGAACAGCGGCGCGGACTACGAGGCCTTCTGGCACACCGAGCTGGCGATCCGGCTCGGCAGCGGCGAGCTGGCGCTCGATCTGCGGCACTGGGTGAACGACGGCCTGATGGTCCTGTTCTTCCTGTCCGTCGGTCTGGAGATCGCCCGCGAGACCACGCTCGGCGAGCTGCGGGGCGCGCGGGCGATCGCGGCTCCGGCAGCGGCGGCCGCCGGCGGGCTCGTGGTGCCCGCGCTGGTGTTCCTCGCGCTCAACGCCGGTGGGGAGGCGGCCGGCGCCTGGGGCATCGCGATCTCCACCGACACCGCCGTGATGCTCGGTGTGCTGGCGCTGCTCGGCCCGCGCTGCCCGGACCAGCTGCGGGTGTTCCTGCTGGCGTTGGCGATCGTCGACGACATCGGTGCGGTCGCGGCGATCGCGCTGTTCTACACCGACGAGGTCGACCTGGTCGCGCTGCTGGTGGCGGTGGTGCTGCTGGCCGGGCTGCTCGGACTGCGGCACGTCCGGTTCTGGCGGACCCCGTGCTACGCCGTGATCGGGATCCTGACCTGGCTGGCGGTGCTGCGCTCCGGGGTGCACCCCAGTGTCGTCGGCGTCGCGCTCGGCCTGCTGGTGAACGCCTACGCACCGCGTCGCCAGGAGATGACGGCCGCTATCGGGGCCGGCAAGAACTTCCTGCTCGACCCGACCCCGCAGCGGGCCCGGGCCGCACAGGTCGTCGCGGTCGCCGCGGTCTCCCCGAACGAGCGCCTGCAGCAGCGGATCCAGCCGTGGAGCAGCTACGTGATCGTGCCGCTGTTCGTGCTCGCCAACGCCGGCGTGCTGCTGAACGCACAGACCCTGTCCGCTGCGGCGTCCTCCCTGCTGACCTGGGGAATCATCCTCGGTCTGGTGGTCGGGAAGCCGATCGGCGTCGCCGCGGGGACCTGGGTCGTGCTGCGCACCGGCCTGGGCCGGGTGCCGGACACGCTGCGCTGGGGGCAGCTGCTCGGTGGGTCCGCGTTGTCCGGGATCGGGTTCACGGTGGCGCTGTTCGTCACCGAGCTGGCCCTCGACGACGAGCTGCTGATCGCCGAGGCGAAGATCGGGATCCTGGCCGGGTCGATCCTGGCGGCGCTGTCGGGATGGCTGGTGTTCCGGCTGGCGGGGGAGCGGGGCGGCCAGTGCTCACCGAGCGGGCTGCCGACGTTGCCGCCGCGGCCGTGGCGCCCGGTGGACTGACTACGGGCCGATCCGTGCGGTCCCGGCCGCCGCGCCGGTCAGGAAGCCGCGCAGCCGCTCCGCCTCGGCGGCCACGGCGTCGGTCTCGGCCCGGGTGAACGGGCGCAGCGGGTGCACCGTGAGATCGTCCCCGGAGGTCGTCCAGGTCGCGGCCACCCGGCCGTCGAGGAGCACGAACCGGGCACCGGTGACGCTCAGGCCGCGGTGCGCGTCGTCGATGATCCGGCTGCGGTCGTCGAACCCGAGCACGACGTTGTCGAAGGCGGGCAGGAACCGCGGCGGCGCCGGGGTGTCCGGACCTGGCAGGGGAGCGTCGTCGACGTCGAGCAGCGTGCGGCCGCGCTCGTCGCGGAAGGTCCGCAGCTGCGGGCGCAGTCGCGTGACGACGGCGGGCAACCCGGTCAGGCCGCACCAGGCGCGCAGGTCGGCGCCGGCGGCCGGGCCGAACGCGCGCAGGTAGCGCAGCACCAGCGCGGCGGCGTCCGGTTCCGGATCGGGCTCGCGCCCCAGCCAGGCACCGACGGTCGTGAGCCGGGCCGGTCCGGTGCCGTCCCAGGTGCCCCGGGGCGGTACCTGGACCAGCGGGATCACCGAGACGGCGGCGTCGGCGAGTGCTGCGTGGCTCGCCCCCGGGAACCGGCCGGCGACGAGCCGGGCGACCTCGGCGCCGGTGCGCGGGCTCTCGGCGAACCACGGGCGCACGGCCTCGGCGAGCTCGGCCGGGTCCACCCCGGGCAGCTCGGCCCGGCGCGCCCCCCAGGTCCGCTGGGTGATCATCGGTTGGCACAGGCCGCGGAAGGCGAGGCAGTCGGCGGCCGTCACTAGGTGCACGGTCCGGCGGATCAGCACGGTGCGCACCAGCGTCCGCTCGTGCAGAGCGGCGGAAACGGGCGCCGGGTCGAACTCCGCCACGCGGGACCACAGTCCGGTGTACGGCTCGCGGGGCTCCTGGGCCTGCAGGCCACCGAGCCGGTCGACGATCCCGGCGGGATCCGGGCCGTGCCGGTCGAGCAGGTGCTGGCGGGCGAGGGTCGCCCGGGTCAGTGCCCGCCGGTCCAGCACGGTCACCGGGCGGACCGCAGAGTGTCGACAACCGGGCTGCGCAGCCGGTCGGGCCCCGCGTCGATCCACCGGACCGGGATCTCGGGCCGCCCTGTCCCCGGTCCGAACGCCCCGGGTGCGGAGGCGGTCACCACCACCGGTGGTCGAGCGGGTCGACGGGCGAGGGTGGGGTGCGGATCATGGCGGGAAGCAGAGCAGAGCCACCTCCTTCGGGCAACTGCACACACGTTCGAGGAGGACTGTGACTTACATCACCCATAAGACCCCGTGAGGATCTGTGGACGCATGTGTCCCACTGATGCCGAGGAAGGGGATCGACGCCCCGTGAGCCACCCGGGGGGTGTCACGGGCCTCGGACCGGCCGGGCCCACCCGGGGGCGGGCCCGGCCGGGGTTATCGAACGAGGGGGCTCCGAGTTGCCGCGGGTGGGGGAGAACGATCGGCTCGACGCGGCCGCCGACGACTGGCTGATCAGGAAGGTCAAGGACGGTGATGTCGACGCCTACGAGGAGCTGGTGCGCCGGCACCGGGACCGGATCTACCGGATCGCGCTGCGGATGGTGGGAAATCCGCACGACGCCGAGGACGTCGCCCAGGACGTCGTCGTCTCGCTGTGGACCGCGCTGACCGGGTTCGCCGGGGACAGTCTGTTCACGACCTGGCTGTATCGGGTGGTGGTGAACCGGTGCATCAACCTGATCAACCGGCGGCCCCGGTTCGAACCGCTGGACGACCCGGATGTGACCGTCTCGCCGGGGGCGGACCTGCAGGTCGAGGCCAGGGGACATGCCCACGCGGCGCTCGCGGCGGTCACCGCGCTGCCCGCCGAGTTGCGTGCGCCGGTGGTGCTCGTCGACATCGAGCAGATGACGTACCAGGAGGTGGCAGCCATCCTGAACGTGTCCGAGGCGACGGTCCGGGGGCGGCTGTACCGGGCGCGACGGCGACTGCTCGACACGTTGCGGGAGTGGGCATGACCAGCCACGACGAGCACTCCGTGACGGGCGACCGGCTGGCCTGCGGGCGTCCGGTGGACGAGCTGCTCGATCAGGTCGCCGCCGGGCGCGCCGACCGGCGTGACGACCACCAACAGGGCTGCGTGCACTGCCAGGCCGCTCTGGGCGAGTACCGGCGATTGTGGTCGCCGGTCCACGAGCTCGCCGCCCAGCCGGTGGCCGCGCCACGGGGCCGGATCGACCGGATCCTGCGCCAGATCCGCGGCGTGCTCGCCGAGCCCGACCACGCCGTGCTGGCCGGCCCGGACGGTGTCACCCGGATCGCCGCCCGGGTGATCGTGGTGACCGCCCGCCGCTCCGCGCAGTCGGTGCCCGGCGTCCGGGTCGCGCTGAGCCGGACGCTCGGTGCGGGCGGTGCGGAGCGGGCGGGCGGTGCCGGGGGCACGGACGGTGACGTCGTCGCGGGCGTCGCCGGAGCGAGCACGGCGATCGAGATCGTGCTCGCCGCCGACTACGGCCAGGACCTGCACGCGCTCGCCGACCGGGTCCGGCGGACCGTCGCCGAGCGGGTCAGCCGGTTGACCGGCCTGTCGACGACCGAACTGACCGTCGTGATCGACGACGTGCTGGAATGACCGGCCCCCGGGTGGAGACCGACGAGCTCACGGCCGACCCGTTGCGGGCGACCGCCGAGTGCCGCTCGGACGGTTCGGTCGTGGTTCGGTGCCGGGGCGGGATCGACGCGGCCACCGCGCCGCCGCTGACCGACTTCCTGATCCACTGGGTCGACCGGTGCTGCTGCGTCGAGCTGGATCTGTCCGGGGTGGACCACCTGGCGGCTGCCGGGGTCACCGCCGTCCTGACCGGTTGTGGGCACGCCGACCGGGAGGGACGGCACCTGCGGCTGGGGCCGGACCGGCCCCGCGCGGTGGGGCGGGTGCTGGCCGCAGCCCGGATCGTCGTCGGCGACCGCCCGGTGGCGACGTGCCCGCGGCACCGGGAGCCCGCCGCCTGACGGTCACCGGGCACCGGGCCCGCGCGCTTCACCCCGGGGTCGCGGCGGTCTCCCCCCATCTCCATGCCGATCGCAGTTCCTGGTGGCGCCAGAACTCGGCGAACCGGCCGCCCGCCGCCCGCAGCCCGGCCACCGTGCCGTCCTCGACGATCCGGCCGTCCTCGACGAACAGCACCCGGTCGGCGTGCCGGATGCTCGCGAGCCGGTGCGCGACGACCACCCGGGTACGCGGGTACGGGTCGGCGGAGAGCGCCTGCACGACGGCGGTCTCGGTCTCCGTGTCCAGTGCGCTGGTGGCCTCGTCGACGAGCAGCAGCGGCGCGGGTTTCAGCAGCGCCCTGGCGATCCCGATCCGCTGACGCTCGCCGCCGGACAGCGTCGTCCCGGCCTCCCCGATGCGGCTGCGGTCGCCGTCGGGCAGCCGGTCGACGATCTCCCGAACCCGGGCCGCGCCGGTCACCGCCGCGAGGGTGGCCGGGTCGGCGTCCGGGGCGCCGACGAGCACGTTGTCGCGCAGCGTGCCCTCGAACAGGTACGGATCCTGGAACACCATCGAGACCAGGGCGCGGCGCTGCCCGGCGTCGAGCCGGGCGACGTCGACGCCGTCCACCCGGATGGTGCCGCGGTCGGGATGGTGCAGCCCGGCGAGCAGCGCGAGGATCGTGCTCTTGCCCGACCCGGAGGGCCCGACGATCGCGGTGGTGCTGCCCGGCTCCAAGGTGAGGTCGAGCCGGTCGAGCACCGGTGGGCCGTCCGCCCGGTAGCCGAAGGTGACGCCGTCGAGCTCGACCCGCGGCGCCGCGGCCGGCAGCGGGCCACCGGGGCCCGCCGGGTCGGTGGGGGCGTCGAGCACCGCGCGGATCCGCCGCAGCGTCGCGCGGGTCGTGCCGATCCCGCCTGCCAGGTCGGCCAGCGCGGTGAAGGGTTCGAGGAAGCGGGCGAGCACGACGACCAGCGCGATCGCCTCCGGCGCGGACAGCGTGCCGCGCACGGCGAGCAGCGTCGTCGTACCGGCCAGCAGGATCAGCGCGATCTGCGCGGCGATCCCGAACAGCAGCTGGCCCGGCACGTGGAACAACAGCAGCCGCAGGGTGGCGCCGTGCTGAGCACCCAGTGCCCGCCCGACCTCGCTGCGGGCCGGGTCGACCCGCCGGGCAGCACGCAGCGCCTGCTGGGTGCGGGCGAACTCGACGATCCGCTCGGTGAGCTCCCGGTTGGTGGCCGCCGCCTCCTCGTCGGACCGGCGGGTGATCCGACCGCTCGCCCACAGCACGCCGAACAGCACCGGCACCGCCGCTGCGGCGGCGAGCCCGAGCGGCCAGGCGACCCAGAACAGCGCGACCGCGATCGCCGCGGGCAGCAGCAGCGCCGAGGCCAGCGGCGTGACCAGGTAGACGATCAGCCCCACCAGCTCCGGCCCACCGGACCCGATCGACGCGCGGGCGGTCGCGGTGTTGTCCGCGTCGAGCCAGCCGAGCCGGATCCGGGTCAGCCGGTCGGCCATCGCGTGCTGGGTCCGGTCCAGCAGCGAGAAGCCGATCCGGAACCCGAGCCGGGCGACGACGACGTCGGTCGCCCAACCACCGACGGTGACCGCGGTGAGCACCGCCAGCCAGGGCAGCGCGGCCGACGGGTCCGGGCCGAACAGGGCACCCACCAGCGGGACCAGCAGCACCGCCGCGGCGGCCCGCAGCAGCACCGTGAGCACGGTGAACGCCGCGTGCGCGACGACCGTGCGCCGGCTGCCGTCGGGCAGCAGGGACAGCAACGTGCGGATCACCGGTGCGCCTCCTCGGTCACGGTCGCGCCGGACTCCCAGAGCCTGCGGTAACGGCCCTCGGCGGCGAGCAGCTCGTCGTGCGTGCCGGTCTCGACGATCCGGCCCCCGTCGAGGACGACGATCCGGTCCACCCCGGTGACGGTGTGCAGCCGATGCGCGACGAGGAGGACCGTCCGGTCCCGGGTGAGCCGGTCGAGCGCCTGCTGGACCAGGAACTCCGACTCCGGGTCGGCGAACGCGGTCGCCTCGTCGAGCACCAGCACGGGCGTGTCGGCGAGGATCGCGCGGGCGATGGTGATCCGCTGGCGTTCCCCGCCGGACAGCGCGACGTCGTCACCCAGCATCGTGTCGTAGCCGCGGGGCAGCTGCAGGATCCGCTCGTGGATCCGGGCGTCGCGGGCGGCGGCCTCGACCGCGGTGTCCGGCGCGTCGGGCACGGCGAGCGCGATGTTCTCCCGGACGGTGCCGCGCACGAGCTGCGCGTCCTGCAGCACGAACCCGACCCGGGCGTAGAGCTGGTCCGCGCTCAGTGAGCGGACGTCGTCACCACCGACCCGGACCGCACCGGAGCCGACGTCGTGGAAGCGGGCGAGCAGTGCCGCCAGGGTCGACTTGCCGGAGCCGGACGGGCCGACCAGCGCCGTCACCGTCCCGGGGCGCAGGGTGAGCGTCACGTCGTCGAGCACCGGTACGCCCGGCCGGTAGGCGAAGCCGACGTGGTCGAACTCGACCACACCGGGTCGGGCGTCGTCGGTGCTGCCGGGGCGGGTCTCCAGCTCGGGCTCGTCCAGCGCGACGGCGATCCGACGGGCGGCAGTGCGGCCCTCCCGGATCCCAGCCATGCCGTAGCCGATGCCGAGCAACCGGGCGCCGAACGTCGTCCCGAGCAACAGGAACGGCAGCAGCGCCACCGGATCCAGGGCCCCGGTGACGACCATCGGCGTGCCCACGACCAGCACCAGCCAGAGGAACGTGCCCGGCCGGGTCGCCACCTCCATCACCGTGCGGGCGCCGACGAAGGGCCGCTGCCAGGCGTGCAGGAACGCGAGGTACTCGTCGAGCCGGTGACGGAACGGCGAGGCCGCGGCACCACCGAACACCCGGATCACCGGTTGCCCGGCCAGGAAGCCACCTGCCTCGTCGGCCATCCGCTCGAACCAGCGCAGCGCCTGCGGGATCCGCGCCCCGGACACCGCGATCATCGACGCGGTCGCGCCGACGTAGACCAGCACCGGTACGAGCAGTACCAGCGCGAGCCGCCAGTCCACGGCGAACAGGTAGACCAACACCGCGACCGGCGCGACGACCGCGGCCACCGCGTCCGGTACGGCATGTGTCACCAGGTGGTGCAGGGTGAGGGTGTCGCCCTGCACCAGGTGGGACACCGATCCGGAGCCGCGGGCGGTGAACCAGCCCAGCGGCAACCGGGAGAGTCGGTCCAGCAGCCGCTTCCGCAGGTCCCGGGAGAACCGGGCGTCGACCAGGTGCAACCAGAGCGCCAGCAGCGCGGCGAGGCCGGTGCCGATCCCGAGCAGGACCAGCGCGGTGATCCCGAGCGCCCACAGCTCGTCGGGGGTCGCGCCGGCGAGCAGTCGCGAGCCAGCTCGACCAGCAGCAGGTAGGGGGCGAGCTCGACGAGGGTGACGACGGCCTGCAGCACGCCGGCGACGATCAGGGTGCCGCGCAGCGGAGCGAGCAGCCGCCCGGCGGCACCGGCCCGCCACCGTCCACAGGGCGCGGTCGGCACCGGGGCCTGCGGGGGGCCGTCACCCGGGCCCCGCGTCGGTTCCGGCACCGGATCCGGTTCGGGCCCCCGCGGCGGCTCAGGTGTCGGTTCCGGTGCGGGTCCCTGTGCCGGTTCCGGTGCCTGCTCGTGGTCGCGCTGGGATCCCATCGCCTTGCCCGCCACCCAGTAGGCCTGTGCGTGGATCTCCGATTTCGGGAACCCGAAGTCCTCGCGCAGCCGGGTGCGGAGCTGTTTGAGCGACGCCGACTCCGGTGCCACCCAGGCGTACCAGTCCGACCAGTCCCGGTGCTCGATCGCCGCGGCGATCGAGCCGGGGCCCTCCCGCTGCACCCGGTGCACCCGCAGCCGCGGATGGGTGGCGAGCGGGATCAGCCGGTCCTCCGGGTGCGCCTGCTCCAGGTACAGCTCGACCGGGATGTCCGGCGGCACGGCGCCGAGGATCCCGTTGATCGCCGGTACCGAGGCCGGGTCGCCCACCAGCAGGTATCCCGCGGGCGGGTCGGGTGCGACGGTGAAGGGCCGCGATCCGAGCACGACGACGGGAACGCTGTCCCCCGGGACGGCGCGCGCCGCCCAGGCCGACGCCGGACCGGCCGGCTCGTGCAGCAGCACGTCGATCGCGAACGCGCCGGAGCCGGGGTCGGCCTCGCTGAGGGTGTAGGCGCGCTGGAACTCCGCCGTCCCGCCGTCGGGGTCGGGGAACCAGAACCGCAGCCAGGCGGTGGGGCCGGGCGTCGCGTCCTCGAACAGGGTCGGCGAGGTCATCCGGATCCGCACCATGTGCGGGGCGACCCGCTCGGTCCCGGTCACGGTGGCGAGATGGTCGCGGGCACCGAGACCGCGCAGCAGCGCGCCCTGGAAGCCGCGGGGCATCAGCGCCCCCCGGTCGGGTCGACACCGAGGGCGGCCATCGTCTCGGCGACGGAGCGATCGGGGCGGACCTCGGCGAGCAGGCCGCGGATGCAGGCGGTCATGATCATGCGGAAGTAGTCCTCCATGGTGATCTCGGGCAGGCCGGGCGGCGCCGCGGTGACCTGGTCGTGCAGCTCCCGGGCGCGCACGGCGAGGCGGGCCAGCGCCGGTGACTCCTCGAGCCGGATGCTGTGCAGCTCCTCGACGGCGGCCCGGCCGACGGCGAGCCCGGCGACCGAGCTCGCGAGCACCGAGCCGAGATGCGGCGGGTAGCCGCGCCGCCCGAGCGCGTCGATCTCGGCGGCCAGCAGCGCCGCGCCGGACTCACCGCGCGGGAACAGCGTCTGCAGGTAGGCGGCCATGCCCCGGTGCTCCAGGCAGAACCCGCGCAGGGCCAGGGCGAACCGGAGCAGCTGACCGGCGGTGTCGTCGCCGGGGTCGTCCGGGATCCGGAGCTCGGCGAGCAGGCTCTCTCCGACCAGCGTCTCCAACCCGATCCGGCCGTCGACGTGCCGGTACAGCGCAGCCGGGGTGACGCCGAGCGTGTCGGCGACGCCCTGCACGGTCAGCCCGTCCAGCCCCGTCGCGCGCCCGGCCCGCTCGATCTGCTCGATCGTGATCCGGGGCGGGCGTCCACCCGTCCGCATCGCGCCCCGCCCCTCTTAGGTCACCCTTTGTTATGGCCTTAACTTAGAGGGGCGGGGCCCGGCCCGGCAAGCGTCGGGTTCGCGGAGACGGCCGACAGCAGATGCCAGCCGGCGAAGTAGGTGAAGCCCGGCACCAACCCGATCTCGTTCGCCGGTTGCCGCGTGGATCCGGCGTGGGCCGATTGACAGGCAAGTCGTGACTTGCCTATAAAGGGCACCGTGGACGCGGACCTGTTCCGGGCGATCAGCGACGCGACCCGGCGGACCATCCTGGACGAGCTGACCGAGAGGGACGGCCAGACCCTGTTCGAGATCTGCGGACGGCTGACCATGAGGCACGGCCTGACGTCGTCCCGCCAGGCCGTGTCACAGCATCTCGCGGTGCTGGAGCAGGCCGGCCTCGTGCACACCCGGCGGCACGGCCGCTACAAGTTCCACCACATCGACACGAGCCCGCTGCGCGCGATCGTCGAACGGTGGCCCATCGACCGAGAGGGACCGGACCCATGATCCGCATCACCGTCACCAGCGTGTTCGTCGACGACCAGGCCACGGCGCTCGCCTTCTACACCGACACGCTCGGCTTCGTGAAGAAGACCGACGTGCCCGCGGGTGAGTACCGCTGGCTCACCGTGGTGTCCCCGGCCGACCCGGACGGCGTCGAGCTGCTGCTGGAGCCGGCCGGGCACCCCGCGGTCGGCCCGTACCGGCAGGCCCTGGTCGCCGACGGCATCCCGGTCACCCAGTTCGCCGTCGACGACGTGTACGCCGAGGTCGAGCGGCTCAAGGGGCTGGGCGTCGAGTTCACCCAGGACGCGACCGACCTCGGACCGGTCGTCACCGCCGTGCTCGACGACACCTGCGGCAACCTGATCCAGATCGCCACGATGAAGGTCTAACCGGCGGCCCGCCACTGCTCGAGCACCGGGACCAGGTAGTCGGCCAGCACCGGCAGCTGCGGGGTGAGCGCGAGGGTGGCGATCGCGCGCAGCGTCCCCACGGTGTCGACGAAGGCCACCACGTCGTCGTCGAGCGGGCGCAGACCGGCCCGCCGGGCGCCACGCTCGTAGGCCGACCGCATCTCCGGGCCCAGGGTCGCCAGATCCCACTCGACCGGGCCCGTGGTGACCAGCTCGAAGTCGGCGAACAGCGGCCCGTCGGTCCCGGCGAAGGTGTTCGCGGGCGGGGAGTCGCCGTGCACCGGCTGGACCTCGACACCGGGGAACGCCCGCTCGAACGCCGCCCGGGAGTGCACCAGCGGAGCCAGGGCCCGCCATTCCCGGCGGGCGCGCTCCAGGTCGTCACCCGTGAGCAGGTCGCCGCGCTCGGCGAGCTGGTCGAGGGCCTCCGGCACGTGCCGCGGTTCGTCGGAGGTCAGGAACGGCAGCGGCCCCGGGTACCCGTGCAGCGCCGCGTGCAGGTCGGCGACGCGCTCGGAGTTCGCCGCGTAGTCGGGCTCGGAGCTCTGGTCCTCCTCGGTGAGCTGCCAGAACGTCATCGAGAAGCCGTTGCGCCGCACCGGTTCCCGCGCGACGAGCGGGCTCGGCGGGATCACCGGGGTACCGCGGGCCGCGAGCCACCCGGTCACGTCCAGCTCCGCCTGCTGCCGGCCCGCCAGGATCTCCGGCGTCGTCGAGTGCGGGAGAACGACCGGCATCCGGGCCACCACGGGCGCCGGGGCGAGGTGCACGACCACCGAGAACAGGTCGTGCAGCACGGCGGCGTCGGTCACCGTGAGCCCGAGCCCGCGGGCCGCCCCGACGGCGGCGTCGACCGCGGCCGCGGTGCGTGCCGAGTGATCACTCATGCCGTCACGGTAGGACAGCCCGCGCGGCGTCAGACGGGCAGCACACCGAGCGTCGTCACGGCGATCGAGACGATGAGCAGGGGCGCCAGGTTGCGCACCCCTGGCCGCATCGTCGTTCACCAGGTGGGTCACGACCGCACCCACGAAGTACAGGGCCGCTCCGACGGCGGCCGCTACCCCGAGTGGCCGGAGCCGGATCCCGGCGACCAGCCCGGCCGCGCCGGCGAACTCCGCGGTGGCCCGGTGGCGGATCTGCGGAGGTCAGGCTACTCCGCGCGGCGCCCGCCGAGGTGCTCGGCGAGGCGGCCGTGCGCCGGCGCGAGGTAGGCGATGCGGGTGCCGTCCGGGGAGATCGACGGGGGGGGGGGGGGACTCCGGGTCGGCGAAGAGCGTCTCGACGTCGACCAGGGCCGGCTGCTGCTCCGTGGAGCGTCCGGTCACGCTCATGTCGTACTCCGATCGTCGGTTCCCGGACCCGTCCGACAGCATGCCGCTGCGGCACGGTCGAGCCCGGACCCGCGCGTCAGCCGATCGAGGGGAGCCGCAGCTCCCGCAGCGGCGCGCCGCCGTCGACGAACAGCCGTCCGGCCGGGCTCAGGGCGGCCGCGATCCGGTGCAGCGCGGCCCGACCGGCCGCCGGGTGCCGCCCGTCGAGGGCGCCGACGCGGACGGCGAACGCCAGGTCGAACGGGGCCTCGCCGTCACCGAGCACCAGGTCCTCGACCGCAACCTGGCGGACGCTCAGCCGCCCGGCCTCGATCTCGGCCGCGGCGTTACGGCGGGCGAGCGCGACGCTGCGCCCGGAGCGGTCGATCATGAGGACGTGGCCGTCGCCGATCCGGCCGGCGACGGCCCTGGCCGCGGCCCCGGGGCCGCCGCCGATCTCGAGCACCCGAAGCCCCGGCCGCAGCGGGAGGGCGTCGACGATCGCGGCGAGGCGGGGCGAGAGCGGGTTCGCACCGGGCCGGTTCGTCGACATGCACGGATCAGAGCAGCCCGCGACCCGCGCGGTCCACACCTGCGATCAGTGCGCCGATCCCAGCTCCAGGGCGAGCACACCGGCGATGACCAGCCCGATCCCGCCGAACTGCACGGGGGTCAGCGTGTCGCCGAGGAAGACCGCACCGATGATCGCGACCAGCGCGACGCCGGCGGCGGCCCATATCCCGTAGGCGACGCCGACCGGCACCCCGGCCTTGAGTACCTGCGCGAGCAGGCCGAACGCGCCGAGGTAGCCGATCACCACCAGGACCGACGGGACGAGACGGGTGAACCCGTCGGACAGGCGCAGGTTGATCGTCGCCATGACCTCGAGCAGGATCGCCCCGGCGAGCAGCAGATAGGCCACGGTCACGCCTCACCGGCGCTGCGCCCGCCGAGGTGGCGGGCGAGGAAGCGCTCCATGGTGCGGTACAGCTCGATGTTGCTGTCCGGGTTGATGAACCAGTGGCCCTCGCGCTCGTTGAGCAGGTACTCGACCTCGACGCCGCGGGCCCGCAGCGCCTCGGCGACCCGGTCGGAGTGGCTGCGGTGCACCCGCAGGTCGTTCGCGCCGTGCACGAGCATCACCGGTGCGGTGATGTCGTCGACCCGGGTGATCGGGGACCGGGCGAGCATGTCGGCCCGCTGGGCCGGGTCGCTCGGGTCGCCGAAGTAGCGGACATAGCTGTTCACCAGCATCTTCCGGGCGAACGGGACGATCCGTTCACTGAGGTCGGCCAGGTCGGACATGCCGGTGTAGCTGATCGCGGCGGCGAACCGGTCCGGGGTGAACGCGGCGCCGACGAGTGCGGCGTAGCCGCCGTAGGACGAGCCGTAGACGGCGACGCGGTCGCGGTCGGTGTAGCCCCGGGCGATGGCCCAGTCGAGGGCGTCGATGACGTCGTCGTGCATCCGGCCGGCGAACTGGCCGATCGCGGCCTGCATGTGGGCCTTGCCGTAACCGGTGGAGCCACGGAAGTTGACCTGCAGCACCGCATAGCCGCGGTTGGCCAGCAGCTGCACCTCCGGGTCGTAGGTCCAGCTGTCGCGGTACCAGGGGCCGCCGTGCAGCAGCACCACGGTCGGCAGGTCGCGGTGTTCGATCCCGACCGGCAGGGTGAGGTGGCAGGGCAGGTCGATGCCGTCGCGGGCGGTGAGCGTGACCGGGGTGACCGGCGCCAGCTGGGCGGGATCGAGGTGCGGGTAGGGGCGGAACAGTCGTCGTGCGGTTCCGGTGGTGTGGTCGTAGAACCAGGTGGCCCGGTGGTCCCGGTCGTGGGTGAAGTCGACCACCCAGCGCATGGCGGTGGTGTCGCAGGAGACGTGGGCGAGGTCGCCGTCGGACAGCTCGGCCAGCCGGGGGAGGACCTCGGCGAAGCGCGGGTCGAGGGCGTGGATCTCCTGACGGGCACCGAGATACCGCGCGCCGAGCAGCTCTCCGTCCCCGGGGTGGACGATCAGCGAGGACGGGAAGCGCGGGTCGGCCTCGGGGCGCGGGGTGTCGAGGTCGAACACCGGGTGGCTGTCGACCCCGATCTGCTCGCCGGTGTCGAGGTCGACCCGGACCAGGCGGGTGCGGTCCGAGCCGCGCGGCGACCCGATCCACAGTCCAGTCCCGTCCGGGGTCGGGACGAACGGGGAGATGCCGAAGGGGTGGTCGAGCCCGGAGAACCGGCTGATCAGACGGGGCTCACCGGCGTTCCAGTCGGACAGCAGGTGGGTGCCGTCCTCGGTGATGCCCCAGGTGAGGATGCGTCCGGTCGGCGTGTACACCCAGCCGACGACGTCGCCGGGGTTCGCGGCGAGCATGCTCAGCCGGCCGCTGTCGAGGTCGAGCTCGTGCAGGTCGATCAGCTCGGGGCTGCGCCCGTTGAGTTCGACGACCACCGTCGCCGGGTCCGGGGTGAGATGGATGCGGGCCACCCGCACGCCCTCGATCGGGGTGAGGTCGGCCGCGGGCCGTTCGGGGTCGGCCGGATCGGCCCGGTACAGGTGGACGTTCTCGTCACCGTCGTCGTCCTGGAGGAACAGCAGGTACCGGGAGTCGGCCGACCAGAAGAACGTCTCGATGCTGCGGTGGTCGTCGGAGGTGACGCGGTGCGAAGCCGGGTCGTCGACCGCCGGGGTCTCCGGCCAGTCGCCGTCCAGGTCGCGGACGAACACGTTCAGCCGGTCCCGCCACGGGGCGAGGTAGGCGACCTTCGTGCCGTCCGGCGAGAGCTGGGCGCTGCTGCGGACGGGAGGGCCGAAGAACTCCTCGACGGTGATCAGCGGTGTGGTCATCGGCGCTGTGGTCGGTGGGGCGGTCATCGCGAGACCTCCGGGTGTGTCGTCGTGCGGACACCCACGAGTCCAGACCCGGACGTCGCGTCGGACTCAAGCCCGACCTGAGTGATTCGCACCACACTCGGTCACGGCTCACCGGGCCGCGCCAACCGCTGCTCGACCAGACGAAGCACACGGTGCTGCACCGGCCGCAGGTTGTGCCCGCTCAGCTCGTCCAGCAGCACCGACGCCCGCCCGTCCAGCCCGGGCAGCCCGTCCAGCTGCCCCGCGACGCTGGTGAGCTGCGCGGCCAGGTCCTCGACCAGCGCGGTGACGACGTCCTCGGGCGTGTCGTGGTCGAGCGCGTAGAAGCGGGCCGCGAGCGGGGCCGTGGCCGTGCCGCCGGCGCTGAGCAGGGTCACGAGGTCTGCGCGGCTCGCCTCGTCGAGCAGGTGCCCCAGCAGCAGGAGCTGTTCGTGTTCGTGACGCGCCATGCCGGCCTGCAGTTCCTCCGGCGCGGACCGGAGGGCCGCGAGCTCCGGAGGGAGGTCCGGCGGGGACCCGGTGCGGCGCAGCACCGCGATGCTGTCCCGCCGGGCCGTCAACCGCTCGATCTCGGTGGCCGCCTCCCGGTCGAGCTCGTCGAGCAACCGCTCGGCGGCCACCGGATCGTCCAGCACCGCCGGCACCTGCGACAGCGGGACGCCGAGCGCGGTCAGCCTGCTGATCCGCAGCAGCCGGACGAGGTGGCCGACGTCGTAGTGCCGGTAGCCGCCCGACGTGCGCGGCGGCTCGGCCAGCAGGCCGATCTGGTGGTAGTGCCGCAGCGTGCGGACGGTGACGCCGGCGATCTCGGCGAGTTCACTGCTGCGCAACGGCCGCTCCTTCGACCCGGCAAGCGTACGCACCCGCGCCCGGCCGTTCATGATCCGCGTCCGGGGAGTGTTCGTACCGCTCCGGCACGCCGGCACTCCCGAGACGCGGATCATGGTGGCGGCGAGCACCGGGTCGGCGCACGACCAGGGAACGCCGTCCGCCCTCCACCAGGGTGACTCGGGTGCGCACGGCCGGCTCGCCACCGCACCGTCGACGTCGCCGACTCCGCCCGGGCCCGCACCTTCTTCGCTGCCGCGTACGGCCGGACGTTCAGCGCCGGCGACCATGAGGACGGCTGGCAGGTCGACGGGATGCGCCCGATGACAGGACTGCACGGTGGGCACCGGATGCCGACCGTCGTGCCGATGTACGCCGTCGACGACATCGACGCGACGGTGCACGCGGCGCGCTCGGCCGGTGGCACCGCGACCGACCCGGAACGGCGGCCCCACAGGCTCCTGTCGAGCTGTGCCGACGATCAGGGCACTCGCTTCTACCTGGGGGAACCGGCCTGACCTGCGAACCGGACGGGTCCGGTCGGCCACACCGGCGCTGCGACCAGGGCCCGGTTAGAGTCCCGGTCGGAGCCACATCGCCCCGTGCCGGCACGGCGAGTCCGTTGAGGACGCCCGCGTACGGACACCCCATGCATCGCGCCGTGCTCCGTCCCTGCCGCCCGTGCGAGGAGAAGTCCCATGCCCAACCAGGACCGCGCCGTCCGGGTCGGCCGGATCGCACGCCGCTGGGGACGGGCACAGCAGACGTGGAAGATGCGCGTCGAGCAGTCCACCGGCCGGGTCCGGTACCGGCGCTCGCGGTCACGGGTGAAGCTGATGACCAACGGCGGCCGGGGCTGGATCGCGGTCAACGACGGGCCGGCGTTCGCCGCCGGCCTCGCCCGCTACCTCGACCAACTCGCCCACTGCTCAACAGGAAGCCGGCTGTCTTCTGTCTCCCCGCCCACCGGAGGTGCTACCGCCGCAGGTGGCCGGCGGGGAGACACCCCCCCGGAGAGGTCGCCCGAGGTGTGGGGCGCGGCGAGCGCCCCACGAGCTATCGGCGTTATCGACGTTGATGCCAGGTTGATCGAAGAAGTTCGATTTTTCCAATCCACTGTGCGACACGGGTCTTAGCCTGCAGTTATGACGACGACGAGCATTCACGGCACGGTCGGTTACGCGGCCCTGTGGGTCGCCGATCTGGAACGCGCGGCGACGTTCTTCGCGACGGCGCTCGGCTGGTCCTACGACAACGAGGGGCCGCAGCACCGAATGGTTGCGGGCGCGTCGCCGCCGCAGAGCATCGTCTCCCTGGAGGCGCTGCCCGCGGGCGTGTGGGACGACTGGCCGCGGCACAACACGATGTTCCTGAGCCAGGGCGTAGACGATGCCGACGCCGTCGTCGAGCGCATCCGGTCGGCCGGTGGGCGGGCCGAGGACCCTGTCGACACCGACCACGGGCGGTCCGCGAACTGCATCGACGACCAGGGACTGCCGTTCGCCGTTCATCAGGGCGATTCGCGCGAACACGGCCGGCTCACCTACCTGACCTTCGAGGTCGCCGACTCCGCCCGCGCTCGCGCCTTCTTCGGCGTCACGTTCGGCTGGACGTTCAGCGCCGGCAGCCACGAGGACGGCTGGCAGGTCGACGAGATGTACCCGATGGCAGGCCTTCACGGTGGGCATCGACAGCCGACCGTGGTGCCGATGTACGCGGTGGACGACATCGAGGCGACCGTGAACCGGGTGCGCGTGGCCGGCGGCACCGCCACCGATCCGGACCGCCAGCCCTACGGGCTCCTGTCGAGCTGTGCTGACGATCAGGGCACCCGCTTCTACCTGGGTGAGCTGGCCTGAGCTACGTGTCGATCAGGTCAGCGCGGCACATTTCCACCAGTGCCATCGGTCCGTCAAGCTTGTGGAGCGCGGCGAGCGCCCCATGATCCGTGGTCAGTTGTCGCTGAGTCCGATACGATGGGAGATATGACCCGTCGAAAGGTCGATGTCGCGTAAGGCGCCCACCGAAGTCCGCCGCGAGCGGACGCGAGTTCAGTTGAGCTCGCCGAGGACTCTGCCGCGCGCTCTCGCTGCTGAGCTTCGACGTACCGGTCGCGCTGACCTCAGCCCCGAGCGAGTCGCCGTTGCTCTCGCTGACTGGAAGCGGATGTCTCAGCAGTCTCGGCGCGATTTGGACGACGCCAGCAATGACTACGTCGGGTATTCGGGGCCGACCGCGCGTGATGTACTCGATGCAGCTATCCGAGCCCTGTCCAAGCGTTTCGCCCGGGAACTACGCAAGCTTGTCAGTCCGTTGGATGAGGCGGTTGCGGCCAAGACCTTGCCCGACCCGTTCGCCGATCCTGCTCGGCCATGGTGGCATCGTCGGCTCACCGACCTCTATCAGGGGCGGGCGCTCACTGGACGTGAGCGAGAGCGTGCCTATCGGCAGGCGGGCCTGGTACCGCCGACATGGTGACCTCCGGCAGTCAACTTCTTCGCGCACGACGAAGATCGTCGGCAAGGTGGTCATCCGTCTCGGTGCTTAGAAGTCGAGCGACTGAGTACCGTCGTGTGTGCGCACACTGACACCTGGCTCGAACGCATCTAATACACGTATTGCGTAGGCCGGAGAGAAGGCGGCAGTCACCTCAGGCAGTGAAATCCACCTGACATCAAGGGACTCATCGGTCGCTCGTTCCTGCCCGGCGACAGGTTCACACCGAAATACAAGTGCGATGATTCCACGACTCATATTCTTGTAGATTCCGGATAGTTGGCCGACTTCGACTTTGATTCCGGTCTCTTCGAGGACCTCACGGGCGACGCCCGCTTCTGGTGACTCATCAAGTTCGAGGACGCCACCCGGTGGCTCCCAGCGGCCGTTGTCACGCCGCTGGATCACGAGCACCTGGTCATCATCGTTCACGACGACGCCTGCGACGCTCACGGAGTGCTTGGGTGTGTCCGTCATGGCAGAGCCTCGCGTTCGACGGCGTTCGGTAACGTTCGCTGTCAATCTGTGGGTCGGCACGGCCTACGTCCCGACCAGCTCCGGGAAGATCAAGCGGCAGCCGGTCTACGGCCGCAGCCAGGAGGAGGTCTGGGAGAAGCTCGACGGGCTCAAGGCTCGGGCCGTGAACGGCGGCCTCGTCGACGACCGCCGGGCCACCGTGGTGGAGTTCCTCGCCGACTGGCTCGACGACATGCGCCACGAGAAGCTGCGCCAACGGCTGGGACGCCCGCCGGCCCGAGAAGGAGCAGTGCTGCTCTGCCGGCCGCTGCTGCGGGCGCCACCCTTCGGTCCGCCAGCTCCAGTTCGTGCACGCCGTGCTCCGCAACGCGCTCGTGCATGCCGAGCGCCTGGAGCTGGTGAACCGCAACGTCGCCAAGCTCGTGCGGGTCAAGACGCCCGAGTACTCGGTGGGGAAGGGACTGCCCGTGGAACAGGCACGCGCATTGCTGACCGCGGCCGAGGGCACCCGGTTCCACCCGCTCTACGTCGTCGCGGCCACGCTCGGCCTCCGCCGCGGCGAGCTGCTCGGCCTGCGCTGGTGCGACATCGACATGGACGAGGCGACGGTCCACGTCCGCCAGACCGTCCAGCGGGTCGGAGGCAAGCTCGTCGTCGAGCGCACCAAGACGCGCGCCTCCGAGGCGGTGATCCCGCTACCGAAGATCACCCGCACCGCGATCCTCACCCGGCGCCGGGCCTGGGCCGACGAGCGCACGGCGGCAGGGGAGTGCTGGCAGGACCACGACCTCGTGTTCTGCACCCAGATCGGTACGCCCGTCGAGCCGCGGGCGCTGAACCGCGACTTCGACAAGCTCCGCCAGCGCGCCGGCCTTCCCGGCGTCCGGCTGCACGACCTGCGCCACACCGTCGTGAGCCTGCTGCTCGCGCTCGGAACACCGCCGCACGTCGTGCAGGCCATCGCCCGGCACGCGGACATCGACGTCACGATGACGATCTACGCGCACACCAACCTGGACGCCATGCGCCAGGCGCTCGACGCCATCGACTGGGAGGCGTCATGACCGGACACTGCTACAGGATTGCTACAGGTCGATCTTGGGACAAGACCGGGGCGACCTGTTCTCACAGGTCAACCGTGGTCGGGGTGGCGGGATTTGAACCCACGGCCCCTCGCTCCCAAAGCGAGTGCGCTACCAAGCTGCGCCACACCCCGTCCGCCGCAGTCTAGACCCACCCCGGTGCTGCACGGGGCCGGCGTCGTCGCACCGCTCCGACCGCGGTGTGGCCCGTGCGACAGCCCCAGACGTTGATCGCAACCGCCACCGGTTCATAAGGAAAGCCTTTCCTAATGACAAGGAGGGGTGCCGGTTGCGTGCACCGTCCCGACCCGCTGGTCTGTACGACCCGGCCGCCGAGCACAGCAGCTGCGGCGTCGGCCTGATCGTCCGGAAGGACGGGACGCAGACCCATGACGTCCTCGTCCACGCCCATCGTGCCCTGTGCGTCGTCCCGCACCGCGGGGGGATGTCCGCGGAGGGGGTCGGTGACGGCGGGGGCGTGTCGGTCGACCTGTCGGTGCGGTTCTTCTCCGCGGTGGTCGGACGGCCGCTGGGGCACCGGGCGTTCGGCGTCGGCAACTTCTTCCTCCCGCCGGAGGCGGACCGGGCAGGTGCGGCGGAGAAGCTGGTCACGACGACGCTGGAGCGGCACGGCTGCACGGTGCTCGTCGTCCGTGACGTCCCGACCGACCCGTCGGTGCTGCGTCCGGCTGCGGTCGAGGCGCAGCAGCCGATCCGGCAGTGGGTGTTCGACCTGCCGCGCGACGCGGACGCCGATCGGCTGACCCACGACTGCCTGCTCGGCATCGAGGCGCTCGCCTACACCGAACCCGATCTCGCCGGCCTCTACCCGCTCAGCCTGTCCCACCGCACCCAGGTCCTCAAAGGACGGCTGAACTCCTGGGAGGTGCTGCGATGGTTCACCGACCTGACCGACCCCGCGCACGAGGTCTCCAGCCTGTACTTCCACACCCGGTTCTCCACCAACACCGACCCGCACCCGACGATGGCGCAGCCGTTCCGGCTGCTCGCACACAACGGTGAGCTCAACACCGACCGCAAGAACCGGATCGCCGACGACGCCCTGGCCCGGGCCCGCGACCGCGGGATCGTCCGCCCGCCCGGTCAGTCGGACAGTGCGCGGTTCGACCAGACGCTGCACGCCAGGGTCGCGGGCGACGGGACCGACCTGGTCGACGCCGTCGTCTCGATGATGCCACCGGCCTGGGAGAACGACCGGTCGCTGTCCGAGCCGGTGCGCGCGATGCTGGAGTACCGCTCGCTCGTCGAGGAGTGCAACGACGGCCCGGCCGCGATCGTGTTCTCCGACGGTGACGTGACCGGCGCCCGGCTGGACCGGCTCGGCCTGCGTCCACTGCGGACCTGCGAGACCGAGGAGTACCTGACCGTCTCCTCCGAGGCGGGCCAGTTCGACCTGCCCTCCGCGCAGGTGTTGCGCCGCGGCCGGATCGAGGCGGGCGGAATGCTCTGGTGGAGCGCCCTCGAACGGCGCAGCTACGACACAGCACAGACCCTGGAGCTGCTCGCGTCGCGCGCGGACTACCCGGCGCTGCTGGCCGCCGCGCGCACCCGCGCGGCCGACCTGCCCGCGGCCGCGGTGCGCGACGAGGGCTGCGAGCTGACCCCGTACCAGCGCTACGTCGCCTACGGGATGGACCAGGAGGCCTTCCGCTTCCTGCTCGACCCGATGCTGACCGACGGTGCCGAACGGATCTCGGCGATGGGATACGGCAACGCGATCAACGTGTTCACCGATCGGGAGGGTGGCGTCGCCCGCTACTTCACCCAGCGGTTCGCGCAGGTCACGAACCCGCCGCTGGACCCGATCCGGGAGGCCGACGGGATGAGTCTGCGGGTCGCGCTCGGCGCCCGCCCCCTTGCCGACGGCGACCCGTTCCACCGGATCGTCCTCGACTCGCCGCTGCTCGACGCCGACGAACTGGCCAGGGTCCGCTCCGGAGCCGTCGTCCCGGCGGCGGAGTTCCCGCTGCTGCACGCACCCGGCGACCTGGAGCAGGCGGTCGAGCGCCTGTGCGCCGACGTCGTCGCGTTCGCGCGCACCGGTGGCGGCATCGCCGTGCTCGACGATGCGGGCCTCGACGTCGACCGGGCGGCGGTGCCCGCGGTGTTCGCCGTCGCCGCGGTGAACCGGGCGCTGATCGGTGCCGGACTGCGGCCCGCCGTGTCGGTGGTCGTCGCAACCGGCCAGGTGTGCTCGTCGCACCATCTGGCCGTCGTCCTCGGATTCGGGGCGTCCGCGGTGCACCCGCACGTCGTCCGGTTGCGTGCCGAGGAGACCGGGGACGCCGAGGCCTTCGGCCGGTTCCGCAGGGCCGCCGAGAAGGCCCTGCTCAAGACGATGGCGCGGGTCGGGTTGTGCACCGCGGAGAGCTACGTCGGCGGGGAGTTCTTCGAACCCGGTTACCTCGACACCGAGGACCCGGTGCTGCGCCGCTGGTTCCCGGACCTCGACTCGCCGGTCGGCGGCGTCGGGTTCGCCGCGATCGAACGGTCGGCGGCGGACTGGCACGCCAGGGCGCTGACCGTCACCGGCCCGGCGGACGTCCCGCAGCTCGGGTTGTTCAAGGAACGTTCCGACGGCGCCGGGCACTCCTACGGCGTCGCCGCGGTGCGGGCGTTCACCGGGCTCGCCGACGAGCGGACCGCGCTGACCGCGGGCGCGGTCGACCCGTCGTTGCGGTTGCTCCCGCTGGCCGGGCTGACCGACGCGTTCGGCCTGCACGACGACGCCTACACCTACACCAGCCTGCGCCGGCTCACCGCCGACGAGATCGACCGGTTCGCCGTCACCCCGGGTTACCGGGAGTTCGTCCGGACGCTCACCGAGGAACGGGAGCGACGCCCGTCCGCCCTGCGGGACGTGCTCGCCCTGCCGGTGGACCTGCGTGACGGCGCCCGGCCGCGGCCGGACCTGCCCGTCACCGCGCCGGAGCCGGTCGCGCTCGACTCGGTGTCACCGGCGTCGGAGATCACGCCCACCTTCGCGTCCGGCGCGATGAGCCACGGCGCGCTCGTCGCGAGCGCGCACGAGGCCGTCGCACACGGCGTCAACATGGTCGGCGGGCTCTCCAACAGCGGCGAGGGCGGCGAGTCGCGCTCCCGGTTCGGCACGATCCGCGGGTCCCGGATCAAGCAGTTCGCCTCCGGCCGGTTCGGGGTGTGGGCGGGCTACCTGGCCGACCCGATGCTCGAGCAGATCGAGATCAAGATCGCGCAGGGGGCGAAGCCCGGGGAGGGTGGCCAGCTCCCCGGTGCGAAGGTCACCGTCGACATCGCGGCCGCCCGCGGCGCGACCCCCGGTGTCGAGCTGGTGTCACCGCCGCCGCACCACGACACCTACTCCATCGAGGACCTCGCCCAGCTCATCCACGACGCCACCGCGGCGCGGGTGAAGGTGGTCGTGAAACTGGTGTCCTCGGAGGGCATCGGGACGATCGCGGTCGGCGTCGCGAAGGCCGGTGCGCACGTCATCAACGTCGCCGGGAACACCGGCGGTACCGGCGCCGCCGCCGTCACCAGCCTGAAGTTCGCCGGGCGCTCCGCCGAGATCGGGATCGCCGAGGTGCACCAGGCCCTGTCCGCGCACGGTCTGCGGGACGCGGTCGAGCTGCGCTGCTCGGGCGCCCATCAGACCGGGAGCGACGTGGTGGTCTCCGCGCTGCTCGGCGCCGACGGGTTCGAGTTCGGGACCAGCGCGCTGATGATGGTGCGTTGCGTGATGGCCAAGAACTGCAACGTTCGTTGCCCGGCCGGGATCACCACGAACCCGGAGGCGTTCGAGGGCGATCCGCGCGCGCTGGCCCAGTACCTGCTGAACGTGGCGCACGAGGTCAGGGAGATCCTCGCCGGGCTCGGACTGCGCAGCCTGCGGGAGGCCCGCGGCCGGACCGATCTGCTGCACCTCGCGGCGCACCCGGCGATCGTCGGCCGGCTCGACCTGAGCAGGCTGCTGCACTCGGCACGGCCCGACCAGGTCGCCGAGCCGGTGCGGGTCGGTGCCCGGCACGACCACGACGAGGACTGGTCGGCGGCGCTGCGTGCGGCGCTCGCCGGGGGCGAGCCCGGTCTCGAGATCGACGGCGGCACGCTGGGCAACCGGCACCGCTCGGTCGGCGGCCGCCTCTCCGTCGACGTCGAGCGGATGCTCGACCACGAGCGCGTCGACGGGCCGGCGCTCGTCGACGACCGCGGCCGCCGGTTCCTGCCGGAGCGCTACCTGCGGATCCGGACCCGTGGCGCGGCGGGCCAGTCGTTCGGGCTGCTGTGCAACGACGGGATCCTGCTGGAACACACCGGCACCGCCAACGACGGTGTCGGCAAGGCCGCCTGCGGCGGGACGATCGCGATCCGGACACCCGGCGGTGGGTCAGGTGGCGAGCCGGGGCCGGGGGAGAACGTGCTGATCGGCAACTTCGCGCTGTTCGGCGCGACCGGTGGCCGGCTGTTCGTACAGGGCGAGGCGGGAGACCGGTTCGCGGTGCGCAACTCGGGGGCGTCGGCCGTCGTCGAGGGGCTCGGCGACTTCGGCTGCGAGTACATGACCGGCGGGGCGGTGCTGAACCTGGGCGCCGCGGGCACCGGGCTCGGCAACGGCATGTCCGGCGGGTTCCTCTACCAGTACGACCCGTCCGGTGAGATCGGGTTCAGCACCGACTCCGTGGACGTCGCGCCGGTCGCCGGGTTCCACGAGACGGCGGTGCGGCTGCTGCTCGGCTGGCACCTCGACGCCACCGGTTCACCGGTCGCCCGCAGGCTGCTCGACGACTGGGAGCGCGAGCGCGGGCACCTGCTCGTCGCGACCCCGCGGGCGTTGCACCACTACTGCGACGCCGGCGCTGTGCTCGCCGCCCGGAGCCGCTCCGAACTGGTCGAGGAGCTCGCCGACGCCCTGGCCGCGCACCAGGTCCGGCGACACAAGCTGGCGCAGCGGGACGGCGCGCCGGTGGCGGGCGGGGCGGTGCCCACTGACGCGGACGAGACGATGTACGCGCTGCTCAACGGCCTGACGGTGCAGACGATCGCCGAGGACGTGGCGCGCCGCCGCGGTGTCGAGGCCCGCACACTGCTGCTCACCGAGGACCACGCCGTCCGGAGCAGGCTGGTGCGTTACGCCCGCGACGCGCTCGCCCGGTACGAGGACGCCGACCTCGCCGTCCTCGTCTCGGCGAAGCGGGTCGGCGACCTCAAACAGGCGCTCGCCCGGCGCGACGTGTACGGCACCGACAGCCCCGGCACGTTCGGCTGGATCCTGGCCCAGGACGCGGCCAACGCCGCGGCGCTCGGCCGGATCCCGAGCTTCGAGGAGCTGTTCGCGGCGCGTGCCGTCGGGGACCTGGTGGAGTCGGCATGACCGTGCAGCCCCCTGCGGACGTGCGTGCCCTCGCGGTCGCCGACGACGCACCGTTCACCCCGGAGCAGCGGATCTGGCTCGCCGGGTACCTGGCAGGCGCCCGGGCCGCCGTCGCCCGCACCGAACCGTCGGACACGGGTGCGCACCCGCCGGTGCACGTGCTGTACGGGACCGAGACCGGCAACGCCGAGCTGGTCGCGAGCACGGTGGCCACCCGGCTGACCGCTGCGGGCGCCGCCGCCGAACCGGTCGAGCTGGACCAGGTCGACGGGGCCGCCCTCGCCGCGATGGAGCGGGTGGTGATCGTCTGCTCCACCTACGGCGACGGCGAGATGCCGGACAACGCGGACCTGTTCCGGCAGGTGATCGAGGCCGACGACGCGCCACGGCTGGAGTCCACGACGTTCGCCGTCTGCGCGCTCGGTGACACCGCCTACGACGACTTCTGCGCCGCCGGGAAGCTGATCGACGCCCGGCTCGCGGAGCTGGGTGGCACCCGCGCCCTGGACCGCGTCGACTGCGACGTGATGTGGGAGGACCAGGCCCAGCAGTGGTACGACCGGGTCGTCGAGACGTTCACCGGGGGAGCCCCGCGGCCTGCGCCGGTGCCCGCCGCTCGGCAGCCCTCGGAGTCGCGTCGGTGGGACCGGCGCAGCCCGTTCCCGGCGGTGCTCGCGCACAGTGTGCGGCTGTCCGGTCCCGGCTCGGACAAGGACATCCGCCACCACGAGTTCGCCCTCGGTGACAGCGGCATCGCCTACGCCGCCGGGGACGCGCTCGGGGTGCTGCCGTGCAACGATCCCGTGCTGGTCGACGCCCTGCTGGAGCACCTCGGCCAGGACGGTGACACCGCCGTCGGGGACCGGTCGCTGCGTGATCTGCTCACCCACGAGCACGAGATCGTGACGCCGTCCCGGGACCTGTTGGCGGTGCTCGCCGAGCGGGCCGCCGACGACGAGCTGCGGGCCGCGCTGCGCCATCCGGACCGCGCGACCCGGGACGCCTACCTGTGGGGGCGCGACCTGCTCGGCCTGCTCCGCACGGCGCGACTGCGGTTCGACGCCGAGGAGCTGCTCGGGCTGCTCCGGCCGTTGCAGCACCGGGCGTACTCGATCTCGTCGAGCCCGCTCGTCGCGCCGGACCGGATCCACCTGACGGTGGCGAGCGTGCGTTACCGCTGCGACGACCGGATGGTCGGCGGGGTCTGCTCCACGCACCTCGCCGACCGGCTCGCGGTCGGCGAGACCGCCGGGGTGTTCCTGCAGCCGAACACGACGTTCCGGCCGGCCCCCGACGACGTCGACATGATCATGATCGGCCCGGGGACCGGGGTCGCGCCGTTCCGGGCGTTCCTGCAGGAACGTGCGGCCCGGGGCGCGACCGGCCGGAACTGGCTGGTCTTCGGCGACCGGCGGCGCGAGCACGACTTCCTCTACCGCTCCGAACTGACCGGGTGGGCCGACGACGGCCTGCTCACCCACCTCGACCTGGCCTTCTCCCGCGACCAGGCCGGCAAGGTCTACGTCCAGGACCGGATGCGCGAGCACGGGGCCCGGCTCCACGCCTGGCTCGCCGAAGGCGCGCACCTCTACGTGTGCGGTGACGCGAGCCGGATGGCCCGCGACGTCGACGCCGCACTGCACGAGGTCGTCGCCGAGCACGGCGGCCTGGACGCCGACGGCGCCGCGGCGTTCGTCGCCGATCTCAAGCGGGCGAAGCGCTACCTGCGCGACGTGTACTGAGCCCCGACACCCACCGGAGCGTTCCGTGACCCTGCCCCGCACCGAACTCGACATGCTGCTCGCCCACAGCGTCGGCACCCGGATCGACCTCGACCCGTCCTCCGTGGCCCGGCACCTGCCGTTGCTGGGTGACGTGGTCGCGACGACCGCCAACGGCAGCGCGCTGATCAGCGAGCTGGGAACCTACGCCGAACCGACGTTCGCCGGGGAGGCGTTCACCGTGCGGCCCGGCGAGGTGAACCTGCGCCTGTCCCGGTCCGCGGTGAGCTCGCTGATCGCGACCGCCCCGGACGACGACGCCCGACAACCGGCCGGTCTGTGGATGTTCGACGGCGAGGGCGCCGCGGTGCACCGCGCACACCTGATCTCCGAACCGGCCCGGCTGGTGGTGGACACGATGCAGCTCGCACCGCGCGCCCCCGGCACCGAGGCGCGACCTGGGCCGGCGTTCCCGGGATCGCCGGACGAGCTGGACCTGCTCGGCCTGCTCGACGTGGTGACCGCCGGTGACGTCGAGCTGCTCGGCCGGCTCGCCCCGCCGGTGCTGGCCCCGTGCGGGGTCCTGCCCGTCGTCGAGCTGCTGTGCCTGCTGTGCGAGCACGGCGTCCCGGTCGGGATGGCGGTGCCGAACAACGGTTGCCTGCAGTCCTGCGTCGGGTGGGTCGACCACGTGGAGACCGGTGACGTGGTCGGCGTGGTGTCGGGCCCGACCCAGTTCGCGTTCGGACCGGGCGACGTCGTCGCCGTCCGGGTGGTCCGCACGCACGGTGTGCACGGTCCGGTGTCGACGGTCCTGCTGACCGGTGTGGACGGTCGCTGTCTGGCGCTGCTGGGGCAGCTCGGCCTGCCGCCGGCGAGCGCGGTGACGGCGTGGGAGCGGATGGTGGCCGACACCTTCGGCGACGGGGCGGACCGGATCTAGGCCGGCGGGTGCCCCGGCGCCCGCACTCCGGATGCCGGGCCGGCTCGGGGGTCGCGACGATCCCCTCGGGGCCGCGGCGCTGAGCGGGACGGGGTATCGCCATCGGGCCGATCGGGGGCTCGGGCTGAACGCCGGGTGCGGGGCGTTCGTAGAGAGCGGCATCACCGACGACCGCCTCAGAAAGGACTCCGAGATGCGCCGCACCCTCCCGCGTCTGGCCGCCGCCACGGCGGCGAGTGCCCTCACCGTCGCCGCGACCGCCGGGACCGCGATGGCCCAGGAGACCGAAGTGCCGGAACCGGACACCTTCACCAGCATGTACACCGTGATGGCGACCCCGGACACCGTCGTCGACAGCGACGGCGGGTCCGCACCCGGTGAGCCCGGCGCGACCGGGGAGTTCCACTTCCGGATCAACAGCGAGCAGGAGATCATCTGCTACGACATCACCCTGCGCGGCGTGACGGGGGAGTACCAGAGCCCGGCGAAGACGGCGACACACGTCCACGAGGCGAACGTCGGCGAGCCCGGACCGCCCCGGCTGGCGTTCCCGGACCCGACCGGTGACGGTGACGTCCGCACCTCGTCGGGGTGCATGCAGGGCCCGTTCACCACCGGCCTGGAGGGTGACAACGGTGAGGACACCGGGACCGGTTTCTCGTTGAGCCGGATCGAGGCGAACCCGGCCGGCTTCACCGCCGACACCCACACCGCCGAGTACGCGGCCGGTACCGTGCGCGGCCAGCTCAGCGAGGTGCCGATGGGCGGCGTCGAGACCGGTGCCGGTGGCGCCTCGCACGCCGCCGCCGGATACGCGATCGGCGCTGCCGGGCTGGCCGCCGCGGCCGGAGCCGGCGTCGTGCTGGTCCGCCGGAGCCGTGCGCGGGGCTGAGCGGCCGCGTCGCCGGCGCCCGGAGGCGGTGCTGTTCCCGGGCGCCGTCGTGTTGCTGCTGCTGGGTGCCTGCGCCGGGCCGGGCGTACCGGGGGCGCCGGCCGGCACGGGGTCCCAGCAACCGGTCGTCGCCCGGCAGGACGAGGTGCTGCCGACGTCGTTGCGGATCCCGGTGATCGGGGTGGAGCAGCCGGAGCTGCTCCGGCTCGGTGTCGCCGAGGACGGAACGGCGGAGGTCCCGCAGGACTTCGCCCGGGTCGGCTGGTTCGACTCCGGAGCCACCCCGGGGCCGACCGTCCTGCTGGGCCACGTCGACTCGCGGACCGGGCCCGCGGTGTTCGTCGACCTGCGGGATCTCCGGCCCGGCGACGTGATCGAGGTGGGGTACAGCGACGGCACCCGGCAGGCGTACGTCGTCGAGCGGACCCGGCAGCTGCCGAAGGACGCGTTCCCGACCTTCGAGGTGTTCGGTGCGGCACCGGGCGACGTGCTGCGGCTGGTCACCTGCGCCGGGGAGTTCGACGACGGCGCGCGGAGCTACGTCGACAACCTCGTGGTGGATGCCCGCGCCGGGTGACAGCGTTTCAGGACGCGCCGTGACGTCCGGTTACGTCGGCCGTACCCGGATCTGGCGGAGACTGATCGGGTGACGTCGCCGAGGTCGAGTACGCGGTCCGGGTCGGGTGAGCAGCCGACGGGGCCCGCGGCGTCTCTCCGGGCCCGCCTGGCCCGGCTCGGCCGGGTGCCCCCGCTGCACCTGGTGCTGGGCGTGACCGGGGTGCTGTTGCTGGTCGGCGTGGTGATGGTGCTGTCCGCGTCCGCGGGCGGCCGCACCGTCGCCGACGGGATGGTGCTCACCGTCTTCGTCCGGCACCTCATCTTCCTGGTGGTCGGGATCGCCGCGTTCGGGGTGGGGATGGTGATCCGGCCGTCGTGGTTGCGGGCCTGGACACCGGTCCTGCTGGTCGCCTGCGTCGCAGCGCTGGTCGCCGTCCTGATCCCCGGGATCGGGGAGGTCCGGGGCGGTGCCCGGCGGTGGATCTCGGTCGGCGGGTTCACGGTGCAGCCCGGCGAGGCGGCCAAGGTGATCGTGCTGCTGTGGGGCGCGCACGTGCTCGCCCTGCGCGGCCGCACGGTCCGGCTCGCGCGCTACGCGGTACTGCCGCTGGTGCCGGTGGCGCTGCTGATGGCGGCGCTGCTGATGATGCAGCCGGCGCTCAGTACGACGGTCGCGCTCGGCGTCATCGTCCTGTCCCTGCTGTACTTCGCGGGGACCCGGCTGGGGCCGCTCGCGGCGATGTGCGGAGGCGCCCTCGCCGGCGTCGTCGTCCTGGGGCTCACCTCGGACTACCGGCGGGACCGGATCACCACGTTCCTCGGTGCCGGTGACGAGCTCGGCACCGGCTACCAGTCCCGGCAGGCGCTGCTCTCGCTGGCCGACGGCGGCGTGTTCGGCACCGGGCTCGGTCAGGGCCGGGCCAAGTGGGACTACCTGCCCAACGCGGCCAACGACTTCATCTTCGCCGTGATCGGCGAGGAACTGGGCCTGCTCGGCGGGCTCCTGGTGCTCTCCCTCTACGCCCTGCTGGCCTGGGTAGGGCTCCGGATCGCGGCGCGCACGAAGGACCCGTTCCTGCGCCTGACGACGGCGGGGACCGCGACCTGGGTCGCGGTGCAGGCGGCGATGAACGTCGGTTACGTCGTGGGGCTGCTCCCGGTCACCGGCCAGCAGTTGCCGCTGGTGTCGGCGGGCGGGACCGCACTGGTGAGCACCCTGTTCCTGCTGGGACTCATGGCCAACGCGGCGCGCCGCGTCAGGTGACAGCGGCGTGCCGCGTCACGCCGGCGTGAGGTCCCCGCGCAGCACGGTGTCACCGGCGGCGTCGAGCACCTTGAACCCGGACGCGTCCGAGCGCAGCACCGACGAGTTCAGGTTGCAGATCATCGGGGCGTCACCGGTCCCGATGAACTCGCCGGCGCCCACCTCGCGGCCGTCGTCGGCCTCGACCACGACCCGGTAGACGGCACCGGCCCGGAACCCGTCGGCATCGAGCACGATCTCGACGCCCCAGGTGTGCGGGATCGCGACCGCGGTGGCCTGTACCTGCGGGTCGAGGGACTGTACTGCGACCGGCTCGCGGGGGATCCCGTCGTGCCCGCCGACGGCGTAACCGACCGCGCCGCCGACCAGGAGCGCGACCGCGGCGGCGGAGACCATCGGGAGCCACCGCGGCCGCCGCCGGGAGCGCGCGGTCTCCGCCCGGGCGGCGGACACGATCCGCTCGCCCAGCTCCGGCGGGGGGAACGGGGTGTCGTCCAACCGCGCCGGGTCGACCCGGCGCAGCACCGGGAGGACGGAGGAGATCTCGGCCAGCTCGGCCCGGCAGTCCGCGCAGCCGTCCAGGTGCGCCTGCAGCGTCGCCGCCTCGTCGCGGGGCAGCCGCCCGAGAGCGTGGTCGCCGAGCGCCTCGCGCAGGGCCCGGTGCTCGTCCGGAGTCACGGTTCCACCCCCATCTCGTCCATCGCCAACCGCAACGCCTTCAGTCCGTAGAACACGCGGCTGCGGACCGTCCCGAGCGGTACACCCGCCTCCACCGCGATCTCCGCGTGCGGACGGCCACGCAGGTACGCCTGCACGATCGCCTGGCGATGCTCGGGGCGGAGCCGTCGCAGCGCCTCCTCGACCAGCCAGGTGTCGACCAGAGCGTCCTCGGCCGGGCCGACCGAGTCCCGTCCGGACTCCGGCTCGTCGGTGAGCTGCCTGCGCCACGGGCGCACGGTGAGCCGGCGGATCTCGTCGACGACCACGTTCCGTGCGATCGCGAACAACCACACCCGCAGACTCGCCAGGGACGGATCGTAGGAGTCGGCGCGGCGCCAGGCGCGTAGGAACACCTCCTGCACCGCCTCCTGGGCGCCCCCGTCGTCGTTGAGCTGGCGCAGTGCGTAGCGGTAGATCTCCGGGCCGTGTGCGCTGTACGCCGCACGGAGCCCGGCTTCCGTGTCGAGCATCGGGTCCGTCGGCGGTGAACCGGGGGGCGGCCCCACGGACGGCAGGCCGCGTCGTCGCGCCATCATCATCGGTGTTCGAGACCTCCTGAACGTCCGTGCCCGGTCGTCGGTACGTGTCCGGGGGCGGGGATGTTCAGTGGTCCGGAGTGGGATACGCTGGCGGACGTCCGAGCGGCACGCTCGGGCATGCGGGCGTAGCTCAATGGTAGAGCCCCAGTCTTCCAAACTGGCTACGCGGGTTCGATTCCCGTCGCCCGCTCAGGTGGTTCTACCAGCGGAAACGGCGCCCGCTCCCGATCTTGGGAGGGGCGCCGTCGTCGTTGTCGTGCAACTAGCGTGCAATTAGCCGTCGTCGTGCTCGTCGCGCTGGACCAGGTCGTTGAGGCGTCGCGCGATGGCGCGGTCCCGTTCGCTGGTGGCGTGCTGGTAGATCAGCGCGGCCCGCATCGAGCCGTGGCCCATCCGGTGCATCAGCTCGCGGGTGCTGGCCCCGGCCGTGGCGGCGAGGTGGTTGCCGGTGTGGCGCAGGTCGTGGAAGTGGAAGCCGCTCGGCAGGCCTGCGGCGACGACGGTACGGGTCCAAGCGGTGGCGCGGTGGAAGTTGCCCCGGCGTAGTGGGCCGGCCCGGTCACCGGTGAACACCAGGCCCTCTGTGCCTTCTTCGGCGTACTCGGCGATGTGCTCGCGCAGCTCGGTCACCAGGACATCGGGGAGGGCGACGGTGCGGGCTCCGGCCACGGACTTCGTGGGTCCCGCTTCCATCTCGCCGTTCTTGTGCTCGGCCAGCCGCCGGTAGACGTGGACGGCTGCACCGTCGAGGTCGATGTCGCAGCGCCGCAGCGCGACCAGCTCGCCCCAACGTAATCCGGTGAACGCCGCTGCCAGTACGAGGACCCGGAACCGCGGTGGGACGAGCCCGGAGAGCTTGGTGACCTGTGCGACGGTCGCCGTCGGTCGCTCCGGGGTCCGATGCTGGCCAGCGCCCTTGATCCGGCACGGATTGCGCTTGATCAGGCCGTCATCGACGGCGGTGTTGAGCACGGCTCGCAGCAGCCGGTAGGCCTTGACCGTCCGGTCCTCCGAGCGCCCCTCGCGGAGCAGGGTCGCCCGCCAGGAGCGGACGAGATCGGTGCTGATCTGGCCGAGCGGGTAGTCGCCGAGATACGGGACCAGATGCATCCGCCACACGCTGGCGTACTCCTCCCGGGTACGGCGGCTGATCTTGTGCTCGGCGATCCACTGCTCGGCGAATTCACGCAGCGGGATCTTGCCCAGAGCCGGGTCGGTCCAGTCGTCGCGGAGCAACTCGGTCTCGACGGTGGAGAGCCATTGTTCGGCCTCGCGCTTGCGAGCGAAGGTGTCGGGTGCGGTCCGGCGCCGGCCGTCCGGGCCGAGGTAGGAGGCCTGGTAGCGCCCGGACGGCAGCTTCCTGATCAGACCGAAGCGCCGGTGCCCGGGCCGATTGCCGCGCCCCATCAGCCGACCTTCCGGAGCTGCCGGCGGACGTCGGCGGCGCTCACCGGTTCGACCCGTCCGGACTGGACGAACTCCTCCAGGTCGACGACCCGGAGTCGGACGTGTCGGCCGACGTGGTGGAAGGCGATCCGGCGCTCGGCGATGAGCCGGCGAACGAAACGCACCGAGGTGTTGAGGTAGTCGGCCGCCTCCGGGACGGTCAGGTATCGCGCGGTCATGACGTCTCCTTCCGGGGTCGCGTGGTGCGTTGTTCGCGTCGTCGTTCGGCGATGCCGAGGGCGATCTCTCGTTCGGCGTCGTTGCGGTGCCCGATCTGGACGACGGCCCAGTCGTTGACCACCAGCACCGCCCCCGGGTCGGTGGGGGTGTCGAGGGCGGCGAGGGTCTCGCCGAGCCGGTAGGTGCGCCGGTCGCCGCGGATCGCGCCGAAGGTCGTGGAGTAGGCGCGGGATTTGGTGAGGAAGTGGCCGCGGAACCCGAGCATGTGCGCCCACCGGCGCAGGTTCAGGCCCTCGTACTCCTCGCGCCCGCCGAGCTCCCACGCCGTCTCGATCAGGCGCCGGTGGTGCGGGGTGATGTCGAGGTGGCAGAGGTGGGCGATGTCGCGGATGGGCCGGTCGGTCGCCTCGGACTTCCCGGTGCCCTTGGTCGCGTACTTCGCGACGTAGGCGGCAAGCGCGGAGTCGGTGATCTCGCCGTCGTCGTCCTCGAGGGCGGCCGCGGTCGTGCTCGTGATGGGGCGGATGTCGACCTGGGTGCCCCAGACGAGCAGCAGCGGAGTCCCGTCCGGGCGATCGACCACGAGGGAAACGTCCCGGGCCGCCTCACGGATCGCGGCGTTGAGCCCGTCGGTGGTGATCCCGGCCGGAGGCGCCGTCCACGGGCCGTCGGGGCCGTCGAGGCGCACGACGGCGTGGAAGTGCACGAGGCCGCGGCGTTGGTACTCGGCGACCTTGGCGTAGGACAGGCGGGCGTGGTCGCGGAACTCCCGCACCTTGACCCCGAGCATCCCGGCGAGGATGCGCCGCAGCCGGATGGCGAAGCGGTTCCACAGCTTCCCGGCGTGGGCCTGCCACAGGATCGCGCCGACATAGTCGTGGGTGTTGGGATCGAGGGCACAGCCGATGCGGGGGTCGTCGCGGTGGTGCTTGTCGCCGCACCGGCACGGGATGACCAGGCCGCGGGCGGTGACGCGGCGGGAGTGGACCGGCCCGAACGAGGGCGCGGTGAGGGTGACGAACAGCCGCGGATGGGTGGCGGCGGTGTCGGGGACGCCCTTTCCACCGGCCATCCCTGCGCGGAGGAGGTGGTAGGCGTCGGAGGCGTAGCGGTCCGAGCAGGCGGGGCACACCGAGGCTCGGCGGTTGCCGCAGGGGGCGAGGATGTCGCCTTCGCGTTCGGTGAGGACGGTGCCGGTGGCGCGGTCGTAGATCCGCGACGATCCGGTGAGGTGGATGGGTGCGGCGCAGCCGCCGATGGCGGTGACCTCGCGGCGCCAGGTCTGGAAACCGTCCGAGCGCAGCAGGTGCGACAGGTCCGCATCGTGCTGGTCGTGCTGGGTTGTGGCAGCCGTGTTCACAGCATCCCTCCCGGGGAATCTGTGGCAGATGGGGCTCCGGTCCCGCCGGGAGCTGGTCTCACAGCGGCGAGACCGGGCCGAGGGCTCTCAGCGCCGGTGGAGGCGGTGTTCGTGGTCGATCTCGACCGGGCCCGGGGTGTAGCCGTGGTAGCGGGCCAGCAGCCGGGCCGCGGCCCGGTAGGAGCAGGCGTGGCCGACGAGGGCGCCGTGGTCGTTCTCGACCCGGTAGCGGCCCTCGTCACGCAGCACGGTGCCGCCCTGCCCCGTGTCGCCCAGGCACACCAGCGCTTTGCCCGGGGCTACGACGTCGACGCCGATCAATCCGGTCGAGCGCTGCGCTGGTCGCCTCCGTGCCTGTGCGGGTGCGGGTGTGGGTTCCGGGATCGGTCGCAGGTGCGCCCAGCGCGACACCATGTCCCGGGTCTGCTTCGGGACCAGTACCGAGCGGGCCGGTCCTTCCTCGCGTGCGTGGTGGACGTGGTGGGTGCCGCCGAGCCGGAGGTGTCCGGTGTCGAGGAGCTGGACCACGGTGTCCCCGTCATGCCGGGAGACCGCGTCCGCGCATCCCGGGCGGGCAGGATCGGCCCGCAGCACCAGCCCCGAGCGCTCGACCACGAACAGCCCGGGATCGTGGGCGAGGGCGACGACTCGGGCGACCTCACGCGGGTCCTGCGTCGCCACCGGCCCCCGGTCGGCGGACTCGACGACGGCCGGGTCCCCAAACAGCGCGCCCTGCACGGTGCTGGTCTGGCCGGTCATGCTGACCACCACCAGGTGGCGCGGGCCTCCCAGGACCATTCGCGGGCGAGCTGGCGGATCACGTACCACTCGGCGACCAGCGCACCGGCGGTGATGACCCAGAACCAGCCCGAGCCGCTGCCGAGGGAGAGCCACGCGCCGCCGACGATGAGTGCGAAGAGCAGGGTGAACTTGGCCCAGGTGCGCAGCACCCATCCGGTGGTGGAGCCCATCAGGCTGCCCCCCGATCGGTGCCGTCGACGTCATCGCCGACGCCGTCGGAGCCGTGGGTGTCGTCGTCGTGGATGTCGATCACCTCAGCTGCCGGCGGCGGTGTGCACCGCTGCACCAGCTCGGCGATGTCGTCGTCGGAGACGAACGCGGCCCGGAACCGGACCGGGAGCCGGGAGCCCTTGTCGATCACGAACCCGATCCCGGCATGCCGGGCATCGCCGGGGATCTCATCGGCCAGTGCTCCGCGTTCGCGGGCGCCCTCGCCCAGGACCATGTCGACGTGGCTCGCGGCGGTGACGCCGAGGCAGATCCGCTGGGTGAACAACTCCCGCACATCCACGACGTCCTTGGACGGTTCCTGCAGGTAGCCGTGGACGGTGAACAGCGAGGCCCGGCCCTGGGTCATCACCTCTGCCAGGAGCCGCAGGGCGTCGCGGACGGAGGTGCGGTCGCCGTAGGCGGTGAGCATGGCCATCTCGTCGATGACCAGCAGCTCCACCGGCGTCGCCGGGCTGGGTGTGCAGGCGCGGATGTTCTGGTCGCGCATGTCGTCCTGCCGGTCCCGCATCGCGTCGCGGAACTCGGTCAGCAGGTCGAGGGCCTGGCCCATCGTGGTGGCGTAGCGGTGGAACAGCGGGGCGCCCTGTTCGGTCTCCACCCCGCCCTTGAGGTCGACCATCCAGACGCGGACGATGCCGTCGCGGATGCACGGCCCGACCCCGCGCAGGGTGGACCAGAGCACGGAGCCCTTGCCTGCTCCGGAGGCGCCGGCGACGAGTCGGTGGCCGCCGATGACGGGGGCGGTGAAGGGTTCGCCGCGTTCGTTGTCGCCGATCTCCACCGCCCCGAGGTCGACGTCCTCGGCCTGTTCGGGGATGTCGGGGGCGGGGATGGTGCGGGTGAACGGCAGTTCCCACTCGATCACGATCGCGACCACGCCGGGGCGGTGTCGGGTGATCGCGACCCGGTGCGCGATCAGCGCCTCCCACAGCACCGACGAGCGCTCCTGCCAGTAGGCCACATCCTGGCCCCGGACCATCCGCACGTAGACGGTGTCGATCGAGGACGACGACGACCGCACCCGCAGCACGCGAGGCACGAGCTGGTCACCGGTATGCCGGTGCTCCCTCGTCAGCCCGCAGTCGGCCATGAGCTGTGCCCACCGTCGGCCCCGGTAGACCGTCCACCGCCGCCACACGGCTCGCAGAGCAGGAGCGGCGAACCGGTCGAAGCTCGCCGGATGGCACCGCCCCCACACCGCCACCGAGGCGACCAGGGCACCGAGCCCGGCGGCCGTCACGAGCGGGCCGAGCACCAGCCCCAGCCCCAGGACGACCAGGGGGACGGCGACGAACCCAGGATGCCGGGCCAGCCACGCCAGGGCCTGGAACTCGCGCCCCGGGGGCCGGGTGGCACGCCCGGCGTGGGTGCGGGCGGGGCCGTTGATGCGGGTTGCTGAACTATGCTTGGTCATTGCTACCAGTCCTCACCAGATTGTGTGTTGGGTAGCCGGGGCGCCGGCCGGACTTGTTCCGCCAAGAACCCGAGTCCGGCGGGCGCCCCAACCACCCGAAGTGGTCATTTCTGTTCGCGTAGCACGCCGCGCGCCGAGTCGAGCTGCACCGTCAGGTGTGCGACGTCGCGGGCGAGATTGTCGTGAGTGTTCTTGAACCCGCCGGTCCGATACGGAATCCCGTGCAGGCTCCGTTTGAGTTCACGCATGGCGGCGTCGATGTCCTCGACCGCTCGGTCGACAGCTTTCGACATGTCATTTTCTCCATTCGCGGGAGACCAGCTCGGCCTCCCACTTCCTGGCCGAAGCCGACATCACCTGCAGGGCGCGGTGGGCCTTCTTCGCCGCCGCGCTCATCTCCTCCCCGCTCGCCCTCGACCAGGCGTGTCGCGCGGTCACGCCGGCCTTCGCGCTCACGCCCTTCGCGGTCTTGCGCTCGCTGCGGCGTTCGGCGTCCCGTGCCTTTGCGGCGAGCTTCTCCGCCTCGGCCAGGGCGTCCCCGACCAGCTGCAGGGCTCGCCAGAACTCGCCGTACTTGCGCAGCGCCCGCCGGTTGACCTTTGGCAGCGTCGTGACCCGGTCCCGGGCCCCGAGACTGAACGCCATGTCAGACGCCCTTGCGGATGGCGAGCTGGGCCAGGCGCAGGCCTTCGGCGACCCCGGCCCGCCACGCCTGCTCCGTGGGAATCACGGTGCCTCGGTGCGGGCCCAGCGACGGCGTTCGATCTCCAACCGGCGCACCAGGCGGCCCACACCCGAGGTGGAGCGCTGTCGAGGGTTCGTGGTCGTGTTCATGCCGTCATCTCCATTCGATTCATCGACCCGGAGTCGTTCCGGTCGCTGGTGTCGCCTTCTCCGAAACAGCCCGGGCAGACCCCGGAACCGCCACATACCTGGCACTCGATCCCGTCGATCGAATCGCCGTAACCGTCACACACATCGCAGGCGCGGCTACCACTGCATTCGCCACACACCACCGGTGATCACCCCTGATCGGAGACACAGCTGTCCCCGTCTCGGAACTACTCGGATGTGCCGGAACCCGGTCCGGCGAAATTGAATGGGCCGCCGGGTCAGGCGGCCGGCCCGTTGACTGCGCGGACCTCGTTGCTCTCGTTGTCGTTCTGGCGGGCGGTCAGCTCCCGCTCGGTGGCGTCCAGCATCTCCCTGAGCCGCACCAGGTCGGTCCGGTCGAGGTAGAGCGTCACCGAGCCCCCGGAGCCCTCCACATCCACCGTGACCCGGTCCTCCCGCGGGTAGACCCGTACCGGGAAGCTCGTCGTGTCGAACACGTGCACGTTCACCGTCACCGTCGACGACGGCAACCACTCCGGGCGGGTCACTGGTCACCGCCGTCGTGGTCCTTGCCCCGGCGTGCCGGTGTGGGTGCGGGGTGGGCGTGCTTGAGCCCGGCCGCCTTGAACGCGATCCCCGACACCGTCCGCCCATCCGGAGAGTCGATCGAGTACGGGTTGATCCTCGGATCGATCAACTGCACCCGAACGTCCTCCGGAAAGCCCTCCCCGGGGTCGGCGGTCAGGGTCACCTTGATCTCCTCACCCTTCGGCGCCCGCTGCCCCGCCTGGACCTGGAGCTTCGCGAACAGCGACACCACGAACTGCATCACCCCGTCCCGATCCGTGATCGGCACCTCCGCGCCGTTCGCGTCCTGCCGGGTCTTGGGTGCGGGTGGCTCCACGACCGTGAGCTTGTAGCCATCGAGCACCACCGGAAGGTCCCTCATCGTCATCCCCTTCGATCACTTGGCCAGCTTGGCTAGCCAGATCAGCATGGTGGCATATGGCTAGCCATGTCAAGTACGTCGGGTGAAGATGGCTAGCCGGGCTAGTCAGCGGGCGGTTACTGTGGAGGTATGAGCACGCCCGCCGACTTCCTCGCGCGCCTGGACCCGGACGATCCGCGCACTCCGTCGCAGCAGATCGCCAACCAGATCCGTGCCGCGATCAAGCTGGGCAAGCTCACCGCGGGGGAGAAGCTGCCCTCCCAGCCCGATCTTGCTGAGCGCTACGGTGTGGCCCGCGAGACGGTCAAGGCCGCGCTGCGCCCGCTCTACGCGGAGCGGTTGCTGATCAGCCGCCAAGGCAGCGGAGTGTTCGTCCGCACTCAGACCGAGCTACCGGTCGGATTGCGCCCACACATCGAAGCGGCGTTCGAGCGGCCGCACGTGCACATCGACTTCGCCGGGTTCTCCGGGGAGACCCTCGCGGGCACCCTGTCCGAGGTCCTGGACAAGGTCCGCGCCGGGCGTCTGACCCCGGAGTCCATCGCCATCCGGGTCATGCTGTCCGATCCGGGCGTCCCCATCGCGCTGCCCTGCCGCGCTGACACCGCCGCCGACGACCCCGCCGTGCGCAAGCGCGCCGATCGGATCACCCGCCGCGCCGTCGAGACCATCACCGACAACATCGGTGAGCTGGCCGATCTCGGGCTGGTGAAGTCCGCGACCGCCGAGGTGCGCGCGCACAGCGCGTCGCCGCTGTTCAAGCTCTACCTGATCAACGACGAGGAAGCGTTCTTCGGGTTCTACCCGGTCCTGGAACACACCGTCACCATCGACAAGACCCCGGTGCCGATCTTCGACCCGATGGGCAAGGACGCCACCCTGTTCCACTTCTCCACCGGCGACGACGCCGACACCAGCAACGGCCCCCAGTACGTCGCCCAAGCCCGCACCTGGTTCGACTCCGTCTGGAACTCCATCACCCGGGAGTACCCGCAGTGAGCCTGCCTGTCGGGACCCGCACCCAGCTCGCCGACCTGCTCCATGGTGCCCGGGTCCTGCTGCTCGACTTCGACGGCCCGGTCGCGCACCTGTTCGCCCGACACCCCGCACCCGAGGTCGCCGCCGCAGTACGCCAGTTCGCGACGGTCCACAGCATCGGCCTCGACGACGTCCGCACCGAGGACCCGCTCGTGCTGCTGCGCGCCGCCTACCGGCACTCGCCCCGCTTTGGACGTGACGTCGAGGCCCACGTGATCGAGCACGAGACCCGCGCCGCGGCCGTCGCCGAACCGACCCCCGGAGCCCACGAGCTCATCCGAGTCGCGAGCACAATCGGGCGCCGGGTCGTGGTCGTCAGCAACAACTCCGAGCGAGCCATCCGCACCTACCTCGCCCGCCACGACCTCACCGAACACGTCGAACACATCATCGGCCGGCCCTTCGGGCACCCCGAGCAGATGAAACCCCACCCCCACCTACTGAACGCCGCACTCGACATCACCCGAGCCGCGCCGGCCGACGCGGTGTTCGTCGGGGACTCGATCACCGATGCCCTCGCCGGAACGGGCGCCGGGGTGCCCTGCATCGGCTACGCCAAGCGGCCCGAGCGTGCCGAAGGACTCGCTGACGCAGACGCCCTGGTCGTCGTCGAGGACATGCACACTCTCGCGGCCGCGCTGCGCCCATGACCACGCTCCGACCCGACGTCGCCCGCGCCGCCTATGCTCGATGGCCCGACCTCGCGCCCGCATGGACCGACGCCCTATCCGGGGAGCTGGCCGACGTCTGCGCTGCGCTCTCGGTGACACCGACCGGCCGGACGTTTCCCGCCCGGTCCGCCCACGTCATCGAGGCCACGACCGGTTCCGGTGCCCGACTGGTCCTGCGATCGACTCCCGACCCGCACGCCGTCCACCAGGCCGCCGTCCTCGCCCGGCTCGCGCAGGCCGGGCTCGCGCCTGCCGTTCACCTGGTGCGCCAGACCGTCACCGGCGTGTGGACCGCGATGGACATCGTGGAACCCGGGACGTCGTTCGCCGAGCGAGAGCCGAAACCCCGCGACCTCGCCAGCATCGCCACGATGCTCCGCACCCTCTCCACCGAACAGGCCCCGCCATCGGTGCCGAGCATCATGGGGTGGCTCCGAACCCGGCTCACCGATCCACCAGCCGACGACCAGCCACCCCACCGCGGGCCCGAACCCGCCGCCGTCCGCCAGACCGCCACCCTCGTGCTCGACCAACTCGCCACCCACATGCCCGCCGCGCTGTGCCACGCAGACCTCTCGCCACCCAACCTGCTCCACGGCAACTCCCGGCTGTGGTTCATCGACCCACGCGGAATGAGCGGCGAGGCCGCCTACGACATCGCCGTCCTCGCGTTGAAGCTCAGCGACGACCAGCTCGACACCGCCCGCGCCCTCGCCCGCAGCATCGCCCTGTCCAGCGGCACCGACCCCGACCGCGCCGAGGCATGGGTGAGCGTCGCCGACGCCGCCACGGTCTGACCACCGCGCGAGCAGCGAACGTCGAGCATCAGCCGGGACACGACAACGGAGTCAGCGCGCGCCGTGTCTAGACCTTCCATTCGGTATCAAGGCGGCGCCTCCGGCGCCGCGGCGGAGAGGCTGTCCGGGGCGTGCGGCCTCCGGCCGGTCCCCGCCCAGCCTCTCCGGGCAGTCTGATCGGTGCCGCGGCATGACCGTCAGGAGTCGAGACGCGTAGGCCCTGATGAGCCCGGTGCATCGACCATCGGCGCGCGTACTACTGACAAAATCGTTAAAACTGATGATCGTGATGAGTCGCTGTCACGCTGATAGCCGAACAAGCGATGGAAGGAAGAGCGGTGACTGCGATCGGAGCGCAATGGCTAACGCAAAGAAGAGTGCGACTGTGTCAATCATCAAAGTTGTGTACTTTGATGAGGAGTCGGCATCCGATTACCTTGACATTTCGGCCGGCGGAAAGGCCGTCGCTTCGAGCGAGGATGTTCGAGATCGTACCAGCGAGCTGCACGGTAAGATGCAAGCTGAGGTGGCAGCCAAGTTCAGTTGGCTTCCATTTCTAGGTGGCTCAGCGGGAGTTGCCGGCGGTGCGGAGATCGCACAAAGCGGACAAAGTCTTCTTCGTAAGACGCTGTCGAACACGATACTGACGGACTACCTCGGTAGTGCAGCGAAGGATGAGCGGGTTCAGAAGTTGACTAAACTCCGCGTCACTGCGCCGGAGGGATCTATGGCATTCGCAAAAATGTTCACACCATACATGGTTATGCTTAGAATGGAAGATGCGCCGATAGATCTAGCTCGAATGGACGAGACGCTCGCAGGAGCCAAGGGCTACTACGAGCTTCTTGGTGAAGATTCGGGCGGGACGATTCACGTCCTCCGCTTCAACATTAAGGCGTTTAGGAATAATTACGGACTGGCCGATCTCGGTCGGATGAATCTAACATTTCATGGAGTACTTGTTGGGCGAACTGCAAACAAGGCACTCGACATGAAGGCAGAGATGGCCGTTGGTGCGAACGAGGCGTTGCCATCCGCGGCCGACATTGTCGATGAAAAGCCCACTCGGGAGGACCTCCTCTTGAACGTCTACGACGTGTTGTTTGCGGGGGTCGAGCATGTCGGCTGATGTCAAGGTTAAGATCTTTTACGGCCCTCCGTCGTGGTTCAAGGAGCAACTTGGGCAAGATATGGGGGAGAGTCTCCTTGATCTTGTCGATGAGCTTGACGAGGCTAAACGTCGCCATACATTAGCTGTTGAAGGTCAGGAGTCGCCGCCGCCTGACGAGTCCGATCCGCAGCCGGAGCTAGTGGTCGCTGAGTCGGGCGATTACGCTACATTGAACGAGCACGCGATCACGAACTTCGTAAGCCTCATCCAAAAGATCAGTCCCGAGTGCCTGTACTTGCATAACCCTCCCGCGCGCGTTCACTCGCAGCTCGAAAGAGTATTCACAACCGAGGTGCAGCGGTTCGTATATCCCGTGGTAACCAAGGACGTTCTCGTTGCCTTTCGTGATGGATTTGCAGATCACCTGGTCGGGCAAGGGGCCGTAAGAGAATCGCTTCTAGCTGCGCTGTACCCGCTGACTACAACACGCCGAAGTACGCCGGTCGTTCTGATGTTCTACGGACCCTCGGGCGTTGGGAAGACGGAGACCGCACACTTCATCAACGGACTACTCGGCGGCGCGCTGTTGCGCAAGCAGTTCTCAATGTTTCACAGCGAGAAATTTGCCTCGTATGTCTTTGGAGGGGCCCACTCCGAAGTCTCTTTCGCTCACGATCTGCTCGACCGTGAGTCCGGCGTCATCTTGGTTGATGAGTTCGACAAGGCGAATCCGATCTTTCACAGCGCCTTCTATCAGCTCTTCGACGATGGAGTGTTTGAAGACAAGAACTACCGTGTCGAGCTCGGTGCATCCTTAGTGATCTGCACATCGAACTATAGAACGGAGGATGATATACGCGCCGCTCTTGGGGATGCGCTCTATTCTCGATTCGACGCTTTGGTGGAGTTCGCCTCTCTGGATGCGGAGGGAGTGAAACGAGTTATCGACCGGATCGTCGATGGAAGATTCTCTACGTTGACAGCGGTAGAACAGGAGTGGCTGGATCTCCCCAATATTAAGACGATACTGCACGCTCGACTGCAGAATCTAGGAAATGTTCGAAAGCTGGGAAAATTGATTGATGAGGTCATCTCGCTGATGCTGGTGCGCGCAATGCTGGAAGAAGAAGGCAAGGCTCTTCCGAGCTGACGCGTCGCGCTTGGAGGCGCGCGGTGTGATTTCTCAGACATATCAGCACTTGTAACAACTGGCTCCGCTCCCTCGCATGTCGACAGGAGTCGCCCGGCGGGTCGCAAGCAGAGGTCAACGGAGCGCCCTCGCCGGGCGGGCAGGTCTCCAGGATGGTTGCACCGTGCCATCCCGCCGACCTCCCGAAGGGCGTACCGCACGGACGCCCGTGGGCGGAGCGTGGCACGGTCGGGTGCGGTTGCGTCGAGGGCCGCCCACGGGCGCCCGCACGGTCGGTCTGGCGACAGGTCGACGGGATGGCACTCGGAAGGCGCGGGGGAGCGGGCTCGCCCCGGGTTATCCCCGGAATTCAACGGCAGAAGCCGACGGCGGACCGTTACCGCTGCGAGGCGGTGAGTCCGCGCAGTGCACGAGGGGCGACGGCTAACGTCGAGCGTCGCCGAAAGTAGTGGATCTTGTCTTCGGGCGGTTAGTGGTCCAGCTCTAGCGGTACGGAGCAGGGGAGCGATACGTCGAATGAGTGTCTAACTGAGTGACAATCCTATAGAGACACTCCGGACGCCCAGGAGCGCCACCGGACTCTGGACCTGCACAGGGCTGACAGGGCCGCTAGTCCCAAGCCACCTGCCGGTGCCTGGCAGTCAAACAGTCGATGAGATCCGCGAGAGCAGTTCGGCGTAGCCGCATTGTCGGACCTCGTCGGTCTCCGCAAGAATAAGCAAGGGCATCCGTCGTGCGCGCGCAGTTTCGGCTTCGTACCTTGTCCACGGTGTACAAAGGTAGTTCCTGGTAAGAATTGCCAGGAAGGCTTCCGCTCTTGAGAATGCGGTGTGCACTTCGTTCGTTCGATCTACATCCTTGCGGTGATGCAAGTCGTCGATGTATATCGGCCCGAGCGGCGATAGCTTGATCTCCAGCTCGAGGAGTCGCGATAAACCGTTGTCTGCCCTGCAGTAGCTTACGAATGTGCTCATGGTTGCGATGGAATCGGAGAGTGGATTGAGCCAGTGACAAAGAAGAGGAGGGCAATGGCAACGGGGGTTGCCAGGAGTGCATAGAACGTCATTGATCCGTTGAACGCCGCGCGCAATGGTGAGACACTAGAGGTGTTGGGCGGGCGCCACGTCTCCTCGCAGCGTGCAGCTCGTCGCTCCCATGCGATGTTCATCGTCGCACGAAGGCGCCTTTGGTAATAATATCCAACGGCGTCAGCTAACCAGAAGAATAAGATCACGAATATGCCTGCGATGAACACCGCGACGTTGAGGCTGCGCTCCGAAAAGACGGCAACCAATGCGCCAGTTGGCACGAGAACAGTTGCGCAAAGTTTCTTGATTTCAAAGCATGAGTCGGACGCCTTTAGGGTTGCAGCATGTAATTGGTCGATCAGCTCTTTGTCGAGATCGTCCGCTGTAACCTGCTCGTTGCTCACGGGCTTCCTTCTGTCTCTCGTTCGACCCCACTGCTGGCTCGAATCCTCTCACGACGGCCCGCATCAACCTGTTTCGGGATGCAGATGCTGTCAGAGAACTGTGGGGGTGCCTGTATCCGTGCGTCAACGGGAGCGCCCATCGGCCTGGTCAGGGATACGGCCCTGTACTCCCCGGAGTACCCCGGAAATGAACGGCAGAAGCCGACGAGCGACCGACGCCCCTGGCAGACGCCTTCGTGAGACTGTGCAGCGTACGAAGGCTGACGGCAGGCATCGGTGCTGCGCGGGAAGTAGTGGATCTTGTCTCCGCGGATTCAGGGTGCGGCAGTACGACGGCGGCCTGCTTGACCAACTGCCTGACGGCGGCCCCTCACGAGGGTGGTCTGCGGTGGACGTCCACGGATGGGACGGACGCGCTGACCTGGGTGTCATCGCCTGTCCGAACGGTGATCGGGTTGCTTCACACCGAAGCGGTCGTACGCGTGGCTCAGCCCCGTGCAATTGGCGTGCAACTACGGGCGGTCAACAGCGGTCAGTCCCAGCGCTCTACGTCCGTTGTTCCTCCTGGTCAGGGCCGACGAGCGCCAGTCTGGCGAGGCCTTCCAAACTGGCTACGCGGGTTCGATTCCCGTCGCCCGCTCCGCGCTCTGACCAGCGGAAACGCTGATCAGCTCTGATCTTGAGACAGACGTCGTGCGTCAAGACGTGGTGTGAGTCGGCCGAGCGACCCAAGACCAGCGCCGGGCCGCGCTCGACGCCAAGACGGCCGCGGTGCTCGAGCGATTGCGCTACTGACGGCCCGCACCGCCCGCCTGTGGGCCCGGCCCGACGGACCGCGAGGCCGGTCAGAGAGACTGTGGGCCAGTGCCCGCCCACTCGACCTGGAGTTTTCGATGCCGCAGGGGACCGTCCGTTGGTTCGACGCCGAACGGGGTTTCGGCTTCCTCGCACCCGAGGACGGCTCGCCGGACGTGTTCGTGCACGCCTCCGAGATCGTCGGGGAGAGTAGCGCGAACCTGCTCCGGGAGGGCCAGGCCGTCGTGTTCGAGGTCGGTGAGAACGACCGCGGGCCCCAGGCGCTGCGCGTTCGCGTCACCGCCGACGCGGCTCCCGGCGGCGCCGTAGGCCTGCTCGGCACCGTCAACTGGTACGAGCCGGGCAAGGGATACGGCTTCGTGACGCCGGACGGCGGCGGCGCCGACATCTTCCTGCACAGTTCCGCCATCGTGACCGGTGGCGTGGTCACCGAGGGGCAGCGGGTGGCCTTCCTGGTCGTGGAGGGCGAGCGCGGCCCGCAGGCCGGGCACGTGATCCCACTGGGAGCGGAGGCCGGCCTCCCCGCGGCGGCCGGCACCTCGGACGGCGCGGACGGTGCCGACGGCACGGTGGCCTGGTACGACGAGGACAAGGGCTTCGGTTTCATCAACCCCGACTCCGGCGCCGAGGACGTCTTCGTGCACGCCAGGGCCCTGGCCGAGGGACTGACGTGGCTCATGGAGGGTGACCGCGTCGCCTACGAGGTGGCGAGTGCGGAGAAGGGCCCGCAGGCACGCGACGTGCACCTGGTCCGGGGCGCCGAGCCCCGGACGGTGCCGGCCCGGACGGCACCTGCCGCGACCGCCGGGCCGGTGTCGCGGGGCGTGCCCGCACGAGGCGGCGAGGGTGTCGTCGCGCGCTACGACGAGGACCGCGGATTCGGTTTCATCACCCCGGACTCAGGCGGTGACGATCTCTTCGTCCACGTGTCCGTGATCATGGGGTCGGAGCCGTTGCAGAAGGGTGACCGCGTCCGGTACGGGGTGCGCCAGAGCGACCGGGGCCCGCAGGCCGACCGCGTCGAACGCCTCTGAACCGGCCGTCCACCGGCGGCGTGGCGCTCAGCCTGGATCCACCGCGAAAGTGCGCTGGTGAGGGTGGGTCGTGACGCACGAATGCCCTTCTGTGCTGGGACGATAGGACTTGCTGAGGGTCCTTGAGTCACCGGCCAGAAGGGCATCCGCTGGATGCGACTATCTCATGCGCGCCGCGCGATCTCGGCGCGGTTCGATGATCCGAATCTCGTGTCGTGCGCCGGGCTGGTGGCGGTGATGGCGCTGGCCGCTCGTTGCGGGCTGGAAGTGTTGCTGGCCGGGCGGCTCACGCTGGCCGGGAAGGGCACCGCGCAGGCCACCGAGAAGGTGATCGCGCTGGTAGCGGGGATGGTCGCCGGTGCGGACTCGATCTCGGACATGGATCTGTTGCGTCATGGTGGCATGGCCCGGTTGTTCGACCGGGTGCGGGCGCCCTCGACGTTGGGGACGTTCCTGCGCCGGTTCACCTTCGGCCACGTCCGCCAGCTCGACGCGGTCGCTGCCCGGCTGTTGGCCCGTCTCGCCGCCGCAGCCCCGGTCCTACCCGGCGCCCGCAGCGTCGCGTTCCTCGATCTCGATGACACCGTGCGGCAGGTCTATGGCTACGCCAAGCAGGGCGCCGGACGCGGCTACACCGGCGTCAACGGCCTCAACGCCCTGCTCGCGACGTTGTCCACGCCGAGATCGGTGCCGGTAATCGCCGCCGCCCGACTGCGGAAGGGATCGACCAACTCGGTGCGCGGCGCGGCGAACCTGCTCGCCCAGGCCCTGGCCACCGCACGACGCGCCGGAGCAACCGGGTTGTTGATCGTGCGCGCGGACTCGGCGTTCTACGGCTACGATATCATCAACACCTGCCGCCGCGCCGGGGCCTGTTTCTCGGTCACCGGCCGGCTGACCCCCACCATGACCAGGGCCATCGCCCGGATCGACGAGCAGGCATGGACCCCGATCCGATACCGCAACGCCATCTGGGACGGCGATGAGCAACGGTGGGTCTCCGACGCCGAGGTCGCCGAGATCGCGTTCACCGCGTTCACCGGACGCCGCCGTGTCGAGCACGTCACCGCCCGGCTGATCGTGCGCCGGGTACGTCGGCTCAACCCGCGCTCGGTCCCGGCCGGGCAGTCACAGATGTTCGCGGTCTACCGCTACCACGCGGTGTTCACCGACAGCGACGAGCCGATGCTCGCCGCGGAGGCCACCCACCGCGACCACGCCATCGTCGAACAGGTCATCGCCGACCTGAAGGACTCCGCGCTCGCGCACCTGCCCTCCGGGCGGTTCACCGCGAACGCCGCCTGGCTGGCCTGCGCAGTGATCGCCCACAACCTCACCCGCGCCGCCGGCGCCCTCGCCGGCACCCTCCACGCCCGGGCCCGGACCGGCACCCTGCGCGACCGCTTGATCCACGTTCCGGCCCGGCTGGCCCGTTCCGCGGGCCGGCTCGTGCTGCACCTGCCCCAGCACCGGCCCTGGGAACCCGGGCTCGACGAGTTGCTGCGCGTCACACTGCACGACCCCCTCCCGACCCTCGCCTGACCACCGGCCCCAGGGCCACGACCGGAGAACCGCAGTGGGAAAGCCGGGCAGACCGGCAGCACCACCACGCCCACCCACCGACCACACCAACCCAAGATCCACTACCTGATCAGCAAGGCATACGCGGTGGATCCAGGCTCAGGCGTCGGCCACCCGACCCCCGTCGAAGGCCGCTTCGGCGGCCCGGCCGCCCGGGTCCGTCGTCGCAGGGTGGCGACGAACCCCGACAGAACGTCACGACGTGTGCCATGGCGCGCGCACATCGTCCGACCGCGACCGGAGAGACGGCAGAATAACGGATTGTCGCGAGTGGCTTCAGGTCGCCTTGAGTGATTTCCGAAGTCCGGCCGAGAAGGAGAAGATGGTTCGGCGTCTACCGCCCGAGAGCGGTCTGGACGCGATCGGTGTTCGCATGAAGTACGTGTTCGACACGGCCAAGGAGTGGTGGGGGATCGACCGCTCGCACGTCCCCGACATGCTGTCCAGTCCGTGGTGCGAGATTCGAATGGTCGGCGTCTCGATTCTCGATTTCAAGGCCCGGAGCCGCGGCCTGCACAACGACGAGCGACGCCGACTGTACGGCACCTACATGGCTCACCGCGATCTCATCAGCATCTGGGATCTGGTCGACCGGGCAGCACCGCGGGTCATCGGACGGTATCTGCTCGACCAGTCGCGCCGACCGCTGTTCGAGCTCGCGAACTCCAGCCGTCCGATCGAGCGACGAACTGCGATCACTGCCGCTTTCTGGTTGATTCGCGAAGGAGACATCAATGACCCGCTGACCCTCGCTGACATCGTGGTCGACGATTCCAGTGTGCTGGTCACCAAGCCGGTCGGCACGGCGCTTCGCGTGGTGGAAAAAGTAGACCAGTGACGGTTGGCGGGATTTCTCGGCGAGAATCGGCACGGGTCGACCGCTCGACACTCCGGATCGCCATCGGTCCCCTCCCGGAGGGCTCGACCGATCGTCCGACGAGTTGACTGCCGCTTGTCCCCAGATCTTGAGATCGTGGGAACGACCCGGTCCCGGTAGTGAAGATGTCCTGGGGACCGTGGTGGGGCTGAGCGTGCTGCGGACTGTGTCCGGACCGACGACCCCGTCGCGCGACAGTGTCGATCCGGGACCCGGTCGCGTTGCGCGGCAAGGTAGCGGATCGGGCGCGGCCGCCAGGAGGACCGCCCTGTCCGCGACGGGCATCTCCACGCCCGCGAGGTCGACCGGGCGCCCCGGAGTCCTGGCTAGCAAACCCGCATCAGCGGTTCTGTGAATCCTATTTATCCTCTTGTGCGGAGTAATCTCGGCCGCATGGTCGGTGAGGTGGGGCTGCGACAGCTCGAGTACCTGGTCGCGCTCGCGCGGGAGAAGCACTTCGGCCGGGCGGCGTCGGCCTGCTACGCCAGCCAGTCGACCCTGTCCGCTGCGCTGCGGAACCTGGAGCGTCAGCTCGGTGTGACGATCGCCCGGCGGGGTCACCGGTTCCACGGGTTCACCCCCGAGGGTGAGTGTGTGGTGGGCTGGGCGGTGCGCATCCTGGCCGAGCGCGACGCCCTGCGCGCGGACCTCCTGCGGATGAAGGGCGGGCTCAGCGCGACGGTGCGTATCGGGGCGATCCCGACGGCCGTGCCGGCCGTGCCCGCGCTCACCGTCGCCTGGACCGCGGCGCATCCCGAGGCGCGCACCCGGGTCGAGGCGATGTCCTCGCGCGAGATCGGCCGTCGGCTCACGGACTTCGATCTCGACGTCGGGCTGACCTATGTGACCGGCGAGCAGCAACGGGAGAACGTGCTCCCGCTGTACCGCGAGCGCTACCTGCTGCTGGTCGGGGCGGGCACCGAGGTCGCGGCCGGTGATCGCATGGGCTGGGCCGACGTGCCGGGGCTGTCCATGTGCGCGCTGGCGCCGGACATGCAGAACCGGCAGATCGTCGACGGCGCTCTCCGTGATGCCGGGGTGGAGGCCAGGGTCGACGTCGAGGCGGACACGCTCGACGCGCTGTACGCGCACCTGGCGACCGGACGGTGGTCGGCGGTCGTCGCACACACCTGGCTGCGTGCCTTCGGCATTCCCGCGGGCATGCGGGCGATACCGATCGGCGGCGAGGGCCCCCGGCCGTCGGTCGGACTCGTCCTCGGGCCCGGTGGGCCCGCGTCCTACGTCGCCCGCGCCTACGTGGAGGCGATCCGGCAGGCCGGGGTGTCGGCGGAACTGGACGCCGGCGAGCGGGCCGGGCCGGGGGGTTCGGGAGCGAAGTCGTGACAGGTCGGGCTGCGGATGTCTACCCTGCCATGGGTACGCAGAAGCGAACTAGCAACCCATTTTGCTCCGCAGAAGCGGATATAGGCCCTGCCAGTACCCGGGAGAGATCGTGACCGTCACCGTCGACGCACAGACCGAACTGGACCGCACCCGCTTCTTCATCGACGGCGAGTGGGTCGAGCCACGAGGCACCGACACCCACCGTGCCATCGAGGCCGCGACCGGCGAGCCGTTGGGGACCGCCGCCATGGGTACCGACGCCGACGTCGACGCCGCCGTCGGAGCGGCCCGCAACGCGCTGGACAACGGGCCGTGGGGAGACACGACCCCCGCCGAACGGGCCGAGGTGATGCGCCGCTTCGCCGAACGGCTCGCCGCCCGTGGCGAGTCCACCGCCCGACTGGTGTCACGTGAGAACGGCATGCCGATCACGCTGTCGAACCCGTTCAACGGGGCGGCCCCGGCCGGGCTGCTGCAGATGTACGCCGACCTGATCACGACGACGGCGCTGGAGGAGGTCCGTCCCAGTCAGATGGGGTCGACGATCGTGCGCCGCGAGCCCGTCGGCGTCGTCGGCGGGATCACGCCCTGGAACTACCCGCAGGTCCTGGCGATGATGAAGATCGCCCCGGCGATGGCGGCCGGCTGCACCGTCGTGCTCAAGCCGTCGCCGGAGACGGCGCTGGACTCCTACGTGATGGGGGACGCTGCGAGCGAGGCGGGTGTCCCCCCGGGCGTGCTGAACATCGTGCTGGCGGGGCGTGAGGCCGGGTCGGCCCTGGTGTCGCACCCGGGTGTGGACAAGATCGCCTTCACCGGATCCACGGAGGCCGGCCGGGTCATCGGCGCCGAGTGCGGCCGGTTGATCCGTCGCGTCACCCTCGAGCTGGGCGGGAAGTCCGCCGCCCTGTTCCTCGACGACGGCGACGTGCAGACCTTCATGACGGGTCTGGCCGGGACCACCTTCATGAACAACTCGCAGACCTGCACCACCCAGGCCCGGATCCTGGTCGCACGGTCACGGTACGAGGAGGTCGTGGAGGCGCTCGCGGAGTACACCCGCAACCTGGTGGTCGGCGATCCGCTCGACGAGCGGACCCAGATCGGGCCGATGGCCAGCGAGCGCCAGCTGACCCGTGTGCTGGGTTACATCGACGTCGGACGGGACTCCGGTGCACGGCTGGTCTCCGGCGGTGGGCGCCCGAAGGACCTGGACCGGGGTTGGTTCGTCGAGCCCACGGTCTTCGCCGACGTCGACAACTCCGACCGGCTCGCCCGTGAGGAGGTGTTCGGCCCCGTCCTCGCGGTCATGCCGTTCGACACCGACGACCAGGCGGTGGCGATCGCGAACGACTCGAACTACGGCCTCGGCGGGTCGGTGTTCACCGCCGACGAGGAGCGGGGGATCGGCATCGCCCGCCGGATCCGGACCGGCACGATCGGGGTCAACTACTACGCACTCGATCTGGGTGCACCGTTCGGCGGGATGAAGGACTCGGGTCTGGGGCGTGAGCTGGGCCCCGAGGCCCTGAACTCCTACCTGGAGTACAAGTCCATCTACGCCAGCGCCGACCGTCTCTGACCTCCCGGGGTCGCACCCCGTCGTGAGTCGTCGAACGGGCCGGGGGGGCGGCCCGGCCGCCCGCCACCCCCCCGCCGCACGGCACCCGAGAGCGGAGAATCAGTGAGAGTAGTGTTCGGTGGGTGTTTGGTGTT